>JAFTCE010000029.1 GCA_017454855.1 Desulfovibrio sp.
AAGGGCACCAGCAAAAACTTGATGGCGCACATCGTCAAACTTTGGGGAATATACCACCGAAGACGGGAAAGCCGCAAGCCCAGCCCGATGGAGAACAAAAAAAAGATCGTCGACAGGGTCACAAGTGCCGCCGCAACGTCACCCAGGCATTCCGGGCGCTGCACTCCCAGCATGTTGAGGGCGATGCCCAGGGCCAGAGCGCAGAGGACGGCGCAGAGCAGGGGCGAACGGAAGGGCCTGGCAAACACGACCGGACCAGTCGTGCCAAATCGCCTGGCTACGGGCAAAGCCACGCCGAAATAAAACATCTCCTCGCAAAGCCGGTACAGCGCAGTCAAGGCAATGGATGCCTCGCCCAGCCACATGAGGCAGACCAGGGAACCCACAGCTCCGATATTGGTAAATGCCCCACAACAAAAAAAACTGCCTGTCGCCGCCCTGTTGAGTTTGAGCAGTCGAGCCAAGATGAGCGCAAGCCCCCCTCCCCAGCCCCATGCTGCCAAACCTAAAAAAGGCAACAAAAGCAGATGCACTTCCGGCCTGTGCAACCCCCACAGGGAGAGCATGGCGGCCAGCGGTATGCAGCCAAAGAGGGCAACCATCTGCAGCACATGGCGCAGACGAGAAGAAACAGTATCTTCTCCGCCCCCTTTTTCCCGCAGCCGTCGCAGAGCATAGCCCGAGGCCAGGGAGAGGAAGATGATAGTTAAGGGAATCATGGGCTAGGCACGCTGCGGGCAAGGCCACACGGGACAACACAGCCCGAGAAGCCTTGCTTGCGCAGCAAAGTCTTGGGGAATATCTGCACAGGAAGCATGTTCCTCATGGCAACCTCCACCGCACTCTCCATAGCACAAGCCGTAGACATGGACAAGTGGCGTGTCGGTCACATGCCATACCTGGCACGTACGCAAAATCTCGCTACGTAAACAGCCAGGTTTGATGTTATCTGGGTATGATTTTTCAGCGCACATTCTTTTCAGAGCGCATCACGCAACGGACGTAGTTCATCAAAAATTCCTTTGTGGTTTGAAACCTCCCCCTTTAGGGGGAAAAATGCTATTGACGGACGGCGAAGCCGATGGCATCCTTACCTGTAACCCCTTCCTTCAGGGAGGGGCAATCCGCACGGCTCCTATCCGCCGGTTGCGGAGTCAGTCGGCGGATGGGGCCGACTGTGGATTGAAACATGTATCCTGCTGGAATGCGCCCTCTCCACGCCTGTCGCGCTTCCAGTCAACCCACAGAGGAAGCCCATGCCCGTCGCCGATTTTCCCCTTGGCCCCTTGGAGACCAACAGCTACATCATCCACAACGCTTCCCAAGCCGTCGCCATTGACGTGGGCGGCGACCCAGCACCCATGCTGAGCTATTTGACAAGCCATAACCTGCGACTGGCGGCTATCTGCATTACCCACCGCCATTTTGACCATATTTATGGCGTGTACGATTTGGCCAAGGCTACTGGCGCCCCCGTCCTTGTGCCAGCGGACGATGACGCTCTGGCAGATACAGAGGCCGCACGGGGGGGCATTTGGGGCTTCCCCTTGGTTCACGACTTTGACTGCCAGCCCATTCCCCTGGGCAAGACCACGTTTGGCGGCATGGAATGCCAGGTACTCTCCACGCCCGGCCACACGCCCGGCGGCATTTCCCTCTATTTCCCTGAGGAACATGTGGTATTTACGGGTGACGCCCTCTTTTACCGTTCTTTGGGACGAACGGATTTCCCCGGCGGCGACCAGGCTACCCTACTTCGGGCCGTGACCACAGTGCTTTTTGCCTTGCCAGAGGAGACCGTGGCCTATCCCGGGCATGGGCCGTCCACCACTATCGGTGACGAAAAGATGCACAATCCCTTCTGCGGCGCCTTCACGGCATGAAGCAGGCCCTTATCCTGCTGTGCAGTCCCAGGGTTCACGGCATTTCGGACACGGCGGCAAACATCTTCGCACAGGGCCTGTGCGAGGCTGGAGCGACTACGGACATCCTGCCCCTGCGCGCGTACACCATCGCGCCGTGCACAGGCTGTGGGGCCTGTGCGCAGCCACCGCATGCCTGTGCCCTGTCGGGCAGCACGGGTAGGAAAAAGGATGATGCCGATGACATCTTTGCTGCCCTGCGATCCGCCCGACTTCTCCTCGTGGCCTCGCCCATCTACTTCTATCACCTGCCGGCGCACTTCAAGGCCCTTGTGGACAGAACACAGCGTTATTGGGAACAGCAACGAACCATGACCAGCCAGCCAGGCGCGCTGCGCCCAGCCCTGGCGCTGCTCACTGCCGGTCGCATTCAAGGCCGTCAACTCTTTAGCGGTGCCCTGCTGACCCTGGGGCATTTTCTGGCCCCATTGGGCTTCTCCCTGAGGGAAAGCCGTCTCTTGCGCGGTATGGAAAGCCACGCCAACATACACGAACGTCCCGCCCTCATGGCGGGACTGCACGCCTGGGGGCAGGATTGGGCAAGCACCTGCCTGGCTTGACAGGGTACGCCTTGGCCGCCCTGCACGTCCTGGGACTTGACCAGCGCCGCTGTGCCCACTGCCTGCGTCCCTTTACGCCAAAACGCGACGAGCAAGGCAACGTAAGTCTCTGTCAACCGTGCGCCGCCATGCTCAAGGCGTACGCAGGATCACGCTGTCGGCGCTGCGGATTTCCCCTGCCAAGGTCAATCCAGCCCGCCATCTGCCCCTCGTGCCTGCACGATCCCCCGCCCTGGCATGGACTGGCATTTCATGGTCTGTATACGGGTCCCCTGCGTCACATGCTCCTGCGGCTCAAGTTGGGCGGTCAGCTCTATATTGCCAGATCCCTTGCCCATTTCCTCTGTGAGGCCGTGGCCTGCCTTCCACGGCCTGACGCCGTCCTGGCCATACCCCAGCATCCGAATCATCTGTATAAACGCGGCTACAATCAGGCCCATGAGCTGGCCAGGGCACTCTGCACCCTCACTGGACTCACGCTACGCACAGATTTGCTCACGCGCATACGACAAAGCACAGCACAAGCACAACTGTCGGCCCAAGATCGTCGTGCCAATGTGCGCAACAGTTTTCGGGCTGAACCGCAGACACATGGGTTACGCCTTTGGCTTCTCGACGACGTGCTGACTACGGGCAGCACCCTGCGTGAAGCCACACAGGCCCTGCTCACAGCAGGAGCCAAGATGGTGGCTATTGTCTTCGTGGCGAGAACGCCCCTGCGCTCATGACAGCCTTTGGTCTTGACAAATTTTTTCTTGACTCTGGAGCGATGTATCGTGAAAAATTTCTTCTCACCAGAGGACAGCAACCAAAGCGCTCACTATGCACGTCACTGCCATCCGCAACAAGCATCTTTGCACTAATGCCGCCATTTACGTCATATTCTTTCTTTGGACGGCGCTGCTCTTGCCCCTTGCCCTTTGCCTTGCTTTCCTGAAGCCCCTCAGCCCACAATCCCTGCCCCATGCAGCCCGCAGGCACATCTGGCGCTATGGTCGTTCCATGCTCTTTCTGCTCCATCCCTGGCTACCGGTACGTCTGCACCATGCTGACATGGCCGTTCGCCATCCTGGCTGTATCATCGTTTGCAACCACCAGTCTTTCTTGGATATTTATCTGCTTGGCGCTCAAAAACTGTGATGCCCACAGCAATTCACGGCAAACACGCCATGCTTCGCTGCAACGTATAAAAAAGCCCCCGAAGAAACTATCTTCGAGGGCTTTGGCATTCTTATCCTAAAAGCCAATTAGCTCCGCTTCATTTCCTCAATGAGCGCGCTCAAACGTTCAGTCTGCTGGGCCAGGTCGGTAATGGCCTTGGCTGCTTCGCTCATGGACTGGGCTGTTTGTGCGGACATTTCGTTGACAGTGGTAATGGACTGCGTGATTTCCTCGCTGGCGGCAGACTGTTCTTCCGACGCCGTGGCAATGGCACGCACCTGATCCGCCGTGTCTTCCACATTACCCACAATCTGTTGCAGGGCCTCGCCAGACTGCTGGGCCAGGCTCGTGGCCTGCTCCACATTCTGCAATGCCTGCTCCATGCGGTTAACGCTCTGCTGGGCGCTGCCCTGAATGGCCGTGATGGCGCTGGACACGTCGTTGGTAGAGGCCATGGTTTTTTCTGCCAGCTTGCGGACTTCATCGGCCACGACGGCGAACCCGCGCCCAGCCTCACCAGCACGGGCGGCTTCAATGGCGGCGTTGAGGGCCAGCAGGTTGGTCTGGTCGGCGATATCCGAAATGACGTTCATGATCTGGCTGATGTTCTGCGTATGCTCATGCAGCGTGCCCATGTCGTCCTTGAGATCCATGGACACCTTCTGCACCTGATTGATGCTGGTCATGGCATTGTTGAGGATCTTCTGACCTTCCTCGGCATTGCTGCGTGTTTCCGTAGAAACCGTAGAGGCAGAAGAGGCATTGCGGGCCACTTCCTGCACGGTGGCATTCATTTCATTCATGGCCGTGGCAGCTTCGCTCAGACGCTGCGAGGATTCCACCGCGCTGCGATCGGACTGTTCGATCTGGGCAGAAAGCTCGCTGGCTGCGGCGGAAATGGCGTTGACCATGCCTTCCAAGCGGTCAGCAGCGGCCAGCATGCCCTCGCGCTTAGCGTTCTCGGCCTTGCGTGCGGCCTCTTCGGCCACTGCCGTGGCCTCCTGAGCCTTAATGGTGGCCTGTTCTGCGGCATGGGTCTTTTCTTCGCTCTCATGCATGAGCTGCTTCAGACTCGTTATCATCTGGGACATGGCTGTGGACAATGTGCTGAACTCATCACCACGGCGCACAGCCTGATCCAAGAGCGCAGCTTCCGCAGGCGTACTCTCCAAGTGACCGGCGGCTACGGAGTCAGCGATGCCGGCAATGCCGCCCGTCATCTTG
>JAFTCE010000030.1 GCA_017454855.1 Desulfovibrio sp.
ATTGGCAAAGCCACCGACAGGCAGCAGTCGGCGGGCAAGACAGACGCTTTGTCCCGGCAAAGGCGCATCGGCTGTCGGTGTGTCCCATGTCCATTGGATCAGGCCAGGGAGGGGCTTGCTCGGGGATGCCTGCTGTACGCTGGCATTGGCCAGCAAAATGCGCAGGCGGTTGTCTGGCAGCCCCTGGGTGTCGCGCACCACGGCGCACAGGCGCTGCTGGGCGTTTATGTCAGCCATGTCGGGGAAAGATGTGCGCCCTGGCGCACCGTAGAGTTGCCATTGCGCCGTCAGCAGGGCGGCCACAAAGCAGAACAAGGCGAAAAAAAGGCGCTGGCAATGCCAAAGTCGGTCATCAACGCCAATGATCAGGACTGCGCATATGGCGGCAGGAACGGGCCAGGGCGCAGCGAGGATGCCCATGATCCAGAAGGCCAGGTAGGTCTGCCAGAGCAGGGGAGACTGCAGGGGCGGGTACCGCATGGTCACCTCGGAACCGCAGTTACAGGCAGCAATCCTTGCCGCTGGGCATGACAAAGATTTGACTTGCCAAGTATGCTTTTGATGGTATGTAATGTCAATCTCATTGAAAATTTTGAACACAGGAGTTGAGGACATGAAGATTTTCTGTATGGCGATGATCGTGATGCTGGGATTCCTGATGAACGCTCATGCGCAGCCGACTGCGCAGACAGCCGAGGATCAGACATTGAACGCCGCCTGGTCAGCGTATAATATCGGGCAATATAAAAAGGTGGTGCAAATGCTGCAGCCTCTTGCCTCGGAGGGCAATGCGCGTGCCCAGGTTCTTTTGGCGCGCTGTTATGAAAATGGGCTGGGTGTGCCTCAGGATATGGAAAACGCGGCCCGATTGCTCCGCAGCGCTGCAGAGCAGAATGACAGCGAGGCGCAAGTCAAGTTGGCCTATTTGTATGAAGTGGGCGTTGGCGTCGGCGGTAAGGATGAGAAACGCGTGGCAGAACTCATGACTCGTGCAGCCGAAGCGGGCAATGCGGAAGCGCAGTTCAATCTGGGTCTGTATTACAGCCAGGGCCGTTATGGCTATGCCAAGGATCAGGAGCAGAGTTTTGCGTGGGCCTTGCGTTCAGCGGAACAGGGCTATGCGCAGGCCGAGCGCTATGTGGGGGCCTGCTATGAGCATGGCGTGGGCGTGGAGCAAAATGCGGAACAGGCAGCGCTGTGGTACGATAGGGCGGCGAAACAGGGCTTGTCCAAGGAAGGGAGCATCATTACCCACGTCCATGAGTACGCCATGCCTCCACGCAGATAACCTGTGGAAGTTTTTATGCGGACGCTTGGCAAAAAGGTTCGGGATCGCCATAGGCAACGCGCTCCAGGGTCAAACCCTGGGGCGGGGCCGTCACCGAGGGAAAGGCTTGACGGTTACGCTTTTCCAGCAGTCCAGGGATGGTTTCTGGAGCCATTTTGCCACGCCCGCAGGCCACGAGCAGACCGGCCACATTGCGTACCATCTGTTTCAGAAAACCGTCAGCCGTAATTGTCAGTCGCAGGAGAGGCGCGTGCGCCGGATATCCTGCGCAAGGGGGTTGCGGGCGAAGTTCCGCGTGCAAGACAGTGCGTACGCTGCTTTCGACATCCGTTCCCGAGTTGCGCAGTCCGGCGAAATCGTGCCTGCCCACAAGATGATGTAATGCGCTCTGCATGGAAGCGCTGTCGAGAGGGCCGCAGGCCCAGACATAGGGGGCCATGTGCGGGGGCACGAAGCCGGATTCCTGCCAGAATTGGTAGCTGTAGGTTTTGTGGAGCGCGCTTTTGCGGGCATGGAAGCCTGGGCAGGCGCGGTCAGCCTGGATGATGCGGATATCATCTGGCAATAGGGCATTGAGACTGTGCCGCCAGTCAATACCCGCTTTGGCCTCGGGCACGTCGCAATGCACGACCTGCCCGTGGGCATGCACACCAGCATCCGTCCGCCCGGAAGCATAGGCGCGTAGGGGCAGGCCGGATATCCTGGCCAGGGCCATTTCCAGGAAACCCTGGACAGTGGGCGGCGGGGCAGGTTTTTCCTGTATTTGCCAGCCGCTGTAATGGGTGCCCACATAGGCGACCAGGAGCCTGATGCGCGTCAATCGCTGATCCTCATGCGTGTGACGAGTTCCGTGAGCTTGGCTGTTTTCGTGGCATCCATATGGGTCATGATTTCACCGGCTTGCTTGGGCGTCATGCCCGAAAGAATACGGATGGCAACTCTTTCATCCGTCTGTTCCAGAGCCTTGGCAGCGGCCTTGGGTTTCATATTGGAATAGGTGAGGATCATGCGCTTCACCTTTTCATTTTCCAGGCCCTTGGCTTCGCGGATCATGTCCTGCATTTTTTGTTCGGTATTCTGCATGTCTTTGAGACGTTGATCCATCTGTTGCCGCAACATGAGGATATCCTGCTCCTGCCGCGAAAGTTCCTGTGCTTTGGCGTTGGCGTCGTGGCCAAGGGCTGCCCCTCCACGTTCTATGCGCGGCACTGGCATCCCTGTTTGCGGTGGCGTGAGTGGCGGTATCTGTGCAGACGATGCTGCGCTGCGTTGTGGCAAGGGCGCTCCGTCACTGCTTTGACCGCGCGGAATATTGCTAGGCATGGGCGGGGCGCCTGGCAGGGTGAGCGGCGCTCCCTGTTCTTGCGGCGCAAATGCGGAAGTTTGCGTCGGGGTTCTGGGCATTTGCGGTGTCGGCATATCAAGGGCTGCGGCATGGGCCGCCTGTACGCTGCCCAAACCCGGAACGGGCAGGCGGCGCAGTCCCAGAAAATCCAGCCAATCAGATTCGTCGGCCCTTTTGGGCGTCGCTGAGGCGAGGAGCAGTCCTTCCGTTGGCGTACCTGGTTGCGCCACGGGTGCGGGCAAGGCCTCCGGCGTTGGCAGGTGCTGGGTGAAAATGGGTTCGGCGCTGCTGCCATTTCCAGAGAATCCCGGCATTTCCTGGGGCAGGCCAGCTCGGATAAGGGGAGCTGGCAGTGCGGCGTCAACAAGCGGGTCTGCGCCAATGGTGCGCGGGCGCGCAGTGGCGGCGAGGCGGGCTGCTTCGGCCCCCTGCGGTGCGTGTTCAGAATCGCTGTAGACCGGCGGTTTGTTCAGGGCCAACCGAACAGGACTTTCGTTGTACGGGGAAGGTTGCTGCACGGCGGTCGGAGCGGACGTGGCATCAGGATGCGTTGCCTTGTCTTGGGCACGGGAATCTGGGGCATGGGGGGATGTCTGCTCTTGGCGGGCTGTCTGGGGATTTTCGCCTCCAAGCCACGAAGGCAGGGGCAAATCCAGCAGCAGGACGCCCAGTATGCAGAGCTTGATAAAGCAGAGTACCGCCAGACAGTGAAAGAGCTTAAAGAGACGTAGCTTTGTACCTGAGCGTGGCTGTTTCGTCATTGATACGTTGCTCCTTCAGATAGGCATCATGCAGGAAGGTGTTTTTTTGGCGTTCTTTGAGCTTGTCCAGCAATTTTCGGTCGATGGCGCGTTCTGACAGCAATTTCCGGGCTTCATCCACAAGCTGACGCAACATGCGGGTTTGCATGGCCGCCTCGGCCACATCGTTGCGTAGACCCTTGACATATTGCTGTTGCAACCAGCCTTCAGCCGCAGATCTGAGCGCCGCCTCACTCAAACGGTCTTCCGCAGAGCGCAATTCCAACTTGAGGTTGTCAAAGCGCACACAAGCCGTTTGCAGTTTTTGCTCTTTCTGGGCAAGATCAATCTTGGCTTCTTCTTCCAATTGTTCCCGATAGTCGAGAACTTTTTGCATCTTGAAATGAAAAGGCATCCCATGCCGCCTGTTTTTTGACGTTTTTGGTTGTTTTTTGTCAAGATGCAAACAGTACGCCAACATGGCAGCCAGGCTGACCAAGGGGCGATTGCTGTGGCCAACCATCGTCGCCCGTGGCCTAGGGGCAAAGGAGTGATGCCAGCCGGGGTCTCTCTCGTTCGCGGCAAGGGCGTTAGTGGTTGGCCGGTATGGGCAGCCCGGCGGCATGGTTTACCGGTCCACATCCTTTGCCAGGAGCATAGCTCTTGCGCAGCGCCAGATTGAGATAGCCTTGGGCTTGAGACACGGCGACCTGTACGGGCAGTCCCCGGCCAAGGCCTGTGGCAATGGCGGCCGACAAGGTGCAGCCTGTGCCATGATTGTTGTTGGTTTCCACTTTTGCCTGGGGAAGCAGTTTGACAGGCTGGCCGGGCAAGCACAGGCAATCTGTCACGAAGATCGGGCTTTCCATGTGACCTCCCTTGACGAGAACGGCCTTTGCCCCCATTGCCAGCAGTTTTTCCCCCGCTGCTGCAGCATCGTCCGTGGAATGAATGGTCATCCCTGTGAGCATTTCTGCTTCCGGTCGGTTGGGGGTCAGCAGGTCGCACATGGGGAGCAGGTCTGTCACGAGGACTGCCACGGCGTCCTCCTCGAGCAAGCGACTGCCGCTTTGACTGACGGAAACCGGATCCACAACCAAGGGGAAGGCGTGACCTTGCAAGGCCCGGGCAACAGCCCGGATGATGGGGGCGGAAAACAACATGCCGGTTTTCGCTGCGGCAACGGGAAAGCCTTCCAGCACTGTTTGGAGCTGCAGGGTCACGAATTCCGGATCAGGCGCGTGAATGCCCGAAACGCCGAGACCGTTTTGCGCCGTGAGCGCAGTAATCACGCTCATACCATAGCCGCCTAGGGCCATGATGGTCTTGATGTCTGCCTGGATGCCAGCTCCACCGCCGGAGTCGGAACCGGCAATAGTGAGGATATTAGGTATGTTTGCCATGCTGTGCCTCTCAATCGCCATGCAAGCACAATGTTGGAGATGAAAACTCTCACCGAACACAGTATAGCCGCAGCGCCTTCAGGATGCAATGCGTGACAGGCGCTGGACAAACAATGAGCGCGGCAATATTTGTCAGCCCACAGAAACGATTGTCTGTCTGGAAACAGCCTGGAAACAGTCTTGAAAGAGTCTGGAAAACTCTTCACAGCCAGAGAACACAATGATAGGATGTGCATTGTGGATGATGCGCATGCGTGGATGACATTGTGCCGCAGTAGGAGAATCTATGGTATTAGAGAAAAACCTCCTGGACGGTTCCCCGGCGGTATTGCCTCAGCCGGATCCCGGTGGGGCGGGAAGGCGCACAATCTGTCTGCTGGCTACGCTTGCCGTGCTGCTTGTGGGCAGTGCGGCTTTTTGGCTTACCCGCGATGACGCAACGCGTCTGCGTTGGCGAGAAGAGGCAGCCAATGCGCTCAATACGGCCACGGAAGGTACTGCGCTTGCCGGTGTGGGGAATGTTTTGCGCGCAGCGCCGCCACCGTTGCCAGAAGCCGTTGTCAAGCCCATGACCTTGCCAGGCACACTGGCTGGTCAGACGGTGCAAGGTCCCGTAGCCCCCACTGGCAGTTCCACGGCGCACATTACAGCCTCCCAGACTGTTGCCGCAAGCGGAAGCAACGATGCCGTCGTTGCTGCGCAGATGCCCTCGAAGCAGGGGGAAAGCGTCCAGTCTGGCCAGGGCAGTCCTGCAGGCAACGAAGCCGTTGCGACTCTGCCCAGGGTGACGGAAGATAGCCGTGTGCGTCCCCATGTGGTGGAAGATCTGGCTGCCTGGCTGGTATCACGGTATAAGGATGGCGGGCGCACAGGTACGCTGAATGTCAGCGTGCAGTCCCTCAATCAGCGCTATGGCGCCATGCTTGTCACGGCGTCATCCCAAGGGCGCGGCGGGCGTGATGCGCTCATGCGCTATGCCTTTCACCCTACCATGCTGCGCGGTTTATACAATCTTTATGTCGTCCGTTTTCTCGAGGCGCTCAATCGCGAGGCTGTGGCCAGGGGGTTTACGCCCAGGCAGATTGGGCAATTCCGCAGCGCATTGGCAGGCCGCATGGCCCAGCTAGCCGACGCCCTGGAGGGAGTGGCTTCCATGACTGGCCTCTTAGCGCGCTTGGAGGCAGTGGACAAGGCAGCGCAGGACGTCACGAACATCAACGCGCACATGGCCGACGTCCTTTTTGAGCTGCAGCAGCTACGGGAAAACAGGGCCACAGGCGCGCAGATTTCGACGCTAGCGCTGCGTGCGGAAGGACTGGCGGCCCGCTACCGGCGTGCCCTGGACATCCAGACCAAAACCGAAAGGACGCTTGTGGCGGCCATACGGCAGACCGGCGGAGGATTATTGGATGACGACACCTTGCTGTTTTTGGCTCGCTGGGTTGGCCGTCGCGTGAAACAAGACGCACAGGCCCTGGATTCTGTACATGCAGCAGCTGGCATTTTGCGGGATTTTGTGCAACGCAGTGGGCAAGGACTCCAGGGCGAGGCCTATGTCGCCGCGCAGGGGGATGAGCAGGCAGAGACGTCGGCGCACAACCTTCCTCGGCAGTCGCTTCCCCTGCCTGCCGGAAAAACAGGAATGCAGCCGTCTGCAGCAGGTGAAAAGCCCTCTGGCTTTGCTGATAGCAGGTCTTGGCCACACTCGGTGTTGACACTTCCCGAGCCGCCAGCAAGGTTGCCTGATGCGGAGGTAATGCCATGAGCGGACAGGCCATGCTTTTCGTGGGCGGCGTTCGCAGCGGCAAAAGTGCGCTGGCGCAGAGGTGGGCTGAGGCATGTGCTCCACGTCGTTTGTATGTTGCTACGGCTGTCGCCGAGGATGCGGAAATGGCTGCCCGCATAGCCAGGCATAGGGCCGAACGCGGGACGGGGTGGCAATGTCTAGAAGCGCCCGTTGACCCTGCAAATGCCATCCGTAAACATCTTGCTGACACTGCCGAAGCGCTGCCTGGCGTGGTTCTGTTTGATTGCGTGAGCCTGTGGATTGCCAATGAATTGGCTTTGGGCCTTGCAGAAAAGTCCATCCTTGAGCGCCTGGCGGCCCTGATGACCTTGATGGCTGGTCATGGGCTGCCCTTTGGCCTGGTCAGCCTGGAGGCGGGTTTGGGCATGGTTCCTCTGTCTGCTTCGGGACGCGCCTTTCAGGATGTTCTGGGGCTGTCCAATCAGATGCTTGCGCGCGTCTGCACTTCTGTGATCTTTGTCAGTTGTGGCTTGCCCATGGCTCTCAAGGGGACGATACCGGAGGAAATATGCAAATGTTGACGTACGAACGCCAGGACAGGACGCGTTGTTTTGCCAGTGCTGCAATAGGGGCATTATTGCTCTTCCTGCTGAGCCTGTGGTTCCATCCTGTGGCGGCAGGGGCTGATCCGCGTACATGCATTCAGGATGCAGGCAAGGCCGTGGAAGCTGCCGATGCAAAGGTTTTTGCACGGCTGGTGGATGTCGATGCCATCCTGGAACAAGCTCTGAACTGCTTGGGGCGTTTTGCGCGGGATAGGCAAAAGGCCCGTGAATTTCCTCCAATGCTTGCGTTGTTGTTTACCCAGGCTGCGCAAGAGAATGTACGCACACTCTTGCTCAATGAGGCGCGTGCCTTTGTCTTGCAGGGCATAGCATCCGGCGCTTTTGCCGGACGCAAGCCAAGACATGTTGGCACACAGGGCTTGCTTGCTCCTTTGTTTGCCGATGTCTCTACAGGGCGCAAGGAAGTGCGTCATATCGGACAGGCGCGTTGGGATGGGAGCGGCTGGCTTGTTCCCTTTGTGCTGCATGACTGGGGTAATGGGGAATCCTACGATGTAACTGGGCGGGTCATCTCGGTCGACGGTGGGCTGCGTCTTGTTTCCCTAGCAAACATGGACGCTGTGATCAGCGCAGTGTTGAGGGGATCAGACCTGTAATACTTTTGCGCTCGTACCATTTATCAAGACACGAGGCTGCGCGTCGACTGCAGCCGCTTCTGCCATACTGCATCCCTTTCATGTCCTCTGCACGTATGCTCTCGGCAGAGGATTGAGCCTTCAGGAGAAAGAAGAACGCCTTGGGCGCTGGCACGTTGCTGCGGCAGCAGCTTGACGTATCAGTATATCTTGATATAGTAATATCAGCATATAATGAAGGGATATCCCCTCTGGATGTTTCATCAGCCTGTTCAAGGAGATCTTGTCATGCATATTGGGAAACTTGTGGGCCAGGCCCGGGCGCCGTTTTGCTCTTTGGAATTTTTCCCACCTGCCGACGCGACCCAGTTGCCGGATTTTTATGCCACGGTAGAACGTCTGCGTTGCTTGAATCCCTTGTTTGTTTCGGTTACCTATGGCGCCGGGGGCAGACGGCAGCAAAACACCCTGGATGTCACTGCCGAACTTGTGCGTCGGGGACTGACCGTTATGGCCCATCTGACCTGTGTTGGCGCTGAACCCCAGGGCATTGCCGACTACATCGGGCAACTGCGCCAGGCCGGAGTGGACAATGTGTTGGCTCTGCGCGGAGATCCGCCAGCTGACCAATCTTGGGACTGGGAACAGGCCACCTTCCGGCATGCCGTTGACCTGGTGCGTTTTATTCATGAACGCTGGCCGGACATGGGCATTGGCGTGGCGGCGTATCCAGCGCCGCATCCAGAATCCGCAACCTTTGCCGAAGATCGTCTGCACACGGCCGAAAAACTGCGCGCAGGAGCGGATTTTGCCGTGACCCAGCTTTTCTTTGACGCGCGCGAGTATGTGGAACTCGTGGCGCAGCTTAAGGCGCAGGGTATTGTCACACCCGTCATTCCGGGCATCCTGCCCGTGCAGAGCTTTGATTCCCTGCGACGCATGCTCTCGCTCTGCGGGGCAAATATACCCGGCAAGCTCTACCTGAGACTGGAAAAGGCCCACAAGGAGGGTGGGGCTGAAGCGCTGCGCGCCGCTGGACTTGACTATGCCGTCAAGCTCATCTGCCGCCTGCTGGATGCCGGCGCACCGGGCATACATCTGTATACCTTGAACAAAGCGGATATGTGCCAACGCCTCGTGGAGGCCACTGGGCGTTTTTAGTGCGAGAAAAATATCTTGCGTGTGCAGCATCCTTTGCATATACCTGGCCAAGAGCCTAAAGTTTTGGCAAGGCGTGTCGAAAAGAGAGCAAGGACGGGGTTCTACATGGCCGACGCGAATATAGCGCGCATGCGCATCATGCTTCAGGGATACGAGCAACAACTGCTTGCGGCCCGGCGTCTTGCCCGCTTCAAGATGCGCCGCAGGCTTGCCGAGGGCGAGGATCCCAATGACCCTGACCCGTCCGCAAAGCGCCATGAAATGGTGGAGAGGGTCGCGCGCGAGCTGTACGAGACATTGATCTATACCGGGAGCGACAATCCTGTCGTGGAGTCTATTCGCCAGGAATTGGGCAAGGAAGTGGGCCAGGAGGTGCGCTTTACCTATCCCCCGGGGGGCAGATTGCGTATTGTGGGCCAAGGCCCCGATGGCATGGAAGTCCTCTCGGAGGAGAAACAGCGGGCCTCGCGCAATGCCCTTTGGCGTATAACGCGGCAAAAGATCAGTGAAAGCATGCTTGCAACGTCGGTCGAGAGTGCAGGGGCGTAAGAGCGGAGTAGCGTATGGAAATTCAGAGAAGCAGCTCGACGGGATCAGGTGCGTATGGCGTGGCGACAAGCCTGGAGAAGAGTACCGACAACCGGTCGCAATCTAGGGGAGTCAAGGAAGAAGCCGTAAACGCGCAAGGTGATACTGTCACGGTATCACAGGATGCCCTGCTGTTGACCGAGGCGCGCCGCACGGCCCAGAACACGCCGGATGTGCGCGCTGACAAGGTGGCATCTTTGCGCATTCAGGTGGCCAATGGAACCTACAAGCCAGACAGTCGCCTCATAGCAGAGAATCTGGTGCGTGAGGAACCGTGGCTGTTCCAGCCATAGCCAGCGTCTGTTAACTCCAGCCTTGGAGCCGTCCTGCCTTGCGCAGGACGGTTCTTTTTTTCACAGGAGTCAGGCTTTTCATCCGGCATGAAATCTGCAATACTTCTTGTGCCGGGGATAGCCGGGAAGGAGACTGTGACATGAATTTGACAGCGCTGCGCCAATCAATTGTGTGGATAGTCGTCGCAACCATAGTCGTCTGTTGGGCCATGCCCGCGCAAGCCGTGCGCATCAAGGATGTGGCCACGTTTTCTGGTGTGCGTGACAACCAACTCATCGGCTACGGTCTCGTGGTGGGCCTGCAGGGCACGGGAGACAAGAAGGATTCCGTGTTTACGCTCAGTTCGATGAAGAACATGATGGATCGCATGGGGGTGGGCGTAGATTCCTCCAAGCTCAAGATCAAGAACGTGGCCTCGGTCATGGTCACGGCGCGCATGCCCGTATCGGCCAAGCCAGGCACAAGGCTGGACGTGACGGTGTCTTCTGTGGGCGACGCTACATCGCTTGTGGGCGGCGTGCTTTTGCAGACGGCCCTCAAGGGCGTGGATGGGAAGATTTACAGTCTGGCCCAGGGGGCGTTGACAGTGGGCGGCATATCTGCCACCGGCAAGGCCGCCAGCACCACGAAGAATGTGACCACGGTAGGCATCATCCCTGGCGGCGCCATTGTGGAGCGGGCCATACCCTTTGAATTTAACCAACAGAACACCCTGACGCTCAACCTGCGCGTGGGGGATTTTTCCACAGCGCAGCAGATTGCCGAGCGTCTCAACGGGGCCATGGGCGGACAGTACGCACGCGCCGTGGATGCCAACAGCGTGACCATGAACGTGCCGCCGCAATACCGCAATAATCTCGTGCCCCTGATGGCTTCGGTGGAAAATTTGGACATCAATCCCGACACCGCTGCCAAGGTGGTGGTCGACGAAAAGACGGGTACTGTGGTTCTGGGCAAGGATGTGCGCATTTCGCGAGCAGCCGTGGCCCATGGCAATTTGCAGATAACCGTGCAGGAGAGTGAGCAAGTGTCCCAGCCTGGTCCTTTCTCCCAGGGACAGACTGTGGTGACGCCGCAGACCGAAGCCAATGTCCGCGAGGAACAGCGCCACCTGATGATGGTGGAAGGCGCCACACTGCAGGAGTTGGTGGATGGACTCAATGCCATTGGCGCTACGCCGCGCGACCTCATTTCCATCTTGCGTACGCTGCAGGCATCAGGATCACTGCATGCAGCCTTGGAGGTGATCTAGGATGACAACGCCCTTTGCCAGCAATGTGATGCCGCCGGAAGCCAGTACTTCTGAAATTTCCCGCAGTGAATTCCAGTCCCGGTTGGCAGGCCTAGCCCAGGCAGGCACTGCCGAGCAGAAGGAAAAGAAGCTCCGCGAAGCCTGCGAAGGATTTGAATCCATCTTCATCCAGAAGATGTGGGAGGAAATGCGTAAGACATTGCCCAAGTCCACACTGCTGCACGGTCGCGAAGAACAGTTCTGGCAGGGAATGTACGATCAGGAACTTGCCAAAAAGATGACATCCGTGGGCGGCATTGGTCTTGCGGATATGATGTACGCCCAGCTTTCGACCAACCTGGGCAATGCCAGCCGTACCACGGCCATGGATGCAGCCAACGCCAGTCCCAGAGGCTTCGTGCCCGAAGTAGTGTCCATGCTGCCCACACCGCCAGCCGCAGCGGCTGAAGCCCCTGCGGCAACTAGCGAGGCGTCTGCGCAAGCACAGGCGGCTCAGAATCCATCCGTCGGCAGTGGGGATTCGTCTTCAGGCGGTCAGGGCCGAAATATTGCGCAGGGACAACAGCACGATGCCGGGAACAGCGCTCCTGTCGGTCAACCCGCATCGCGCCCCGAGGCCGTCCGTCCGGCGCCCATCTATGAAGGCGAAGCTCCGAGCGTGGCTTCAACGGAAAATACTGCGGTGCAACGTTCTGCTGCGCAGGCAGGTCGGACCGTCGCCGCTCCTGACATTATGAATTCCGCCATGATGCAGTCGCGTATGGCCCAGTTTGAAGCGGGAAGCAAGTTGGGACCCGGCGCTGTGCGTCCTTCCATGCGTCAGCTGGCGGGCCTTGGATCTAGCCGCGAGCAACGCAATGCCAATGCGCAGCAGCCAGTCTCTGGCATTCCGCCGCTCACCGTCCAGTCTCGGGGAGTACAAGCAGGTGGAACAGGCATGAACGAAGCTGTCTCAACGTCTCCGACAGAGACAGTTGGTGTGTCAGCCCGCATGCAGTTGGGCAGTGACGTGGAACTTTCGCCGCAGCTACGCGACATGGCCGAAACTGCCGTGCAAATGAGTGGTGCTATACCCGGGGGCACACCACAGCCGACAACCAGAGTGCGTTATACCACCAATATACCGCCAAATGGCAGTCGCACGGGGCGTAAGGATGTGATTCGCACACTCACTACGGATGGCACGGGTCCCAACAGCAGGGCCGGTGCGGGCATTGCCGCCTATCACGCGCAACAGAACGGCAGTGTGGCGCAGGGCAGTGCGACTGCAAGCCAGAGCCAGTCGGAAGCGGCCTCACACGAGCCTTCTGCAACGCCCCTCCAAGCCGCGTCCCGGCAACAGCCTGCTCCAGCAGTCGTGCCTTCCGCGTCCGATGCGGCCTGGTACGATGGCCCGGCTTCGCAGGGCTTTGAGATGCCCACGGTCTCGAATGGCACGCAGAATACCGCGTCATCGAATGGGGCACAAAATACCGCGCCGCAAAGTCGTCAAAATACCAACGCTGCCGCCAGCGCCACAGGCATACCACCCCTGACCAGGCGTCGTGAATCACGTACGTAATGGTCAAACGACGTACGCCCACAGACGGCGCTTACAAGGCGTTTTTCTCGGACAAGGACATGGTCACGAGTCTTGTGCAGGACTTTGTGAAGGCGGACTTTGTCAAGGATATGGATTTTTCCGCACTGGAACCCTTTCCTACGGCACGTGTGACCAGAGGATTCAGCCAGCGTTACGGTGACGCCATCTGGCGTTTGCAGTGGCAGAAGGTGCCGAGCTTTCTCTTTCTGATGCTGGAGTTTCAGAGCAGCGTTGATCCCTTTATGCCAGTGCGTATTCTGGTCTATGCGTCTCTGCTCTGGCAATTTTTGATCGATCAGGGAGAAATCAAACCCGGCGACCGTTTGCCGCCGATTTTCCCCATTGTCATTTACAACGGCAGAACCAAATGGCATGCGGCCCGTGACATCAAATCCCTGCTGTGCCCCATGCCCAGGGGCTTGCTGGCCTATCAGCCGACGCAGCGATTTTTTCTCATAGACGAGAATGCCCTTTCGCAAAAAGCGATAGACACTGCCCGGGGCGTGTGCGCGCATTTGTTCCGTTTGGAACAAATGAAAAAGGGTGATTCCGTGGTCAGGCTGCTGCGGGACGTTCTTAGAGATTTGCAGCAGCATTCCGAATCCTTACGGCAAACCTTCGACGAGTGGATATGCCTCTTTCTCAAGCAGCGGAAGATCATTAAAAGCGAAGCCGAATACTTGCAAATCAAAGGAGACAGTTCCATGTTTGGCGAAGCGCTCAAGGAATGGGAAGAGGATTTGATTCTCAAGAGCGAAAAGCGCGGCGAAAAGCGCGG
>JAFTCE010000031.1 GCA_017454855.1 Desulfovibrio sp.
AACTAGAGCCATTGGCTACATGTCCCTGACGCGGGCTTTCGGCATTCCATGACCCGGAAGCCCGCAAGCACGGCACTGGCGGTTGGAGAAGAGAGATGTTTAGTCCCCGTATGCTCATCGACTACATCGAGCAACTTTGCGATACCTTTCGCGATGCCATTTGCGTCACGGATCGTGAAGGCATTGTGGTCTTGGTCAACAAAAAACATGCCGAACTGACGGGCCTTGCCAGGGAAAATATGCTCGGGCGCAATGTCCGCGACATGGTGCAGGACGGCATTTTGGACGTGGTACTCAATCCACGTATTGTGGAATCGGGGCAGAATGTTTCCAGTGTGCAGAACGTCCATAATGGCCGCACCGTCCTTTTGGACGGCAATCCGGTAAAGGATGCCGACGGCAGGGTGGTGTACGTGGTAACGGTCATCCGTGACATTACGGCACTCACAGAATTGCGTGAAGAAATTACCCATCAGCGCGAACTCCTGGAAACCTTTCAAAACATGCGCGCCGAAGGCGTGACCGGCAATCAGTACCCGCGCGTGGTGCGCAGTCAGAGTATGCAGCGCCTGTACTCGGAAGCCGCAGGCATTGCCGAAACAGATGCCACGGTGCTGTTGCTCGGCGAAACCGGCGTGGGCAAGGATGTGGTGGCCAGGCATATCCATGCCACGAGCCAACGAGCTGACGCTCCCTTTGTCAAGGTTGACTGTGGCAGCATCCCCGAAAATCTCATTGAAACGGAACTCTTCGGCTATGTGCCCGGAAGTTTTTCTGGCGCCAGCAAGAATGGCAAGGCCGGTCTTGTGGAGGCAGCGTCGGGCGGCACATTGTTTTTGGATGAAATCGGCGAGCTGCCCATGATGATGCAGTCCCGCCTCTTGCGCGTCTTGCAGGATTGGGAGGTGCTGCGCGTGGGCGCCACCACGCCCAAAAAGGTTGACGTGCGGGTCATTGCGGCCACGAACAAGGACTTGGAACACGAAGTGGCCCGCAACGCCTTCCGTTCCGATCTCTACTACCGCCTCAAGGTAGCCGTGCTGCACATTCCTCCTCTGCGTTCGCGCAAGGTTGACATCCTGCCCCTGGCTCAGAGTTTCCTCAGCTATTATGGGAGAAAATACCGCAAAAACATGCATTTTTCCCCCGAGGCAGAAGCTGCTTTGGAAGACTACTCCTGGCCTGGCAATGTGCGTGAACTGGAAAATCTGGTTCAGGGCCTGGTGGTGACTTGCAGGCAGGGCGTTATAGAGGCCCGCGATATGGTCGGCATCCGGCCAAGAGCGCGCCGCGAGCAGGACGGCGTAAGCCTGGAATTGCCATCCGTTGAAGGCCGCTCGCTCAAGGCCATTCTCAAGGACGTGGAAAATGCCATCCTCAAGGCTGGACTGAAGCGCTACGGCTCTATCAGCGAGCTTTCCCGCCAATGTCAGATGGACAGAAGCACCATCTTTCGCAAGGTCAGGGAACTCGAAGCCGACAAAGGTCGTGGATAGGCAGGTTGGATGACATGAATGCGACCTTTGAAAATTTTCTCGCTCTGGCCGTGCGCATTGCGCGGCTTCGGCATCATGCCGTACTCACGGTGGAACATGTCCTCTATGCCCTGGTGGGGGACGAGCAGTGCCGCGCCGCCATCCAGAGCTGGGGTGCCAGCGCCGCTGTCCTGCAAATGCGGCTGGACGAATTTTTGCGCCGCGAACTGGGAACTCCGGCAAGCTTGCCGCCCGTGGAGGAAGTACACATGTCCGAGGGCCTCGCGGCCATGCTGGACAGGCTGAAGCAGTACGCCGTTCAGGCGGGCAGTCCTTTGCCCAGGCCAGAGGCAACGCGTCTGGCACTCCTGGCCATGTCCGCAGAGGAACGTGGTTTTGCGGCCCACTGCCTGTCCAAGGTAGGCTTGACACCTGAGGTGTTGCGCGGCCTTCCACCCGAACCGCAGCCCGTACTCGCCCGTGGCGGCGGGCAGCCAGGAGACATGGAACC
>JAFTCE010000032.1 GCA_017454855.1 Desulfovibrio sp.
AAAGAATTTCTGCGTCGGCTGATAGGCCAGCAACTCCCTGGGCATGGGCTGCAACAAGGTTTTTATGTCCCGAGCTGCCTGCCACTTTGTCCGGCCATTGTACAACACAAGGGGAAATATTGGCGGCAAAGAATCGCCGGGCTTGATCTCCCCCTGCTCAATCAAGTACAGCCAAAGTAGGGCCGCATAAACCAGAATCCGCACGGGCATGAAGGGATCCATGCGGCTCTGGAATTCCAGCATGAGAAAGAGATAGCTCGGCATGTTCTGCCAGTTCACACGCCAGATGGCGTCGTCTTCGCGCCGAAAAAAGGCCCTGGTCACGCGTGCGGTGGGAAATGCCTCCAGCGTGCTAAAATCCATGTCGCGGACAAAATCCTTGCGCACAAAGTCCTGCACGAGACTCGTGACCATGTCTTTGTCCGAAAAAAAAGCCTTGTAGGCCCCGTCGCCGGGCATACGTTTTTTGGACATGCAAACAGTATAGGCAAGGATGACGTGCTTTGGCAAGGGGCAGGGGCTATCTCGCAACGTGCATCATGCCCCCGCACAGCGCCCCCGTCGTCCGGGGGCGCAAGGTACAGAACTCTGGTTTCTGGTTCAGAAGCTTCAGTCGTTGTGAATCATTCGTCTTCTCAGGCCGACGCCAGTCCGGCCTTCTTGAATGCCTCGTTGCGGGCATTTGTGACCTGCGTTGCCGTGGGCGAAGCCTTGGCGATGTAGGTATTGAATGCCTTCATATCACTGCCATAGACAATGCTGTGCGTGTCCTTGCTCCAGCCCTGGACGGTGATCTTCTGGCTGGCATTGCTCTTGCGGGTTATGGTCATAGTGCTGCCACTGAGCTTTTGCACAATGTCGGCAGCCTTCATATCCTTGAAAAGCAGGGTCATCGTGCCACTGGTCTTGGCTATGGTATCCTTGCCCCAGGCCGTCTTGTCATACACGGCTACGTCGCGACCGTTCACGCCCGTAATCGTGTCATTGCCCTTGCCGCCGTAGAACACGTCCCAGTTGGCCGTACCCTTGAGCGTGTCGGCCTTGGCCGTGCCCTTGAGCGTGTTGCCCGTCTTGGCAACGGTCAAAGTGATGCTGTTGGAAGCCCCCGTGTTCACGGCGTAAATGGCCGTACCCTTGATGAGACCCAAGCCATTAAGCTTGGCAACGCCCTGCTTTGTGCCCGCCAGGTTGATGGTATAGGCGGTGTTCTTGGCCTGAACGATATTCTTGGACAGCTCGTACACGCCTACGCCTTGTCCCTTCTTGACGTTGACGCTGAACGCCCCCAGCTTTTGCGTGTTCTTGGTGGACAGCGTCAGCATGTAGGCCGTACTTTTGGCCGCCAGCTTGCTCACGTCGTAACAGACGCCAGTACTCTTGTTCGTCTGCAAGGAACCAAGCGTGTTCCCTGTGCCCGTAAAGTTGAGCTTGGCGTTGCTGGCATTGAGGTGCAGCTTCTTCATGTTGGTATTCGCGCCCACGTTCAGCGTGGCATTCTTTGCCAGGGCAACGCGCTTGGAGGTCGTGCCACCCGTGACGGTCGCGCCGCTGAAGGTGTTCTTGCCGTAGAGGATATTGCCATTGGCAAAGTTGAGCGTGCCGCCCGCCTTGAGTGCGAGCGTGGCACCGCTGGCGATAGTCTTCATATTGGCCGCTGCGCCGCTGGAGACGGTCAAGGAACCACTGGCCTGCACGGTAAGGGCCGTGGCCTTGGCATTCTTCTTTAAGGTAAGCTTGCCGCCCTTCTGTACCGTGGCAGTTGTCGTCGCAGCAGGGCAAGGTCATCCGTATACTGTGCTGTAGAAGGCTTTCAGAACAGGTCGCTATGGCTGCCCGTGCGCAGCAGATCCAACAGCAACAGCTCATCATCATATTGGTAAACAAGCAGCCAGTCCGGTTGGATGTGGCATTCCCTGACGCCGACATAATTTCTGGAATTTGTCTGCGGATGGTCGCGGTAGTGCGTAGGAAGAACTTCGTCGTTCGCAAGCATGGTAATCACGCTTTGCAAAAGAGCGATGCTTCGCCCGCGTTTCGCGGCGAGCTTCATGTCCTTTTTAAACTGGACATGATAAACGATCCTACGCATTCAAGTCTTCCATCAGTGATTCGACGCTGTCAAAAGGGCCGACGAGATTCCTGCCATGCTTCATATCTTCCAACACGGAATAGGTCAGGGCGCTGGGTTCCGGATTCCGCACTTCAAAGGGAAAGCCGTTGTGGCGTATAGCCTGCCTCAGGAACACATTGATGGCAGTGGTCATATCCATGCCCAGATCGGCGAAGACCTTCTGCGCCTGCGCCTTGACTGCAGGATCCATGCGTATGGTCATGGTTGATGCCATGGGAACACTCCTTGGAGTTAGATAGCTAATAGATGTCTATTGTATATCTAATAGAAAGCTATCGCAAGCAAATTATGAAAGCATGGCATCTGCTTTGAATACGGCTTTCACATTCTTCCACGCCTACTGCGCTCTGTCATGTTACGTATGATGTTGGTGTGCAGGCCGCATGTGAACCCCTTCTTCAGATGACTGACAAAGACATCAGGTCGGCAGCGTGAGAGTACTCTCCAGGAGGGTTTTGCAATCCGCCATGTTCTGGACGCGATATACGGTGAGGTCTTTCAACGGGGAAAGTTCCCATACAAGTCGGCGTCTGCCGGCATACGTTCCCAATACACCCGTCCTTTTTTGCGATACTTGCGCAAAAGCACATAGACGCTGCCGAGTCCCCCATCGTGGGGCTGAGCCGTGCAAAAAGCCAGGACGACACGCTTGAAAGGTTCTTGCGTCAGCCAATTCTGTAATTTTTCGCGCAACACCCCCACACCGTCGGGCGAATTCCGTCCGCGCCCGGGGATCACCAACACGGTTCGCAATCCCTTATACCAGCTTCCCCGGAAAAAATTCCTCAAGGCTTCAAATGCCTGCACGGCGTTCAGGCCATGTAAATCCAGATGCGCCTCGGGACTCAAGGAACCGGAGCGCAGCTTGGACATGGTCATCTCGTCCAGGCCAACGACATGCCCCTCCATATATTCATCCGTTGACCAGAGGGCAAACTCCAGCTTCCCCTCCATGACGTCCTGCATGCCTATCTCGCCTTGCTGCGGCGGCTGGCCTTGCGCTGGTTGCGGATTAACATCGCGCCCGCGAGTGGCCAGGGGCTGTACGGTCTGCATGGCCTGCAAAAAAACTGCGGCATCCTCGTCTACCGTCTCCACGCCCGCAAAATTTCCCTCCCTACCAACGACCTTGCTCTGCACAGGGATATTTGCTCGTGCCGCTGACGTCGGACTCGCCCCGTATGACCGGTGGCGAGGCTTCTTGGAGGAGTTCTCTGAGTTCTTGGGGGAACTTGGGGAAATCTCTGGGGTGTTCTCTGGGGAACTCTTGTGTACGCCCTTGGGGGAATTCTTGGGCAGGGAAAGCGGCATAACGCCCAACTCCTGCAAGGAAAATCCACCGTCCACGCGCATATCAGGACTGACGCGCCCCATAGCGCGAAGAAAAAGCTCGCGCTCTTCTC
>JAFTCE010000033.1 GCA_017454855.1 Desulfovibrio sp.
TGCGTAAGCTGTACGGTTCATCCCCACGCGTGTGGGGAATGCGTGCAAAACAGCTCGACAATATCAGCAACTATGCGGTTCATCCCCACGCGTGTGGGGAATGCGACGATGCCCGGTACGCGGATCCACAAATCCCAGGTTCATCCCCACGCGTGTGGGGAATGCTCTTGAATAAAATAGTAATAAGTACAAGTAGTTATACTTTTGCTATAATCCTACCGATTTCTCCATCTGATTTTGCGGAAAATATTTCACTAGCGAAAAGCCGTCAATGTCCGCCGGTTCACGGCGATTTTGTCCTGCCGTACGGAATGTAAATCCTGACTCGTTACCAGCGCTCCAAGCCATGACGGCATTGCCGTCTCCCAGTTCTTCCGATACGGTTTTCCACAGCCGTTCCCGTACCTTGACGGAATAATTACCCACATATACGCCCGCCCGCACCTCTAGCAGCCAGCGCGCAAGAAAGCCGCGCAGGCGTGGCGGCACGGCCTCAGTTACGATGACCAACATCGCCCAGCCCTTCTATTTCCGGAATGGCCACCGGCATGGCTTCGGGGTGTGGTGGCGGCAGGCTCTCGCCAGCGGCGGCCAGCATTTCCTCCATAACGGGAATAATGCGTCGCAGCAGGTGCTGCTCACGAAACATATCCCTACAGCACAGGCGCACTTCTCTGGGAATGTCCCGGCATTTTTTCGCCACAGTTTGAAAGGCGGCGGGGATGACCGTGTCAAATTTGAACAGGTCGGCGATGTCATACACAAAGGAAAGCGGTTTGCCCGTGTGGATGAATCCGATGGCTGGAGCATAACCCGCCGCCAGCACGGCTGCTTCACATATGCCGTACAGGCAGTGGTTTGCAACGCTGACGGCTTGATTCAGAGGATCCGCCGTATCCCAGTCCCGCGGGTCATAGCTGCGTTTACCCCAGGAGAGGCGATAGCGGGAGGCCAGCAGCTTGTACAACGCCTTGACACGTGCCCCCTCAATGCCGCGTAGTTGTTCAATGCTGCGTTTTTGTGGGCTTTCCTCCCCGAAACGGAAGCGGTACATGGCCCGAACCACCTTGAGCCTTAGGCTGTCGTCCAGGGCCAGTCTGGCTTGATACAGCAGGCGGTCAGCCCGCGCCCCACCAGGCTGGCCAGCGGAATACAGTCGCACTCCTCCTTCGCCTATCCACAGCAGCAGGGTGCCGCAATCCGCTGCCAAGGCCACGGCGGCATGGGAGACGGTGGTTCCCGGCTCCAGCAGAAGGCAGGCTAAGCCGCCAAGAGGGATCTGCATGCGCGTGCCGCCTTCATCCACTAGCACCAGCGCTCCGTCTTCCACATCCAGCCGGCCATAGCGCAGGAAGAGCATGGAGCAGCGCTCCTTGATGGGGATGACGGCAGAATCAAGGCGCATGGCGTGTCCCATGATGTCGCACGATGCGCCGCAGGGTGAACTGCCGTGCGGCGCTGGCAAAGGATAGCGGCATGTCCGGCACGCTGTCCTCGCCGCTATCGAAGGAAGGGGCGTCTGCCACCCAGATAAGTTCGTCCATGGGGCGCGGCAGACAACGGCGTGCGGCTTCCTCTTCTGTGCCAAAAAGTCCGGCAAAGACCGGCGCCGAAGGGATACAGCATTTGCGGCCTAGGTACAAACCCCAGACGGGGTCCTGCAGGGCCGCTGCGGCCTGTTCCAGCACAGGACGCCCCCCGGAAAGAAAGACATAAAAAGCAGCGTCTAGTAGATACTGGCGTCGGGTGATGTGGCAGTCTTTGCTGCCGCCGCCCGCCTTTGGGGTATTCAGCACAGTATGGTAATCTTCAAGACGACGCACGGCCAGTTCCCTGTCCCGGCACAGACGAGGCACGGCCACGGCCTTCATGCGCAAGACGACGCAGCGGGTAAGCCAATCACGCTCCTCCCCGGAGCCGCGCGGCAGGCCCAATGCCGAGCAGAGCAGGCCCATGACAGCACTGCGCGAGGGTAACAGATCTGTGTTGCGGCGGTTGAACTGGCTTGTCGTGCCCCAGGACTGCAAAGGGCCTTCTAGGCGCAGGACAAGGCAAGCCGTGTCAGCGCACATGCCGAGTCACCTCGTCTAGCAGTTGCGTAAGCGGTATGTCAGGCATGCGGCATTCGGCCACAGCTGCGACGCCCCAAGTGGCCTTGAGTAGGGCGTATTCCTCCTCCAGCTTTTTTCGTGAGGCTTCGGCCAGACCGCCCCGTGTCCACACTGGTTCCTCGAAAGCGTTGACGAGCTGTACGGGATGCCCCTTGTCCCGTACAACGGCCAGCACGAAGGAGGGCAGGGTGGCGGCATGCATGGAATTGTGCCGCGCAGCGGGCATGGCCTTGAGTGTGGCACAAACGAACATGCGAACCACTTCCCGCCGTTCTTCAGGGGCGAGGCTGCCCAAATGCGCGTTGTCCTCCAGCATGTCTAGGTTTAGGGCCGCAAAACGGTAGAAGGTTGCGCTATTGAATTCTAGCGTGCCGGTCATGCCCGCCCCGGCGTCTTCGGCGTCTTCAGGCTTCAGGTCGTCCACGGCGGAAAAGAAATCGATTTCATTGGAAACGCGGTGCGTGGACAGGGCATGGCTGAACATGGCCGCGCCTTCCAGCGTCAATGTGTGGTCGCTGGCGACCATGCGGCCAAACAAGGCAATGTCGGCAGCGTCGCCGGGTAGGGTTTTCATGGCCTTCATGGCCTTTTTGGTGTCCTTGTTTTCCGCGTAAGCAGTGGTAAGAGCATCAAGTTGTTGCGGCGAGGAGAAAAAAAGCGTCTTTACCCGCGTGGGCGGGTTGTCCAGTTTTGCGATGGCCTCGCCAAGCTTTTCGGCCCCCTGCTGCGCTTCCTCCGGGGAAAGGCCGCGTTGCGTCAGTCTGTCACGCAGAGGTTCTATGATCAGGCGTGTGCGGTGGCCGGCAAAACGCTGCGGCGATTCCTCCGCCATCAATTTGCGGATGGCGCGCTTCCAGCACTGGCTGGACACGCGGGCGCGCGTCACGTTGCCGAACATGGCTGTCTTGGGCGAGCCGAAATCGTCACGATTGAGGCAGGCCACGGGCACGGACTGAACAATATGCAGTTCAAGATGTCGCATTGGGATATCCTTGTTTGCTGAAATTAAAGTACTGGTTTAAGAATGAGCATGCCAAAGCCGAAGCCCTTGGCACTGCCTATGCCGTGCCGGAATGCGTCGGCAAACCGTTCTTTGTCTGTTACGTTGAGAACGCCGCGGAAGCGGACGCCCACATGCAGACCTTCGTCGCCCCGTCGGTGGAAGGGATGCCGCCCCGCAGGGTCCACGGCAAGAGGCACGGCGTCTTCCAGGCAAAAGCCGTGTTGGACGCCTTTGGCTTTCAGCCAGCGACGCTGTTCGTCCTCATGCAGCAGGGGGACGCGCTTGCCGTTTTTGCGCCGTTCTCCATTGGCATCACGTATTACCAGCTTGCGCGTGGGATTGGCCAGCAGGTCAAAGCGGTATCTCTCATGCTCCAGAAAGCCGTGGGGGATTTCCTTCACGGCCCAACCAGCGGATGGACACCAGGCAGGCCGTACTGGCTCAGGACCGGAGAGAAGATAGGCCCGGCAGCCATTGTCCAGCCAGTCCAGACGTAGCAGAAAGTCCCTATGCGCATCGGCCATGCCGGGAAAGCACTGCCACGCG
Source organism: Desulfovibrio sp. (assembly GCA_017454855.1). Classification (GTDB taxonomy): domain Bacteria; phylum Desulfobacterota; class Desulfovibrionia; order Desulfovibrionales; family Desulfovibrionaceae; genus Desulfovibrio. The sequence continues at coordinate 3,661 of JAFTCE010000033.1, forward strand.
GCCTTGTGCCAATCGTAATTGTCCAAAAGGCGGCAGGCCGCAAGATCATCCCTACTGAGCGTGGCGCGGGCAAGCCAAGTCATGACGCCTCCCCATCTTCAGCGTTGTCCGGTTTTCCCGTTGTCCAGAAGGCCACTGCCCAAGCTTCGCGAGCCCGAGGCCAGCGGGCCAGATCTTTTTCCAGCTGCGCATAGTTGACGGGTACGTCCTTGCTTTTGGCGTAGAACACCACGCGAGCCACACGCCCGCAGATCTCCTCAGTGTCTGCTGCCAGCAGCCAGGCGAATTTTCGGGCCATGGGGCCTGGTGGCACGGCCTTACCTGTACCGTCCACCGTTTCCCACGGATGCTCGTCCTGCCCGCAGAGGGCGCGGCAGGTATCGCCCATGTTGCCGGCATCGCAGCTTCGGGGGTGGTGGGCAAAGAGACCCGCCACCGTGCGCACGGCGCGTGCGCCGGGCGTCTGACCTATGCCGCCGAAACGCGCCAGTAGGGGCCAGGCCCGCGTTTCCGTGGCCGGTGTTAGGCCCTTGCGCAGGGCGGCGAGGGCACCTCGGTTTTCCCGGTTTTTCAACAAAAACTCCATGAGGCTCATGCTTCTTCCTCCTTGTGGAGTTCCAATATTTTGTTCGTCATGGCGAGCAATACCCTTTGACCTGTTACGAAGGCCCGCAATTGTCGTTCGTCTCTGCCCTTGCAGGCTGCTGCGTAGGCATTGAAGGCGCTTGCGCGCAGCATTTTTCGCCACGCTGCCTTACGGGGCATGTACGCATCCGTGCCCAGTGCATCCAGTGCAGCTAGGAGTTGGGGCAGGTTATGCTCCACGGCGGTCCAGTAGTCGCGGGCGGCTTGGGCGCGGAGTTTGGCACACTCCTCGCCGCGCTTGGTGCCGGCCAGTTTCAGGCGCGTTGCCCAGCCGCCGTCCAGCGCGGTGCGCCAACGTTCCATGGCGAAGGCCAAGGCCCTACGCTCCACATCCTCAGCCTTTTGCACCTCATTGGCGTAGAAGTCGTGTCCTTCCGTGCGGAACAGGGGGGCTGGCACATGGAAGACTGATTCCACCACGTCCACAATGTTGGCCTGATCTCGGGCCAATCCCCCGATGACCAGATCCACGCCCTTAGTGTCACTATCATCCATATGCGCCAGCGCGAGACAGCCACCGGGCGTGTTCGCCTGTCGTTGTACGGTGAGGGCGTGCAACTCCCGCCAGAGTCCCTTGCCGGGCTGGATGCCCAGCGCCATGCGCTCTTCAGCATCATTTTTCCCCTTGCGCACGACAACGGCGGCGCTGGGTTCCGGGGGAAAGCCCTGATTGGCAGTACTGAACGTCGGGTAGGTCAGGCCGTTGCCCAGCAGCATGGAGACACCGTCTTCTTGCAACAGGATTGCGCGAGACAACGGGACAAGACGCCCGATGAACGTGCGCACGGCATTGCGCACAGCAGCCTCGTCGTGCTGGCCTTTGGGAAACATTTCCCAGAGCGGGCGGCCGCGCCAGTCAACGCCAAGTGCGGCATAATCGCGCAGGATGTCTGCGGATAGCAGGTTCAGCCATACGGTTTCCGGCAGGTCCGTTCCTCGTACAAAGGTGTGCAGCATGGAGCCGGGGACGCAGGGCGCGTCGCTGGAACTGCGGCCCGTGGCCTGCCCGCTCCACACAACGCTCCCAATAAGTCCTCCGGGACTGAACATTTGGTATGTAAGCAGGTCGAGCGCCAGTTTTTCCGGCCTGGCGGCCCGGTGGGAGTTGAGGGCCTCGTGGTCGAACAGCGTGGAATTGTTGCCCACGGCTAGGGCAAAATCCAGCTTGGATGCCGGCGTCAACCCGTCGGTCTCCAAATCGTTGTCCTCAGCGGATTTTTTCGCTTTCGGTTTGGCAGCGCTGCGCAACCCTGCCATCTGTAGGAAAGGCTTTTTCGGGTGAAAAAGCTCAAAGCTGTCTCGCCACTGTTCCAGATAGTGGGCGGTGGCTTCGGGCAGGCCCTCCCGGCAGGCGAGCCAGGCCTTGTAGTCTTCGGGAATACCCAAAGCGGCGTGGGCCACGCAGAGCAAAAGGCGCATGAGCGCCACCCGTTCGTGCGGGCGCACGGCAAAATCCGCGATGTGCCCATCAGTGAGGCACTGGAGCAGGGAGGCCCGAAGCACTGCCCCGTCTCGGCCGATGCATGGGATCCAGGGATCAACGGCAAGGTTCATCATGGCGTCTCCTTTCGCACAGCAAGGCCCAGTGCGTCATCCCAGTATATGCGCTTTCCCGGCGCGAGGCCAGGCGTTTCAGCTGTGCCGTCCGCCTGCACGAGGATGCGCCCGTCGATGTGGAAGGGGGCAAGACGAGTATCCCGGGGCCGCTGGGTGAAATGCCAGTCCGCCACCTTGACGGTGTTGCGGTGCAGGGCCTTGGCCGTTGCCAGTGTGGGCTCATTGCCGCGTAGGTTTATCACAAGGCCGTTTTCTCGAAGGGTGAGCGTTGCGCCCGTATCCTCAGCGCAGAGGACGAGTGTGTAGTCCGTATGCTCGGCGAGCCTTGTGCACGGAAGGATAGTATCATCAAGCAACGATTTCCATATATTTGTTCCCATGTTGGCGATGGTTCGCGCAGCCAGGTCATCGCCCCATTTCTCTGCCTCAAGCTCCTGCCAGGCCGGGGGGCAGTCTGTCGGGGTGTAGGTGGCGGCCATGATGCGCCGGATGCCGGAGGGTAGGGAGAGGCTGTCCAGCCTGGCCCATTGCTCCAGGCTGCGCAGCAGCACCGAGGGCTTGTAGACAAAGCTTTTTGCCCCGAGGACCGTTTTGATGCCCTCGACGTCCATGGCGCGTAAATCTTCGAGCGTGGCGTCTTCGTCCAGCAAGCAGAACAAGGGGGCGGGCAAGGGGCGGTTTTCGCGGTGATGCCGCCAGAGGCGACCTAGCCGCTGCAAAAGCATGTCTGTGGGGGCCAGCTCGGAAAA
>JAFTCE010000034.1 GCA_017454855.1 Desulfovibrio sp.
AGGAAAGTTTAGGGCGTCAGGGAGAGACTAACATCATATCTGAGTCTGGTTTGTATGCTCTTGTTCTTCGTAGCAACAAACCCAATGCCAAAGAATTTGCGCGTTGGGTACGGAAAGAAGTCCTGCCTTCAATCCGCAAGTACGGCATGTACGCATTGCCCAAGGATTACCCTGACGCTCTACGCGCCTTGGCTGCATCGGAAGAGCATCTTGGACATGACGGGCATGAACACAACGATGACCGGATGCATGGGGCAGGGGGCAAATAGGTAGCCTTCCACCTTCTACCGGACACCTGAAATGCGATGACCCCGACCATGTCACGGGACTTGCAGCCGCACCATTTTGGGGTGCTGCTAGCAAGTTCCGCGTCAACGGCACCTATGAGCTAAAGATATGCTGAAGTCGCGTCCCACGCGGGCGCGTGTGTATCGGCAGCTCGCTTGGCTTTCCCCGGCGCAAAATTTCACTACGCTAGCCGCAGTACTCCGAACTGGCGTACAAATCAGTTTTTTTTATTTGTTGCGACCACAGCACTTCTTGTATTTTTTGCCGCTGCCGCAGGGACAGGGGGCGTTGCGGCCCACGCGCGGCTTAGCCTTGGCAGGTTTGGGCGTGGCATCCACGCTGTCACCGCCGCCGGAATAGGAAAGCTGTCCAGTCTGTTTCTTATGGCGAAATTCCTGCGGACGGGCTTCCTGCGGTGGCGTCACATCAGTGTTTATTTTGTCCTCCTTTGTATCTCCATTGGTCGCAATGGCCTCATGGGCTTCTGCAGCCGTATCGGGGGCGGCCTGGGCGGCTACGGCCTGCTCGGCAGGCATGTCCTCCACACGTACGCGCACGCGTGTGAGGACGCGGAAGGCGCTTTCGCGAATTTGGAAGAGCAATGCCTGAAACATTTCAAAGCCTTCGCGTTTGTATTCCAGCTTGGGGTCGCGCTGTCCGTAGCCGCGCAGCCCGATGCCGTCGCGCAAGGCATCCATGTTGCGCAAGTGTTCTTTCCAGCAGCGATCCAGCGCTTCCAGCAGGAAGTAGCGTAAAATATCGCGATATGTGGGGCCGGCGTCGGCCTTGAGTTCTTCCAGCATGTTGCGGACGAGATTGTCTGTGATCTGGCGCTCAGGCAGGGGGGCGTTGGCCGGTAGGATGCGATCTAGATTGAACACATCTCGCAGACGGGACATGGCTGTAGCCTGGGCCTCGGCCAAATCTTCGGGGTGTGCAGCATCCAGGGGGCCATAGACGTCATCCAGGACATCATTCTGAAATTCTTGCACAACAGGCGTTAAGTCTTCCTCCACCATGAGATCCCGGCGCAGGGTGTAGATGACTTCACGCTGTTGGTTCATGACATTGTCATAGTCCAGCAGGGTCTTGCGGATTTCAAAATGGTGGGCTTCCACGCGTTTTTGTGCTCCCTCTACTGCACGCGAGACCATGGCATTTTCAATGGCCTCGCCGTCGCGCAGGCCCAGTTTTTCCATGAGTCCCTTGATGCGATCCGAGCCGAAGAGGCGCATGAGGTCGTCTTCCAAGGAAAGATAGAAGCGGGAGGAGCCAGGGTCGCCCTGTCTGCCGGAACGTCCACGCAACTGATTGTCAATGCGGCGGCTTTCGTGACGTTCTGTGCCCAGAATGTGCAGGCCTCCCAGATCCACTACGCCCTCGCCAAGGACAATATCCGTGCCGCGTCCGGCCATGTTGGTGGCAATGGTCACGCGTCCCTTCTGTCCGGCCTGGGCCACGATTTCGGCTTCACGTTCATGCTGCTTCGCATTGAGGACGCTGTGCGGAATCTTCAGCGCAGTCAGACGGTGGGAGAGCATTTCCGATGTTTCAATGGCGATGGTGCCGACCAAAACGGGCTGCTGTTTTTTGTACAGCTCCGCAATGGCGGCCACGATGGCATCAAATTTTTCTTCCTTGCTGCGGTAGATGAGGTCGGGAAAGTCCTTACGGATCATGGGCTTGTTGGGCGGTATGGAGATGACGTCCAGATTGTAAATCTGATGGAATTCCACGGCTTCGGTGTCTGCCGTGCCGGTCATGCCCGCCAGTTTGGTATAGAGGCGGAAATAGTTTTGGAAGGTGATGGAGGCCAGGGTCTGGTTTTCGGCCGCAATGGTCACATGTTCCTTGGCTTCCAGGGCCTGGTGCAGTCCGTCCGAATAGCGACGGCCCTCCATAATACGGCCCGTAAACTCATCCACAATGACGACCTGGTCATTCTGCACGATATAGTCCACGTCGCGCTTGAAGACGAGGTGTGCCTTGAGTGATTGCAGGACATGGTGTTGGGCGGTAATATTGACGGGATCGAAGAGGTTGTCGACGTGTAGCAATTCCTCGCAGCGCGCCACGCCTTCGTCGGTGAGCATGGCCGTGCGGGCCTTTTCGTCAATGGTATAGTGTTCGGGCGTGAGCTGGCGTACAATGTCATCCACGTTGCGATAGAGTCCTACGGATTCGTCGGAGGCTCCGGAGATGATCAGTGGCGTACGGGCTTCGTCGATAAGTATAGAATCCACTTCGTCCACAATGGCATAGTGATGACCGCGCTGCACAAGCTCTTGGGCGTAGAATTTCATGTTGTCGCGCAGGTAGTCGAAGCCGAATTCATTGTTGGTGCCATAGGTGATGTCGGCGGCATAGGCTGCCTGGCGCTCGGCGTCGTCCAGGCCGTGGACAATGACGCCGGTGGAAAGGCCGAGGAAGGCATAGAGCTTGCCCATCCATGCGGCGTCGCGCTTGGCCAGGTAGTCGTTGACCGTGACCACGTGTACGCCCTTGCCCGCCAGGGCATTGAGTACCACCGGCAGTGTGGCGACAAGGGTCTTGCCTTCGCCAGTCTTCATTTCGGCAATGCGTCCCTTGTGTAAGACAATGCCTCCGATGAGCTGCACGTCATAGTGGCGCATGCCCAGAACGCGCTGTGCGCCTTCGCGCACCAAGGCAAAAACTTCGGGCAGGATGTCGTCCAATGCGCGGCCTTCTTCCTGCACCTGTTGCTTGTAGGTCGCAATGCGTTGAGGAAATTGCTCGTCGGGCAGTGCGTGTACTTCCTCTTCCAGAGCGTTGATGCGCGCCACTTGCGGTCTCAGGCGGCGCAGATAGCGGTCATTCTTACTGCCAAAAATTTTTTTGAACAGAAAACCAAACAGGTATGTTTGCTCCTTGTGGGGGGGCAGGGCATCGAGCGCTGCCTTTCCCGATCGATTTATGCGTCCTGTTCCAGCTCGGCAAGGTGTTTGCGAGCAAAATCCAGGGTCGGGTTCAGCTCCAGGGCGGCGCGTAAATGGTTGCGCGCTTCGTCCCGTGCGCCCAAAAATTTTTCGCACAGGCCGAGATTGGCCAAATCCATGTCCGAACCCTTGTCCACACGCAGAACGGCGCGGAAGGCTGCTGCAGCTGCGGCATAGTCGCGGGTCTTGAAGCGGGCCACACCCAGCAGGTTGCCGTATTCCTTCATTTCAGGGCAGAGACGGAAGGCTTCCTCAAGAGCTGGCAGGGCCTCCTGCCAGCGCTCGTCCAGGGTGCTGGCATAGCCCTGGTAAAAGGCTGCCAGAGCCTGCGAATCCGTATCGGGCTGTAAAGGTACGGCAGCGGCAAATGCCTTGCGTGCGGTTTCGCGGTCTTCAGCGCGCAGGGCGAGCATGCCCTGAAAAAAAGGCACAAAATGCGCGTCGGGGTAGCATTCGGCCAAGACGGCCAGTCCGTGCCTGGCCGTGTCCATATCTGCTTCTTCCACGAGTTTGCGGCCCGTGAACAGGCCGAGGCTTTCATTGCGATCGCGTTCACGAAATTCCAGGCCAGGCACAATGCTGTAGTGGGTCGGCACACCTACGGCAGGGTGGGTTGTTTCGGCGGCATAGAGTTCCAACGGTGCCAGATGGTGTGCGGCGGTGAGGAGTTCTTTGCATATGTCTTCTGAAGACACGTCCGGAAGGCTGGAAAGGGACGCCATCGGCCCTTGCAGCAGCCAGTCTGCCTGGTCGAGGCTGGTAAATTTGGGCAAGCCAGAAGCCTCGTAACAGGCATTGGTGCAGAAATCACCCGCTAGTTGGGCTACTTCCGTAACGGCGCGTATGGCTGCCTTGGCCGGTGAGGCAGCCGTGCCGGCCGTGAAGACGATTTCCGAAGTGTCAGGCAAGGTAGTGGGATCCCATGCCAGGGCGGCTACTGTGGGCAGGGGCATATGCAGAGAGAAATCCTTGAGTACCAGACGCACACCCTGTTGCGCGAAGGCATTGAGGAGACCTGCGAGTACTGGGTCATGGTCGCAGGATGCGGGATCAATGCTGTGCAGACAGGGACGAAGGCGGTCAATGCGGCAGCAGACGTGGCGTTCCACCAGCTCACAGAGGCCCTGCAATAGGGATTCCTCAGTGCTGTTGCCCGCCGAGGTGCCGTTGAATTCTCCCAGGAGCTTGAACCAGTCCAGGGGCAGCCATGTGCATCGTCCGTCCGTGATGCGCGTGGTTGGGTAGAAGTGCCAATGGACAAGGTTCAGCACGCGGCGTGCCTTTTCAGGAGCAAGGCTGTCATGCACGGAAAGCAGCATGGAATCCAGGGGCAGGAGATCGTCGCCAAAGCGGGCCTCAGCCTCGCTCCATGTGGCGCTGACCATGTGCGGCTGTTGTTCCCAAAAGCTGAAAAAAGCATAGCGTTCCATCAGTTCCATGAGCGCGGAAGCCTCGGCCTGCTCCGGCGAGGAACCCTTGCCCATTTGCTTACGCGTGGGCATGATGCGTTTGGCCTCAGCGCCACATTCGCTCAAAAAGACGGGAATGCCCAGCCTGCCCACATCCACGCGGCGCGTGCGGGCCAGGATGTCCAAACCGCTGACCGCCAGCTTTTGGCGCACGTCGGCGATGGTTGCGGCAGGGGTCACGGTCTTGTCTAGGTCGCGGGTATAGCCCTTGGGGCAGGCATGAAGAACAATGCGTGGAAGCTGTGCGTTCATGGGCGCTCCAAAATGAGGATGTTGTAGATACGGCGCTGCTCCAAACCATCGTCGTCGTGCGTTGTCACGCCGATATGGCCTTCAGAGACGTGGAAGCATTTGGCCGCCAGCTTGGCAAAACGCGGCTTGGCTCGGGCCATGTCCGTGCAGAAAAATGCCTTGCCGCCCGGAGCAAGATGGCGTGCCACAAATTTGACCAGCGGGCGGTGCAGCTCATCGAGGTAGAGGATTTCCGAGGCGGCTATTCTGTCGAAGCCCGTAGCAAGGATTGTACTTTGGCCAGGAGCGGCCACATCCAGACGGGCCGTGGCAATGCGCTTGCTCAGGCCGTTGCGTAGCACGTTGGCACGGGCAAAGAGCAGTGCCTGCTCGACCACATCCGTGAGCAGGATGCGTGCAAAACCGTAGCGTGCCGCCACGAGGCTGAGGACGCCGCAGCCGGCCCCGAGTTCCAGCAGCGTTGTGCCCTTTGGTTCGTATTTGCGCAGCAAACGGCCCAGCACGAAGGAACCGGGCCAAATTTTAGCCCAGAGGGGCAGATCGCGTAGGGGATTGCGAACGGCCTTGCGCCTGAGCAGGGCGTCCACATGGGCCTGCATGTTGCGGATGGCAAGCACTTCCAGTGGATGGTCGTCCACCTGTAGGGGTTCGAATTCCACCTCGAAGTCTGCGCTGATGCGTTGCAGCAGGGTGTCAAGTTCCGTCTGTTCCTCTGGGGTGAGCAGGGGGCTTGCCTGGGCAGCGGGGGTCGGTTGCGTTATGGTCATGCCAATACCTTGGGCAGGAGGAATGTTGGGATGCACAGTAGCCGTATTTTTTTTTCATGGCAATGCAAACTATCATGCACGGCCAGGACGATGGTCTGCTCCAGGCATGTGACGGCGCTCGACCTCGGGCCTGTTCTCTGGCATCATGGCTTTGGGGCACAAACGGCCTCGGAGAGCTTCTGGGAGTGAAGAGATGAAAAAACTGTTTTGTTTGGAGGTTGTGGCAGCTACGGAGGACGTGGATCGCGTGACAGGCATTCTGGCCCTCAACGTGTCCTTCGGCTGGGAGGAGGAAGCCCTGCCCGGTGGGGAGACCAGATTTCTGGTGCATTGCGAGCAGGAAGCCTTTATCAGGGAATTGCTGGGCAGCATCAGGCAGGCACTGCCCCACGCGCAATGTACGCTGACCGAGCAGGAGGCTCAGGACTGGATGAGCGCATGGCGGCAGTTTTTTACGCCTGTGTTCTGTGGCCGCCGCTTTGTGGTGCTGCCCCCCTGGCTGGCAAACAGCGGGGAATATGCCGATCGGACGGTCGTACTTATTGAACCCAAAAGTGCCTTTGGCACGGGGCATCATGCCACCACGGCCTTGTGCCTCAGAGTGCTGAGCGATCTGCTGGATTCCGGGCGGGTTTTGGCCGGACAGCGCTTTCTGGATCTGGGCACCGGCAGCGGCGTGTTGGCCATTGCCTGCTGCAAAAGTGGTCTTGAGGGCGATGGTTATGACATTGATCCCTTGGCCATTGACAATGCCCGGGAAAACCGTACCCTCAACAAGGTTGCTGGCCTGACCCTCGGTATCGGCAGTGTGGACGAGCTGCAGGGACAGTATGACCTGGTGTTGGCCAATATCCTGGCCGCACCCTTGAAGGACATGGCCTTTCTCCTTGTGGCCAAGTGCAAGCCCAAAGCGTGCCTTGTGCTTTCCGGCCTGCTCGTGACCCAGGCGGATGACGTGGAAGCAGCCTATATGGCCCAGGGCCTGGCTTCTGCCAGGCGCGTTGTGGACGGCGAGTGGTGCGCCCTGGTCTGGCAATGAAACGCCATGCCTCTGACGTCTTGTGACAACACCGGCACGATCCCAGGACATCTTGTGCTGCATTTGCCTTCAGACATGGAGGCAGCCTGGTTTTTTGCCCTGCTGTTTTTTTCTGGCGGTCTTGTGCAGCTCTTGGGGCTATGGTGGCGACGAACATCTGTTCTGGTAGTTGGTGCTGTATTTGTGTGTTGTGCAGCCTGGCTGGATCGCGATCCCGTTTTGGCCGTGGGGCAGTTGCTCGTTACCGCCGCCTTGTGGCCTCTGGGGCGTCGGAAGGAGCAGCAGCCTCCTCAAAAAAACACACGTACACACGGGAGGTGAGTGTGGAGCATCTGGGGGGCTAGAGAAAGTTCTACGGGGCAAAGGTATATTCTGGCGGGCGGTAGCTTTCGTTGGCTTTGCGCACTTCCGGCCAGTAGTTCTCGTCGTGCTTGCGTAGTTTGGGCGCTTTTTGGGATGCCTGCACCGCCGATGGGTGCGTGGCCTTGCCCTTTGGGCTTGCGCAGCCGCCCCCCAGGAGCAGGGCGAGGCAAGATATCAGCAGCAGGGTGGGTTTCATCAAAAAATCCTTTGTGTTTTGCAATATCCCCTTCAGGGGAAATGCGCTTCACGAACAAGACTACCTTGGCAGGTGTACATGGGCGAAGCCTGTGGCCTCACTAACGCACACCATCTGCGCTTGCTCTTCCCCCCGGGAAGAGGTGGCCATAGTGAGGGGCATTGCAACATTCCGAAGCCAGAAGCTCTGTCATGTGCCGTACACGCTGTGCGTAGCCGTGTGCCGTACGCAAATGTTCCCGCCAGGCTCGGCGCAGAGCCCGGGCTTCCCGGGGACGAGAGCGCAGAAACTCCAGACGGGGGCTAAAATCCTCCGGTTTGCGCAGGGCAATGGGTTCGGTCAACTCCTGCGGGAAGATGTCCAGGCCCTGTGTGGCATCACTGAGCAGCAGTCCGCCGCAAGCCCAGACATCGAAATGCCGTTGGCTCAGACTGCCGGGCAGTAACAGGCTGGTCACGTTGAGTACGGTCTCGGCTGAGGCGTAGAGATTCGGCAGGGCCGTGTAGTAATCCACGGGCGCAAGTATCTGAACTCCGGGCAACAGGCTGTGCCAGCCCGCGTCGCCCAGCACGCGGATGCCGCCCGCCCGTCCGGCGCCGGCGGCCAGCAGCCAGCGTACCCTGTTGGCTTGGGCGCAGCGTTCCGCGCCCAGGCCCGGGTTTCTCAGGGCATGACCGGGCCAGAAGGCTCCGCCCATACGCGCATGCCACCAGAAAAAATGTGGTCCGTCTCCTGGCCCGGAACTGGCGGCCAATGTCCGTGCTGCCTCTTCTTCCAGCGTTTGGGGCACGCGTGCGGCGGCAAAAAAACGCTCTCTTGCGGGAAAGGCGGAACGGCCTACAAAGAGGGGGGACGTGGTTGCATGCCTGTTCTCAGTTCGCCACATATGGGGCGCTGTGGCCAGGGGGAGATGAAAGACGCGTCGCGCCCCCTGGCTGCGCAGGGATGGGAGGAATGTGGCGTCCGTGACAAAGAGCTGTGCTTCTTTCCACCAGGGCAGACGCAATTGCGAGAGTACTTGCCAGGGATTGTCCACAAACCAGATGGCCACGGCAATGCCCAGTTCCTGGCAGAGATGGAAGACCCGACCTTGGGCATCCATGCCGCGCAGGTTGACGGAAAGCAGAAAGGCCGGTCGGCCCTGCGTCAGGAGCTGACGCCAGCGCCGCAGAAAATCTTCTGTCTGATTCCTTTCCCCTGGTCGTGAACGGCCTGCCAGGCAGGGCACATCTTCCAGAATCGGGCCAAATCCGCATTGCTCGAGGGCAATGCGCAGCTCCTGGTGCAGCAGTTGCGCGTCGGAACCGGGCAGGAGTACGGCACGACAAGGTGATTTTTGGCCAGCGCACAGGGCTGCATCCATGCGTCCCAGCAGGGAACCCCAGAAATCCGGAGCCAGTCGCAGGCCAGGGGCATAAAAAAATCTGCGACAGTCAGCGCTAAGGCGCACGGCCTCCTCTGGCGTTACTCTTTGCCAGTGACTGGGCATGTTGACGAGTCTTTCTGGTCTGTCCAGGGCGGTCAGCGTGGCAGGGGCGTCCAGCCAGAAGACTGTGGGGGCGTTGGCAAGAAAGGGCAGAGTCCAAGGACTTCCTGGTCCCAGCCCCAGGAGCAAAATGGCCATGCCCGAACCTTCGCACTGCCAGGCATCAGGATCGTCGGGCAGGGTGCATTGGCGACCGGAAAAATCGGGCAGGCTGACGCGACGCGGCGGGCCGCTTGTCATGATGGGAGACTCCTTTGTGGCAGCAGCTGCCGATTGCCAGCCTCGCTGCCAACTGCAACGCAAACATGCTCGTGACGGCTACAGCATAACTCACAAGCGTAGGCGGCACAAGCAGTCTGGCGTGTTTAGTGGTTGCAGAAGCGGACATTTTGGGTATACTCAAGGGGCGGGTTTTCATGCCTGTTATTTGAACTTCAAAAAAGGAAACCGCATGTTCCCTGCCCTGATGCCCAAATCGGCACCGTTTTTCACCATGCTGCTGGAGCAGAACGCCATCCTGCGCCAGACGAGTGCCCGTCTCATTGCCATGCTGGAAGATATTTCCGCCAAGGACAAGGTTCACAAGGAAATTGCCCTTCTCGAAGAGCAGGGGGACAACCTGCACGTCAAAATCCTCCGCGAGATTACCCGCGCCTTCATCACTCCCATTGATCGCGAGGACATCCTGCGCATCAATCAGGAACAGGAAGAATGCATCGACTGTTTGCAGAGTTTAAGTACGCGATTGTACATCTTTGAATTTCCCCGTATCCGTTTTCCCATGCTGCAACTATCGCGCAACATCAGCGCCATGCTGGAACTCACGCATGAGATGCTGGACGGTCTTTCCCGGCGCGTGGATTGTCACAAGACCCACGCCTTTCACGAGCTGCGCGGTGAGTGCGAAATGGTGCTGGCCGCTGGGCTGGGGGAAGTCATGGACGATAATCAGGATCTCACGCTCAAGCTCGTCATGCATGTGGTCAAATGGAGCCAGGCATATGAGCGCATGGACATTGTCCTGGAGCAGGTAAATACAGTGGCGGAAACCATTGAAGAAGCGGTGTTCAAGCATGTGTGAGATACCGCTGCTGCTGGCGTTCATTGTCCTCGTAGCCCTGGTCTTCGATTTCACCAATGGCGCGCATGACTGCGCCAACGCCATAGCTTCCGTGGTTTCCACCAAGGTGGTGACCCCGAGATTTGCCGTGACGGCGGCTGCTGTCCTCAATCTGGTGGGTGCTCTGCTGGGCACGGAAGTGGCGCGCACGCTCGGCAGCGGCATTGTGCTGCCACACGTCGTGGAAAGCAGTCAGCTACTCGTGCTGGCGGCGCTGCTGGCCGCCATTGCCTGGAATTGTATCACCTGGTATTTCGGCATTCCTTCATCCTCGTCCCATGCCCTCATCGGCGGCCTCATAGGCGCGGCCATTGCCGATGCCGGTCTGGACGCTCTCAATGTCCAAGGCATCGTCAGCAAGGTTCTTATCCCCTTGATAGCCGCCCCCTTGGCCGGCTTTACGGGGGGCTTTTTGTGCATGTGGGCCATGTACTGGATATTTTGTCGTGTACACCGGCATGTGGTCAATGTGTTGTTCCGACGCCTGCAGCTTTGTTCAGCGGCCTTCATGGCCACGAGCCATGGTCTCAATGACGCCCAGAAAACCATGGGCATCGTCACCTTGGCCCTGTTCATCTTTGGTCAGACGGAAAGCATGGATGTGCCCCTGTGGGTCAAACTGTCCTGCGCTGGCTCCATGGCCTTGGGGACGGCTTTGGGCGGTTGGAAAATCGTGCGCACCATGGGCAGCCGAATTTTCAAGCTGGAGCCCGTGCATGGCTTCACTGCCGAGAGTTCGGCGACGATGGTCATAGCGGCAGCCTCCACGCTGGGCTGCCCCGTCAGCACCACGCACACCATATCGGCCTGCATTTTTGGCGTTGGTTCGGTCAAACGCCTTTCGGCCGTGCGCTGGAACGTCGCTGTGAACCTGGTCACGGCCTGGGTGCTTACCTTGCCTGCCGCCGCAAGCGTGGGATTTGTCTCCTGGGAGATATTGCACATCTTTTGGGGGTGAAGGATACAGCCGATTGCACACAAGGAGATACCAATGGATGAACTTCGCGTAGATATGCGTCAATGGACAAAAGCTGAAAGAGATATGTATGATACACAGACGCAGATGATGTTTAAACTAAATCATACGATGCCTAGAACTGATGCATACAATGCTCTTTTACGAGAATTGCTTGGAGACCGCATCGGTGAAGGAAGTATGATTGCTCCGCCAATTGCAGGTGCTGCCATTGACCAACTTGTTATTGGCAAAAACGTCTATATCAACAGCGGCTCTCTACTTATGGCTCGAGGTGGTATATCGATAGAGGACGATGTCCTCATTGCCGCTAATGTCCAAATAATATCCAATAATCATGATCCCTATGATAGAGCCGTGCTGACATGCAGACCTGTTTTGATTAAAAAAGGGGCATGGATTGGCGCCGGGGCCTCAATCATGCCAGGTGTTACGGTTGGTAGGTATGCCATTGTCGGCGCAGCATCGGTTGTGACGCACGATGTGCCCAATTACGCCGTTGCCGTAGGGAGTCCTGCCAAGGTGATAAAATATTTGGAAGAAGAACGATTTCCTGCCTAACTGCAGCGATGCAGCAGAAATTTCTTTCAGGAAGGGTAGCACGGCTCCTCTCCGTCGGTGACGGAGTCAGTCGGCAGAGGGAGCTGACTGTGCATTGCCATATGGAAAAATCGGTTCAGCGGGCTTTTGGGGTGCGTCGTTTTTGTCCTGTCTTGTGCTTTGGTTCAGGCGTACGCGTTTGGCGTTGCGGCTGGGCTTTCCTGCGTTGATTTGGCTTGGCGGTGATCTCGCGCGCAGGCTTGGAGGGAGCAGTATCTCTCCCCGTGGCCTGTGTTGCCTGCCGTGGTGTTGATCTGTGAGAACGTGCGGATGGGGCTTTTCTCGATGATGGTTTGTTTTGTTGTTTCGGGGTAGATCGCAGAGAATCTTGTGATTTTTCGTGGCGGCGGTAAAGCCAAGCGTAGCCTACGGCAGTGTACACCTGCTTAATATTGTTGCCGTGGCGGAAGCCGGCTTCCAGAAGGTTGGCACCCATGGCGTCCCTGGCGCGTCGGCTGGAGCCGCCCATGACCACGGCTAAAAGGTGTTGTTTGCCACGTCGGGCCGTGAGAATGATGTTGTAGCCGGAAGCAGTGGTCCAGCCGGTTTTGAGACCGTTGACGCCGGGCACGACCCCAAGGAGCGTATTGGTCGTTGTCAGATAGCGATGTCTGTGGGTAAAGGCAAAAACGCTGTGAAAGGAGAGGGCCTGCGGGTGAGCCAGGATATAGGCGCGGGCAAGCAGCGCCATGTCGCGTGGGCTTGAACGCTGACCAGCAGCGGGCAGGCCGGAGGGGTTTTTGAATACGGAATTGCGCATGCCTAGGGCGCGGGCTTTTTTGTTCATGCTTTCCACAAAGCGCTTCTGAGTTCCCCCCACGCGCAGGGCCAGCGCGGTAATGGCGTCATTGCCCGAAGCCACCGCTGCGCCGGTGATCAACGCGCGCACGGGGACGCGCTCGCCAACACGCAGATGCATAGACGAACCGCCCACGTTGGCCGCGCTGGATGTTATGCGTATACGCTCGTTCAGTTTGATTTTTTTTGTAGTTACTGCATCCAGAATGAGAAAGAGAGAGAGTACCTTGGTGAGGGAAGCCGGGGGAATGGGCATGTCGGCATTTTTCTCAAACAGAATGCGGCCAGTATTCATGTCCATGAGAATGGCGGCGCGTACTCCTCTGGAGGCCAAGGCAGGCTGTATGCTGAAGAGCAGCACGGCCAGTATCAGGGCAAGTGATGTACGCCATGGCAGAACCGCGTCCTTGCGCAAAGCATGTCGCGTCGCCGAAAAAACAAGCGGGAAATTAGTCTTTACCATGCCTGTAATAGCGGTGACCTTCTTCGATGGCTTGCAGGGAAAAAGCCAGCAGCACTGGGCCGAAGATAATGCCCACGGCACCAAAACTGGCCATGCCGCAGAGTATGGCAAGGATCAACACAAAGAAGGGCGCATTGATGCCCTGGCGCAGGAATAATGGGCGGAAGACATTGTCCACTCCGGCAACCACAATGGCGCACCACAAGGCCAGTCCAACTGCAGCAACCGTTCTTCCGGTGAACCAAAGCGAAAGACAGAGCGGCCCCCAGACCAGGGCCGTGCCCACGGTGGGGATGGGGGCGACAAGCGTGGACAGAAGTCCCCAAAACGCTGGCTGGCGTACATCGACCATTGCAAAGGCAATTCCGCACAGCACTCCTTGAATCATGGCAACAAGAACGACGCCCAGGAGTATGCCGCGCAGTGCGCGCTGAATGGCTTGGGTGAAGCGGACGAGCATATCTTGCGGGAGATTGAGCATCCTAGCGGCAATAATGCGGATCTGTCGGGCGTAGAGGGTGAAGAGTATGGTCAGAGTAATGAAGAGGATGCTCGTCCAGAGTACGGTCATGGTGCCGCCGAGAAATTCCACGCCCTTGGTGAAGAGCAGATTCATGGCGTCGTCAAGTAGCGTTCCCAGTTTATCGACAAAATCGTTGAGCATTTTTTCGATGCGGGGATATTCTGAGAGTCTCTGGCGCCACTGTTGAATATTGCAGACCCATTCTGGCGGTAGCTGAAAATTGTTCTCTTGCAGCTCGCGCAGACGGGCAAAGCCAGCTGTTGCCTGTGGCGATACCAGCAGGGCCAGAATCGCCACAGGCGCAAGCAGACAGAAGAGCAAGATGCCAATATAGGCTGTCAGGGGCATGTACCGCGCTGTCCACAGCTTGATAGAAATCCAGCGCTGCACGGGCTGCTCCTCGCGCCACGCCTTAGCCCAGCTCTGGCCGCGAAGTTGCAGTTTGCGGTAGAGAGACAAGGAAAGACAGGACAGGCAGGCTGCCAAGAGAATGGTTGTGGGATTACTCCAAAGCAACAAAAGCCAGGCAAGCGCTGCCAGAAAATAGAGCAAGCGTGGCAAAAGCATGGGCGTACAACCTTGATCGGTTCAGGGTATCAACGCAGAACCTTGCTGCCATTGAACTTGATGGCCAGAATTTCGTAGGTCACGCGGCCACGGGGGATGTCCACTGTAATTTCGTCGCCTTCCTCGCGTCCCAGTAATGCCTGTCCCACGGGTGATAGAAAGGAAATGGATCCCTTGGCCGGTTCGGCCTCGTCAGGCCCTAGGATGGTAAAGGTGCGGGTTTCACCACTGTCTACGTCTTCAACCTCTACGGTGGAGCCAAAGATAACCTTGTCGCCACTGAGCTTATCCAAATCCACAACCTGATATAGGGCCATGCGCGATTCAATGTATTTGATGCGGGCTTCGGCCATGCCTTGACGCTCTCGTGCGGCGTCATAACCGGCATTTTCACGCAAGTCACCCTCTTCACGCGCTTCCTTGATGGCCTGAATAATGGCCGGGCGTTCGTTTTTTAATTGGGTCAGTTCCTCTTCCAATTTCTTATAGCCCTGTATGGAAATGGGAATACCTGTCATGGTGGGCATGGATACCTCGAGTGCGTTAGTATATGTTAAGAGGGAAAAAGACAGTAAAAAAGCGTCGCTGTCAAGGCAGCGGCGCTCAGAGGAGTTGGGATTGAAATCACCTGTCACAGTAATGTTTCAATCGAAAAAACTGTCCCTGAAACCGGATCCTTGCTTCTGCGCGAGAACATTGTATTTTCAAGAGCAGACAGCAAGAAATAAACTACCCAATGCCGTCGGCGCAGTCAAGGGCAGGTCTCATACTTAGTGTAATAAAAATGGCGCAGAGAAGAAGCATAGGTGTCGGGCACAGAAGAAAAAATATTCAGAATCTTGACTTGCTGTATCAAATATAATATAAATACAAGTGCTGCAGCCGCAAGGTCTGCGGCATTCCCTGAACGGCAGGGAAGGGCAGGTTGATTCTGTCCTATTGCGCCCCTGGCGGCCAGAAGCTGGTCAGCTTGGGGATTTGACATGTGCAGGCGTTGCCAAATGCCGACAATGTCGAGCCGTTCCAGCCCAGAACGGACCCCACCGCAGCCCCGGAGGCGGCGTGTGACCCGGGGCTGTAAGGTTGGGGATTTTCCCCAGTTTGGTGACCCTGCGGGACCACCTGGTCAGTCATGACCAGGCACGGGCGACGCCGGGGAGCATCATGCGGATGACATGGCGCGCTCATGCGTCCAGCCCTCCGAAGTTCCTGATCCAGCATCAGGCGTGATGCGCGCATCAGCGCAGCCCCCCAACGTTGCTCCGTACAATTCCTGCCGAGGCACACCGGTCGAGTGTCCTGTCGCACGGCTGGTTGCTCGCTGTAGGCAAAGCTGCCCGGGATGATTTTGCAAACGGAGTAGGCATAATGATAACAGTCAGCAGTGATCGCATTCGCATCAAGCTCAAAGCCTACGATTACCGCATATTGGACAAGGCCGTTGCGGAAATCGTGGATACGGCGCGCAATACTGGCGCCGGAGTGGCAGGTCCCATTCCCCTGCCGACGAATATTCACAAGTTCACCATTCAGCGTTCCGTACATGTGGACAAAAAATCCCGTGAGCAATTTGAAATGCGCATCCATAAAAGGCTCATGGATATTTTGGAACCCACACAGCAGACAGTCGATGCCTTGGGCAAACTTTCCTTGCCCGCCGGTGTGGACGTGGAAATCAAGCTCTAGCGAGAGGCAGTCATGTCTGAGAAAATGGGAATTTTGGGTCGCAAGCTGGGCATGACCCGCATATTTGACGGCAATGGCCAAGCTGTTCCCGTCACGGTAGTGGAAGCCGGTCCCTGTCCTGTCATTCAGGTTAAAACCCAGGAAAAAGACGGCTATAATGCCCTGCAGATCGCCTTGACCCCAGCAAAGGAAAAACACGTCACCAAGCCCATGCAAGGGCATTTTGCCAAGGCTGGCGCAGGACTGTATCGCAACCTGCGCGAGATACGGCTTGCGGGGGCACCAGAACAAGAATTGGGGCAGAACTTGACCGTGGAAATGTTTTCCGTGGGCGAAGTGGTCAAGGTGACGGGTAAAAGCATAGGAAAAGGCTTTCAGGGACGTATGCGCCGCTGGAATTTTGCCGGTTCCAAGGATTCGCACGGCTGCGAAAAGGTACACAGGAACAACGGCTCCATAGGCAACAATACCTTCCCGGGGCATGTGTTCAAGGGACGCAAAATGGCCGGTCACTGGGGCAATGAAACCGTAACGCAGTTGGGCCTGATCATTGTGGATGTGCGTCCTGAAGACAACGTCATCCTGATTAAGGGATCCGTGCCCGGCCCGCGCAACGGTTTGGTTCTGATCCGCAAGCAGTAGGGGAAGCAGCAATGGCTACCGTGAAAGTATATGACCAGAACAAGCAGGAATGCGGTGAAATTGAGCTGGCTTCCGACGTGTTCGAAGTCGAGGTGAGGCCAGAAATCCTCAACCTCGTTGTGCGTGCCCAGATGGCGGCCAAACGCGCTGGCACACATATGACCAAGACCCGCGGTCTTGTTTCCGGTGGCGGGGCCAAGCCCTGGAAGCAGAAGGGTACGGGTCGTGCGCGCGCAGGCTCCAACCGGTCTCCGGTGTGGCGCGGTGGCGCCATACTCTTTGGGCCTAGCCCCCGTGATTACAGCTTCAAGGTCAACAGCAAGGTGCGCGCCCTGGCCATGAAAATGGCGCTTTCAAGCCGCCTGCACAACGACGGTATTCTTGTGGTGCGCAGCATAGAATTGCCGGAGGCCAAGACCAAGCATTTCGCCAAGGTGGCGGCTGCCCTGGAATTGAAAAAGGCTCTTATCGTCACAGCGGATGACGATGCCGTCTTGCAGCGCTGTGCGCGCAACCTGCCCGGTCTGAGCATGACAACGCCTGGGCAATTGAGCGTCCTGGAAATTCTCAAACACAGGCAGCTTGTGCTGCTGGAGGGCGCCGTTGCCCCTGTGCAGGCGCGTTTTGCGAAAAAGGGGGCTTGAGATGGAAATCACTTCTGTGCTGTTGAAGCCTCTGATGACCGAAAAGGTGACATTTACCAAGGAAAAATATTCCCAGGTAGCCTTTTTGGTGCATTGCAAGGCCAATAAGCTGGAAATCAAGCAGGCCGTGGAAAAGGCCTTTGATGTCAAAGTGGAAGCGGTCAACATAGTGCGCCAGGCGCCCCGCAACAGGGAACGGCAAGGACGTGTCATAGGCCGCAAGCCTGGCTGGAAAAAGGCGTATGTTACGCTGCGCCAGGGTGAGAAAATCGAGTTCTTTGAGGGAGTGTGAGCATGGCTGTCCGCAAGCTGAAACCGACCTCTGCGGGGCGTCGATTCCAGACGGTTTCCGATTTTGAGGAAATCACCCGGACTCGTCCAGAGAAGTCGTTGACACAAGGCTTGGCCAAAAAGGCCGGTCGGAACAATCTGGGCCGCGTCACTAGCCGCCGCCGTGGCGGCGGCGTCAAGCGCCTGTACCGCATCATTGACTTCAAGCGCGACAAAACCGGCATAGAAGCCAAAGTTGCCCATATTGAATATGATCCCAACCGCTCGGCGCGCATTGCGCTTCTGCACTATAGGGATGGCGAGAAGAGATATATTCTTGCGCCCGTGGGCTTGAAACAGGGCGATACGGTGATGGCCGGAGTCAACGAGCGCACAGGAGAAGTCGCCGATATCAAGCCCGGCAATGCCTTGCGCATGGCGCGCATTCCCGTGGGTACAAACGTACACAATGTGGAAATATATCCTGGCAAGGGCGGGCAGATGTGTCGTGCCGCCGGAACATATGCGCAATTGATTGCCAAGGAAGGAAAATATGCCCTCTTGCGGCTGCCATCCGGCGAAGTGCGCAAGGTGCTGGCTACCTGCATGGCCACGGTGGGGCAAGTGGGCAATGTGCAGCACGAAACCATATCCCTGGGCAAAGCCGGACGCAACCGTTGGCTTGGCCGTCGTCCCAAGGTGCGCGGCGTTGCCATGAATCCCATTGACCATCCCCTGGGCGGCGGCGAAGGCAGAAGCTCGGGCGGACGGCATCCCGTATCGCCCTGGGGCATGCCTGCCAAGGGCTTCAAGACCCGTGACAGGAAGAAACCTTCTACGCGGCTGATCATCAAACGCCGCGGCCAGAAGTAGGAGTAGCTCATGCCGAGATCCTTGAAGAAAGGGCCGTTTGTGGACGGTCATCTGATGAAGAAGGTTGATGCCGCCGTAGCCAACAACGATCACCGTGTAGTCAAAACCTGGTCGCGGCGATCGACCATCCTGCCCGAAATGGTTGGACTGACATTTGCGGTGCATAATGGCAAGAAATTTGTTCCGGTCTTTGTCACCGAGAACATGGTGGGCCACAAATTGGGCGAGTTTTCCCCAACGCGTACCTTCCATGGGCATGCCGCCGACAAGAAGGCCAAGGCTGCCGCCAAGAAATAGGGTTGAACTATGGAATCTAAAGCTATTGCCAAATATCAGCGCGTATCACCACGCAAGACGCGTCTTGTGGCGAGAAATGTGCTGGGGCTGGAAGTAGGCGATGCCATGGATCTGCTGCGCTATACGCCCAATAAGCCTGCCGGGGTTCTGTACGGTGTGGTGAAAAGCGCGTTGGCCAATGCCTCGCAACTGGGTGGCATTGATGTGGATGCTATGGTGGTGAAGGAAATCGTGGTCAATGAGGGGCCTACCTGGAAGCGTTTCATGCCCCGTGCCCAGGGCCGGGCCACAAAGATTCACAAACGCACAAGCCATATTACCGTCATACTCGCAGAAGGGCAGGAATAGACTATGGGTCAGAAAGTACATCCGTTCGGGTTCCGGCTTGGGTACAATAAGAATTGGCAGTCCCGCTGGTTCAGCAAGAAGGAATACCCTGCCTTTGTCTATGAAGACAGTAAAATCCGCGCCTATGTGAAAAAGCTCCTGCTGCATGCGAGCATTTCACGTTTGGAAATCGAGCGCGCTGGCGGCAAGGTGCGTCTGCTCATTTCCACGGCCAGACCAGGCATTGTCATTGGCAAGAAAGGCGTGGAAATCGAAAAGTTGCGCAATGATTTGCGCCAGAAGTTTGGACGGGAATTCTCACTGGAAATCAACGAAATTCGCCGTCCCGAAGTGGAAGCCCAGATCGTGGCCGAAGGCATTGCCCAGCAGTTAGAGCGCCGCGTTGCCTTCAGGCGGGCCATGAAGCGCACTGTCTCCCTGGCGCGCAAGGCCGGAGGCGAAGGCATCAAGGTGACCTGTGCAGGTCGCTTGGCTGGCGCGGAAATTGCCCGCACTGAGTGGTATCGTGACGGACGTGTGCCCTTGCAGACACTGCGTGCCGATATTGACTATGGTTTTGCCGAAGCCCGCACGACCTATGGTATCATAGGCGTGAAGGTGTGGATTTACAAAGGCGAAATCCTTGATAAAGAGGTTGAACGATAATGCTCGCGCCCAAGAAAGTTAAATTCCGCAAATGGCAGAAAGGTCGCTTGCGCGGCTTGGCTACTCGCGGCGCTGCCCTGGCGTTTGGCGATATTGGTCTCAAGGCTGTGCAACATGGGCAGCTTTCCAGCCAGCAAATTGAGGCCGCACGTATTGCCATGATGCGTCATATCAGGCGTGGCGGCAAGGTTTGGATTCGTGTCTTTCCAGACCGCCCGGTGACGGCGAAGCCGTTGGAAACCAGACAGGGTTCCGGCAAGGGCGCGCCTGTCGGCTGGTGTGCGCCGGTGAAACCCGGGCGCATACTCTATGAAATCAAGGGCGTTTCGCAGGAGCTTGCCCGCGAGGCGCTGACGCGCGCTGCGCACAAACTGCCCGTTAAGACGATCATTGTGCTGAGGGAGGGCTTCTAAATGGCTGCGAAAAACAAAAAAGAAAGCGCCAGTCGGCCCACAGTCAGCGAGCTTCGCGCCATGAGCGAGGAAGCATTGTGTACCGCCTTGCGCGAGCAACACGAAGAACTCATGCGGGCGCGATTTAAACATGCTACGGCGCAGTTGGAAAAAACTTCCGAACTGAAGGCCATGCGCAGGCAGGTGGCGCGCATATTGACCATACTGAAAGAAAAGAGGGCCTGAACATGCAATCTCTGGAAGATCGCAAGGGCAGAATGCTGACCGGCATCGTTGTCAGCGACAAGAATGACAAGACTATTGTCGTGCGCGTGGAAACGCTGGTCAAGCATCCCTTGCTCAAGAAATATGTACGACGCCGCAAGAAGTTCACGGCCCACGATCCCATGAACGAATGTGGCAAGGGCGACAAGGTCAAGATTGTGGAGTTTCGGCCCC
This sequence comes from Desulfovibrio sp., assembly GCA_017454855.1. Classification (GTDB taxonomy): domain Bacteria; phylum Desulfobacterota; class Desulfovibrionia; order Desulfovibrionales; family Desulfovibrionaceae; genus Desulfovibrio. The sequence goes on from JAFTCE010000034.1 coordinate 20,121, forward strand.
TGTCGCGCAACAAGCGTTGGCATCTGGTCTCCATCATAGAAAAAGCCGTGTAGGGTAGTTCCATGATTCAGGTTGAATCTACGCTTCAGGTTGCTGACAATTCCGGCGCCAAAAAAGTCGCCTGCATCAAGGTGCTTGGCGGCTCACATCGACGTTACGCCTCAGTGGGTGACATTATTATGGTATCCGTGAAGGAGGCCATTCCGCACAGCAAGGTGAAAAAAGGCGATGTGATGAAGGCCGTCATTGTGCGCACTGCCAAGGAAGTGCGTCGTATGGACGGCAGTTATATTAAATTTGACGGCAACGCGGCCGTGTTGCTGTCCAATCAGGGCGAACCCGTGGGCACACGCATCTTTGGACCCGTGGCTCGTGAGCTGCGCGCCCAGAACTTTATGAAAATTATTTCGCTAGCTCCGGAAGTGCTGTAGGAGATCGTCATGAAGCATACTCGTATCCGCAAGGACGACAAGGTAATGGTGATCGCCGGAAAGGATGCTGGCAAGATCGGCAAGGTGCTGAAAATCCTGCGTAAGAAAGACAGCGTACTCGTGGAAAAGACAAACATGGTCAAACGGCATGTGCGTCCCAATCCGTATGCGCAGCAGCCAGGCGGCATTGTGGACAAGGAAATGCCCATCCACGTATCCAACGTTATGGTTGTTTGTTCCGCCTGCGGCAAGGCCACACGCGTTGGTTACAAGACCATTGAGTCAGAGGGCAAGCAAAAGAAAGTGCGCTTTTGCAAGAAGTGCAACGAAGTCATGGAATAAGGTGAAACGATGACACGCCTTGAAAAGATTTATAGAGAGAAAGTGGTTCCGGCAATGCAGAAGGAGTTCAAGTACTCCTCTGTTATGCAAATGCCCGGAATCGAAAAGGTCTCTCTGAACATCGGCCTTGGCGCCGCCAGCCAGAACAACAAGTTGATGGAAGAGGCTGTTGCGGAACTCACGGCCATAGCTGGCCAGAAGGCTGTGATTACCCGCGCGCGAAAATCCATAGCAGCGTTCAAGGTGCGAGAAGGCATGCCCATTGGTGCGCGCGTGACGCTGCGGAAGGATCGCATGTGGGATTTCCTGGATAAGCTCATGAATTTTGCCCTACCTCGCGTGCGTGACTTTCGCGGTATCCCAGACAGAGGATTTGACGGTCGCGGCAATTTTACCCTGGGCATCAAGGAACACACAATTTTTCCAGAATTGGAAATCGACAGGGTTGAAAATCCCAAGGGCATGAACATCACCATTGTCACCACGGCAACCACGGACAAGGAAGGCAAAATCCTTCTGGATCATCTGGGTATGCCATTCCGCAAGTAGGAGCCTGCCATGTCCCGTACCTCACTTGAAGTCAAGGCCAAACGCAAGGCCAAGTTCAGCACACGCGCCTATAATCGTTGCCCTTTGTGCGGGCGTCCGCGCGCTTTTTTGCGCCAGTTCGGCATTTGCCGCATATGTTTTAGGCACATGGCTCTGCGCGGAGAACTGCCCGGGGTGCGCAAATCCAGCTGGTAGGCAGCTTCCTCTTCCCGGCATAACGTCATAGTTCAACCATCCAGGAGCATTCGATGTTGACAGATCCCATTGCGGATATGCTGACGCGCATCCGCAACGCACATTTGGCCCTGCATAAGGAAGTGAATGTGCCGAGCTCGAAGATGAAATTCTCCCTGGCAACCATCCTCAAGCAGGAAGGTTACGTCGAAGACATCAGCGTCAATGAAGGCATTATAACCATTACGCTCAAGTATCAACAGGGCAAGTCGGCCATTACCGGCCTCAAGCGCATCAGCACGCCTGGCCGACGTGTCTATGTGGGGGCCAGCGACATCCCCCGGGTGCAAAACGGCCTTGGTATCTGCATTTTGTCCACGTCCAGCGGTGTCCTGGACGGCATGACCGCTCAGGCAAAGAAAGTGGGCGGCGAACTCTTGTGTGAAATCTGGTAGGCGGTGCGCCATGTCGAGAATAGGTAGACTGCCCATACCCGTGCCCAATGGCGTTGAAGTCAAAATTGGCTCGGATGTGGTGGAAGTGAAGGGGCCCAAGGGGACAATGCATACTCCTGTGTGTCCATTGCTCAACTATGAACTGGCCGATGGTCATGTAACGCTGACACGTCTTGAGGAAAGCCGTCGTAGCAAAGCACAGCACGGTTTGCGTCGAACCTTGCTGGCCAACTGCATAGAAGGCGTCACCAAGGGGTTTTCCAAGGGGCTGGAAGTAAATGGCGTGGGCTATCGCGTTGCCGTGAAGGGCAACATGGTGGAACTCAATGTGGGCTTTTCACATCCCGTACTCGTGGAGCTTCCTGACGGCATTAAAGCGTCTGTCGAAGGCCAGGTACTGACGCTCAGCGGCATTGACAAAGAACTTGTGGGCGAAGTGGCCGCCAAGATTCGCCGTATTCGCCAGCCCGAACCGTACAAGGGCAAAGGAATCAAATACTTGACCGAGACGATCCGCCGCAAGGTTGGCAAGTCTGGCGGTAAGAAGTAGGGGGGCGTGCGATGAAATATAGCAAGAACGAATCTCGACAGCGCCGCAAAATCCGCATCCGCAAAAAGGTCAATGGCAGCGCACAGCGTCCACGCCTGGTTGTCTTTCGATCCAATACACACATTTACGCCCAGGTCATTGACGATCTGGATGGGATAACCTTGGCGGCCACATCAACACTGGCACTGGCAAAAAACAGCCCCGGATTGCGCTGCAACAAGAATGGCGCTGAACTCGTGGGCAAGGAAATCGCCCGCATGGCCAGGGAAAAGGACATCACCAAGGTGGTGTTCGACAGAAACGGGTATCTTTATCACGGTCGGGTCAAGGCCGTGGCTGATGGCGCCCGCGAAGGCGGCCTGGAGTTCTAATATGCGTCAGGAAAATACAGAAACTCAGCAGAACGAGTTGGGCGAAATCGAAAAGGTTGTGTCTCTCAATCGCGTAGCCAAGGTTGTCAAGGGCGGACGGCGTTTCAGCTTTAGCGCTCTTGTTGTGGTCGGCGATGGCAAGGGCGGCGTTGGCTTTGGCCTGGGCAAGGCCCAGGAAGTGCCGGAAGCGCTGCGCAAAGCTACGGAGCGCGCCCGCAAGAATAGGGTGCGCATCCCCCTTGTGGAGGGAACACTTCCCTATGAAGTCCTGGGACGCTATGGTGCGGGACGCGTTATGATCAAACCGGCATCTGAAGGCACAGGCATCATTGCCGGCGGTGCTGTCCGCGCCGTTATGGAAGCCCTAGGCGTGCATGATGTTTTGGCCAAGGCCATTGGAACCAATAATCCGCACAATGTGCTGCGCGCTACCATGCAGGGGCTTGTTTCCCTGCGCAGCGCCGAAGATGTGTCGGCCTTGCGCGGCAAGAAGCTGGAAGCCCCGAGGAAGTAATCATGGCTGAAATCAAGGTGAAACTTCTGCGCTCGCGCATCGGTACGACGCCGGCGCAGCGACGGTTGCTGGATTCTCTTGGCCTCAAGCGTCGCGAGATGGTCAAGACCTTCAAGGATACCCCCTCCATTCGGGGTATTATTGCAAAAGTTACCCATATGGTCGCTGTCTTTGAATAGCGGCAAAAGGATAGAGCGCAATGCAACTGCATAATCTGTTTCCTTTCCCGGAAGAGCGCAAGACTCGCCGTCGTGTGGGCCGAGGTGCCGGTTCTGGTCTGGGCGGCACAGCGGGCAAGGGCCACAAAGGCCAGAATGCCCGTTCGGGCGGCGGTGTGCGTCCCGGCTTTGAGGGTGGTCAGATGCCGCTGCAACGGCGTTTGCCCAAGCACGGCTTTAAAAATTATCCTTTCAAGGTCGTCTACACCGTGATCAATCTGGATTCCCTGCTGGCGGCCTTTCCTGGCAAGACGGAAGTCAGCCTTAACGATATTTACGAACGTGGCCTTGCCCGTAGTGGAGACTTGGTCAAGGTGTTATCGCGTGGAGACCTTGCGCAGGCGCTCACGGTGGAAGCGCACAAGTTCAGCAAGGCTGCTGCGGAAAAAATTCAGAAGGTCGGCGGCACGGTCAAGGAATGGGAAGCGAAGGAGCAGGGCGGAGAAGCTGCTTCACAGTAGTCCGACCATAATCGGGATGAGGCTGACGTCATTGCCCGCACTACGCAGGCAATGACGTTGCGTTCATACGCGTCCGGCAACATATTGCCGTGCGCAAACACAGCGGGTTTTGTTCATGGCAGTAGGATCGGCAAAGACAATGGCGGCGCAGGCAACCCTGGGCAAAAGACTCGCGTGGACCCTGTTTATTTTGTGCTGCTATCGCATTGGTGTGCATGTCCCCATCCCTGGGGTTGACGCATCGGCATTGGCTTCATTTTTTGAAAGCATGGCCGGAACGCTCTTCAATCTCTTTGATATGTTTTCTGGTGGCGGTTTGTCCAACGTGTCTGTTTTCGCATTGGGGGTCATGCCCTATATTTCCGCCAGCATCATCATGCAGCTCATGCAGGTGGTCAGTCCTGACATCAAGCGCATGGCTAGGGAAGAAGGGCAGGCTGGACGGCGCAAGATAACGCAGTACACGCGATATTTGACGGTGGCGATTACGCTTGTGCAGGGACTTGGCATTGCGGTGGGTCTGGAAAACATGACCAGTCCCGGTGGCGCTCCCATCGTCCTTGCGCCAGGCTGGCAGTTCCGGCTTGTGACCATGGTGACCTTTACCACAGGATCCGTGCTTGTCATGTGGCTGGGTGAACAGATCACCGAGCGCGGTATTGGGAATGGCATTTCACTGATCATTTTTTGCGGCATTGTGGTGGGCATACCCCGCGGTATCATTCAATCTCTGGCCCTCATTCAGGCCGGCGACATGAGCATCTTCATGGCCATTGTCATTCTGGTGTTCATGGCTGCCGTACTCGTTGCCATTGTTTTTGTGGAACGGGCACAGCGGCGCATCCCTATCAGTTATGCCAAGCGACAGATTGGACGTAAGATGTATGGCGGGCAAAACTCTCATTTGCCCTTGCGTCTGAACACCGCAGGCGTCATTCCACCCATTTTCGCATCCTCCCTGCTCCTGTTCCCGGCAACCATAGGGCAGTTTTCCGCCAATGAATATTTGAAGCAGGCCGCAGACTTTTTTTCGCCCCATGGGCTGGCCTACAATGTCCTCTATGTGGCCCTCATGTTCTTTTTCTGTTATTTCTACACGGCCATTATATTTGACCCCAAGGACATGGCAGAAAATTTGAAAAAAAATGGCGGTTTTATTCCTGGAATCCGACCAGGCGAGAAAACCAGGGAGTATGTTGATACTGTGCTTTCGCGTCTGACCCTTTCCGGGGCAACGTATATTTCCATTGTCTGCCTGCTGCCCATGCTGCTGATTAGCAAGTTCAACGTGCCTTTTTATTTTGGCGGCACCAGTTTGTTGATTTTGGTAGGCGTCGCCATGGACTTCATGAACCAGATGGAATCCCATTTGATCTCCAGCCAGTATCAAACCTTGATGGATAAGGCGCGCAAGAGCGGCAGACTGTAGCCGTCGGATGGAGAAGCGTATGAAGAAATATCGCGGCGCCTTTATCAAGAATGACAATGAAGTTGCCCGTCTGCGCGAGGCCAACCGCATGGTTGCCAACATTCTGGATGCCGTGGGGGAAATGGTGGGCGTCGGTGTGTCAACCATGCGCATCGAAGAGCTGGCGCGTGACATGTGTTCCGACTATAAGGTAAAACCGGCATTCCTGGGCTATTTCGACTATCCGTATGCCACATGTTGCTCGGTGAACGAGCAGGTGGTGCATGGATTCCCCAATGAGCGCCCGCTGGAGGACGGGGACATCGTCAGCGTTGACATGGGCGTGGAATTCGACGGTTTTGTGGGGGATGCGGCGCGCACCTTTCCCATTGGCAGCGTATCGGACGATGTGCATAAGCTGCTGCGCATCACCGAAGAAAGCCTTTATGTGGGCATTGAACATGCCCGGCCTGGGCATGATGTGTACGAAATCGGGGCAGCCGTACAGGAGTATGTGGAAGCTGCCGGTTTCAATGTGGTGCGCCGATTTGTGGGGCACGGTGTGGGCGCTAAGATGCATGAGAAGCCGGAAGTACCCAACTTCAAGCCTGGCATGCGCGGACTGACCTTGCAGAATGGTATGGTCATCGCCATAGAACCCATGGTCACCTTGGGCAATTATGAGGTGGATATTCTGGAAGATCAGTGGACGGCTGTGACCCGAGACGGCAAATGGGCTGCGCATTTTGAACACAGTGTGGTCATTACCCCGCAAGGGGCGCGCATCCTCAGTGTGTCCGACAAGGGCTTGAATCGTCATACCATCGCCCCTTAGGCTGTTGACAGATGGCAAGACTACAGATATAATATTAAACTCATAAAAATTTCAATCTCTATCCCGTCCCCCCTAGGGAAAGGCAATATGTACGACATTAGGCTGCTGATGCAGGTGCCAGTCCTTGAGGAGAAGCCAACTGTGGATTGAAATAAACACGTTTTTTTGGAGAACTCGGAGTTGTCGTCGTGGCGAGGCCGCCCAATCCGGTAAGATCCAGAGCAATACAGGTATTTTGTAAGTGGAGTCACATTATGAAAGTACGGCCTTCCGTGAAGAAGATTTGTCCCAAGTGTAAGGTAATCCGGCGCAAGGGTGTGCTACGAGTGATTTGCGAAAACCCCCGGCACAAGCAGCGCCAGGGCTAAGTCAGGAGACTGAGTGTGGCGAGAATTGCAGGTGTAGATTTGCCCCGTGGCAAGAGGGTTGACATTGCCCTAACCTATATTTATGGCATTGGCCGTTCCACGGCCATGAAAATTTTAGATACTACTGGAGTGAATTGGGAGCGTAACATTGACGATCTTTCTGCTGAAGAAGTCAATGAGATCCGCAAGGAGCTTGAACAGAACTACAAGGTTGAAGGCGATTTGCGGCGTGAAATTTCCAGCAGCATCAAACGTCTTATGGATATAGGCTGTTATCGTGGCTTACGTCATCGGCGTGGTCTGCCGGTGCGTGGGCAGCGCACACATACCAATGCGCGTACGCGCAAGGGACCGCGTCGCGGGGCAGTGGGGAAGAAAAAATAGGCAGAGACAGTCGACGGATGGCGTCGACTGTATATAGTAACATCGCAGTTTGCAGAGCAGTTGCAGCGCAGTGTGTGCTGACGTGAAGACGAACGGATACTCCGCAGTCAGCGGAAATCTGACAAGCTCATTGTAGAGGATACGACATGGCCAGACCCAGGAAAGTGGTCAAGAAAAAGGAAAGAAAGAACGTGCCCGTGGGCATTGCCCACATACTTGCTACGTTCAACAATACCATTGTGACTTTCACAGATACGCGCGGCAATGCTGTCTCATGGGCTTCTTCGGGGCAGAGCGGTTTTAAAGGTTCGCGTAAGTCCACACCTTTTGCTGCCCAGGTGGCTGCCGAAACGGCTGCCCGCAAGGCACAGGACAATGGGATGCGCACAGTGGGCATTTATGTGAAAGGACCTGGTTCTGGTCGCGAGGCTGCCATGAGAGCCATTTCCGCCACCGGCTTCAAGGTTGCCTTTATTCGTGACATAACACCCATTCCACACAACGGTTGCCGACCTCCCAAGCGGCGTCGCGTTTAGTCTGCGTTTGCCCACAAACTGCAAGAGGAATTATCGATGGCCAGATACACTGAAGCCAAATGCCGCTTATGTCGTCGTGAGGGATGCAAGCTATTTCTTAAAGGGGATCGCTGTTTTTCGGAAAAATGCGCCGTTGACAGCCATCGGCGTCCTTATGCGCCCGGACAGCATGGCCGTGCGCGCAAGAAAGCCAGTGAATACGCTGTGCAGTTACGGGAAAAGCAAAAAGTGCGTCGATCATATGGCATTCTGGAACGACAGTTCCACTCGTATTTTGAAAAGGCCGAGAAGCAAAAAGGCGTGACCGGCACTAACCTACTTGTCATCTTGGAGCGACGGCTGGACAATGTTGTCTACAGACTTGGCTTTGCCACGTCGCGTAATCAAGCCAGGCAGCTGGTTCGCCATGGTATTTTTACGCTTAATGGACGCAAGGTGAATATCCCTTCTCTTCAGGTCAAGGTGGGCGATAGCATTGAAGTTCCCGAAAAACATCGCAAGATTCCCGTGCTGGAGGGTATGCAGGACGCTATTGGTCGTCGTGGGTGTCCAGCATGGCTCGAATCTGACGGGACGGCCTTCAAGGGAACTGTAAAGGCGCTGCCGCAGCGTGATGACATTCAGTTTGACGTCAAGGAGCAGCTGATTGTCGAACTTTATTCGAAGTAAGCGGGGGGGCGCATGCTTATAGAACAGGGCGAACGCCTTATCAATGCCCGTAACTGGTCCGAGTTGGTCAAGCCGGATCAGATCCTCCGTGATGAGGAAACAGCCAGTGACACGCACGGAAAATTTGTCTGTGAGCCTTTGGAGCGTGGCTATGGTACCACCATTGGCAATGCCATGCGGCGTGTCCTTCTTTCCTCGCTTCAGGGCGCTGCCTTTGTTTCCGTGAAAATCACGGGCGTACAGCATGAGTTCACCACGGTTCACGGCGTACTTGAGGACATTACCGATGTTATTCTCAATATCAAACAAGTACGCATGCGTATGGATACGGATGAACCGCAGCGCCTGACGCTGCGCGTTGACCATAAGGGCGTCGTGACTGCTGGCCAGATAGTCACAAATCAGCATGTGGAAATATTAAACCCGGATCAGCATATTGCCACGCTGACTGAGGACGTTGTTTTGGAGATGGAGTTTGAGGTTCGCATGGGCAAGGGCTATGTGCCTGCAGACATGCACGACGGTCTTGATGAGGAAATAGGGCTGATCAAGCTGGATTCAAGTTTTTCCCCTGTGCGCAAGGTTGCCTATACGGTAGAGCAGGCTCGTGTAGGCCAGATGACCAATTTCGACCGCCTGTTGCTAGAAGTGTGGACCGATGGATCCATCACTCCTGAAGATGCCATTGCTTACAGCGCGAAAATTATCAAGGATCAAATTTCCGTGTTCATCAATTTCGATGAACGTGTTTCTGGCGACGCGCAGCGTGGCAGTGGCGACAACGGCGAGTTGAACGAGCATTTGTACAAGAGCATTGATGACCTTGAGCTTTCTGTGCGCGCTACCAATTGTCTGCGCAGTGCCAATATTTCCCTTGTGGGAGAATTGGTTCAACGTACCGAGACCGAAATGCTCAAAACAAAGAATTTCGGGCGCAAGTCTCTGGATGAGATCAAGAGCGTACTGCTGGACATGGGGCTGGATTTTGGCATGAAGGTAGATTCCTTCGAAAAGAAATATCAGGAATGGAAAAGGAAGCGGCAAAATGAGGCATAGCAATTCCGGTAGGAAATTTTCGCGTACCCCTGCGCACCGCAAGGCTCTATTGCAAAATCTCGCCAAGGCTTTGCTGATTCATGGCAGGATCCGCACTACGGAGCTGAAGGCTAAGGATTTGCGTCGAGTTGTGGAACCTCTGATCACCTTGGCTAAACGTAATGATTTGCATTCCCGTCGTCTCGCCTATCGAGTACTCAACAATCATGCCCTGGTGAAACGACTGTTTGATGTCATTGGCCCTTTGTTTGCGGGAGTTCCTGGTGGCTACACGCGCATACTCAAGCTGGCTTTACCTCGCCGCGGTGACAATGCGCCTATGGCTATTATCGAATTGACGACTGTCCCTGAGGAACAGAAAAAGCCTGACACGGGTACAGACGACAGCAAAAAAACGCCCACTGAGCAAGCACAGGGAGATGCTCCGGCGGAAAATGCAGATACTGCCTCGAAGTAAACCTGACGCATAAAGTCTGGGGCGCAAGATTGCGCCCCTTTTCGTCAGAAAAAAGCCTTCGCTTGCCGCACCTAGCCCACAGACTTGCGAGCATAGTTGAGGACAAAAGTCACAGCAGATGCTCTGTCCGTCACCTCTCCGGCGATCTGGGCCTGTAACAGGGCATCGCGGATGACTCCAACGAGGGGGCCTGGCGTCAGTTTGGTTTCGCTCATGATCTCGTTGCCGTTAAGCAAGGGTTCGAGCATTTGTTCTGGCGTTTCAGCGCGAACCAGGTATTTCATATTGTGGTTGAACGAAGTGGGGATGCCACCGCGGGCCTTGAGATCGGCCCTAGCCATAGCCATTAGGCGGGGGTAGTCATCCAGGGACTTGAACTTACGTATGCCCCTGTCCGTCAGCATGAAGTGGAAGTGCATGTGGTGCAGGACAAGATGGCAAAGCAGGTCAATGTCAACCGGTGAAAAATGCAGGCGGCGTAGAATCTTGCGCGTCACCTTGGCTCCAACGCGATGGTGTTGGTAGTAGGTCCATTCGCCGTCCACAAATTCACCCGTGTACAATTTGCCTACGTCGTGAAAAAGCATGGCCATGGTGCCAAGCCAGTCATAGTGGAAATCTTCTTCGGGATAGTGGCGCATGCACTCCAAGGTGTGGGTAAACATGTCCTCGGTTTCGCCGTCTTTGTCCCTTTTGTGGGTAACACAGACCAAAGCGGCCACTTCCGGAATGAGTCCCTGAAGAATGCGTGCGTCAAAGAGCAGGCGTACAAAGCGGTACATGGATTCGGCAGCAACCTTGCGCCATTCATCCATGATATCCGTGGATGGTACGTAGTCCAGCACACGGCTGGAGGCGCGCACGATGGCCAGCCAGGTATTCGGTTCAATGGGCAGGTCGAAATTGGCGGCGAAGCGCAATGCACGTATGGCCAAGAGGTAGTCGTGGCGCAAGGTTTCGTCCGGTAGACCAGTAAGGCAGATGGAGCCTTCCTTCATGTCCGCAAAGCCGGAATAAGCGTCGCCTGACGGCTCTGGGCTGCCAAAGCCCGTGAGGCGGAGCTGTTTGCGCTCATCACTGTGCATGCGATCCATGATGGTGGGCGTTATGCGCAGCAAGGAAAGTTCCGGATGTCCAGCAGCAGCAACTTCAAGCGGGTAAAAATTAAATCGGCAGCCCTGATCTTCCAAAAAAGCCAGTCTGCGTTCATCACCGCTGGCTTCTGCTTTGGGGAACATCTTGACGAGGGTTTCAAGGTCAAGCTCGCAGGCAATGTCCACTTCCGGTTGGCCGACATACTCGAGCAGGCGCTCCTGGAGGGGGGCATTGATCACATGTGCGTCATATCCATTACGCATGAGAGTTTTGCATATTGCTATGGCGTCTTTGAGCGCTTGGTGCATTCATGACTCCTTGCAAAAAATCGTGTGTTGCCGCGCTTACTATGCCCGCCAGAATGGGCGTCGTCAAGCCTTCAGCGGCGTGGCAGGCTGGCTGTTTGTTTGTTGCTTTTTTGTGGAATTGGAAGGAAGGTGCTGTTCAGAATATTTACGGCGCTGGACGCGCCTGCCATTTTACGGTAGCAGACGAGGAATAAACACGAGGGGGGCACATGCATCTTGTTCTCATTGGCGCCGTTGTGGCGTTGCTAGTCGTTGTGCTTTGCCAGGCGATATTTCGTTCCGGCTACCGTAGAGGTTATGAAGACGGCTGTAAAGCCGACAGCAAGGGCAGGGACGAAAGAGCCTGATTTGCACCTTTGCTCGTTGACAGCTCGCGGGCAATGCGTCATTACTTTTTTTTGCATTCTCCCCTGCGGTCGCAGACCGTCAGGCGAGACAGGTTGCGTAGAGAGGCTATAGTGTACATGACGGTAACAGGGAGTGACATGATGAAAAAAAAAGCGCTATGGTGTGCAGTGCTTGCGTACTGCCTGTGGGCAACACCGCTTTTTGCTGCTGAAACGATCAAGATTGGCGTTGCCGGGGCGCATTCGGGGGATCTGGCCTCCTATGGCATCCCCAGCCTCAATGCCGCCAAGGTCGTCATTGCGGATGTCAACGCCAAGGGCGGAATACTGGGGCATCAACTGGAACTCGTCTCCCAGGATGACCAGTGCAAGCCAGAGCTGGCCACTAATGCTGCTACAAAACTCATTTCGGATAAGGTGGCTGTGGTCATGGGCCATATTTGCTCTGGGCCAACAAAGGCTACGCTGCCCCTGTACACCGAAGCCAGAATGGTGAGCATGTCGCCCTCTGCCACGACGCCAAGTCTTACCGAAGGCGGCAACAATCCCTATTTTTTCCGCACTATTGCCAACGACAAGGCCCAAGCGCGCCTGACGAGTGATTTTATCCTCAATGGACTCAAGGCGAAAAAGGTTGCTTACCTGCATGATAATGGCGAATACGGCAAGGGATTCGTGGATGGTAACCGCCTTATGCTGGAAAAAGCCGGGGTAGAAACAGTTCTTTTTGAGGCCGTCACGCCCGACGCTGTGGATTTTTCCGCCGTGGTGCGTAAGCTGCGCCGAGCTAAGCCCGATTTGCTTGTTTTTGGCGGCTATCAGCCGACTGCCTCAAAGCTGCTGCAACAAATGCGTCGCGATCGCGTCACTACGCCCATGCTCGGACCAGACGGTTTGAAGGATGACGCCTTCATCAAGATGGCTGGTAAGGACAGCGAGGGGGTCTATACCTCGTACCCCAAGGATACCAGCAATCTGCCCGCTTGGAAGCAAGCGCTTGAGGGGCATGTGAAGATGTTCGGCAGCGCCCCGGGTTCCTTCTACTACAATGCCTATGCCGCAGTCGTGGCCCTGGTCAATGCCATGGAAAAGGCAGGCTCCACGGACACGGATAAAATTGTGGAAGCCCTGCGCACCTGCCCTGTGGAAACGCCCTTGGGCACGCTGACCTTCAGCAAGACGGGAGATGCAGCTGGCATGGCCCTTTCCATCTATCAGATTCGCGATGGCAAGTTTGTTGAGCTGGAACACAGCATTACCCTTGACTAGTCACGGTCGGGCGTCATGGCCCGCTATTCTGACGCCTGTCCGCCGTCATCGGCGACGGACAGGCCGCCGCAATGTCGGCTTGCGTGTGGGGCGGAATGGATATTCAATTTTTCATTGAGCTGTTTTTCGGCGGCTTGACGCGGGGCAGCATTTACGCGCTCATAGCCCTCGGGTACACTTTGGTGTACGGCATTATCGGTCTGATCAACTTTGCCCACGGCGAAGTGTATATGCTTGGTGCCTTCACAGCACTGCTGGTGGCTGGCGTACTCGGTGTATACGGCTTTCCTGCAGGCGGTATTCTCGTGGTCGCCGCTTTGGCTGCTGTGGTCTGGTGCGCCGCCTATGGCTATACGCTGGAAAAGGTTGCCTACAAGCCCCTGCGCGGCGCGCCACGCCTCTCGCCTTTAATTTCCGCCATTGGCATGTCCATTTTTCTGCAAAACTACGTCCTGCTGGCGCAGACATCGGATTTCGTGCCCTTTCCCAACCTCCTGCCGCCCATGGATTTTCTCGAATACATTGATTATGTCATGGGTCCCAGCGATTTTCTCATTTTGCTTGTGAGTACCATTGCCATGGTCTCGCTCTCCCTCTTCATCCGCTTTACGCGCATGGGCAAAGCCATGCGGGCTACGGCGCAGAACCGCAAGATGGCCCTGCTGTTGGGGATCAATGCTGACCGCATCATATCGCTGACCTTCATCATCGGCTCGGCTCTGGCCGCTCTGGGCGGCGTGCTTATTGCGTCGCACATGGGGCAAGTCAACTTCGGTATCGGTTTCTTGGCAGGACTCAAGGCATTTACGGCAGCGGTTCTGGGCGGCATTGGCTCTATCCCCGGGGCCATGGTAGGCGGGCTGGTACTTGGTCTAGCGGAAAGTTTTACTACGGGGTATTTTTCTGGCAATTACGAAGACATGCTGGCCTTCGGTATCCTCATCCTCATACTTGTCTTCAGGCCAGACGGTATTCTGGGCAAAGCTACTGTTGAGAAGGTGTAGCCATGCAGCGAATGTTGCGGGCGGCGTTCGCCGCTCTGTGGTTCATGATCTTGACGCTGCCCGTCTTGGGCATCAGTCTGAATACAGTGGAACACAGCGTCGTCTGGCGTTGGGATCGCATTCTTGGTCTTGGAGCGGGCATCTTTGCGTTGGCCATGCTCTGGGATTGGTGTTTTGCCCGCAAGGCTGCGGGACGACCCGTGTTGCCACTGCCAGGGGGATTTGGGCTGGGCTTTGCGCTGGAGGCCCTACGCAGCCGTCCCGGTCTGCGCCGTTGTGCCCTGGCCGTGCTGGCCGTGGTTATGCTGCTCATGCCCGTGGCTGGTTCCTTCTATCAGACAAATATCATGATTTCGGCCCTGCTCTATGTTATGCTGGCCTTGGGCTTGAACATCGTTGTGGGGCTGGCCGGACAGCTCGTGCTGGGCTATGTGGCCTTTTACGCTATTGGCGCCTATGCCTATGGCCTGCTCAATCAGTTCTTGGGCTGGGGTTTCTGGGCCTGTCTGCCGGTGGGAGGGCTTTTGGCCGTACTCTTTGGATTTGGCTTGGGCTTTCCCGTTCTGCGGCTGCGCGGGGACTATCTGGCCATTGTCACGCTGGGCTTTGGCGAAATCGTACGTCTGACCCTGCAAAATTGGACCAGTGTCACCGGTGGCCCACGCGGCATCAGCGACATACCGCGTCCGGGCCTGTTTGGCGTGAGCATGGATATCGCCGCATCCACAACCTATATCTATTATTTGGTGCTTGTCGCTGTGGTCATTACCATTGTGGTCATCAGCCGACTCAAAAATTCGCGCGTGGGGCTGGCCCTGCAGGCCCTGCGCGAGGACGAGATTGCCTGTGAGGCCATGGGTGTGGACATCACGCGCGTCAAACTGTCCGCCTTTGCGCTCGGTTCCTGCTGGGCTGGCTTTGCCGGAGTCATTTTTGCCGCCAAGACAACCTATATCAATCCTTCCAGCTTTACGTTCATGGAGTCGGCCATGATTTTGTCCATGGTGGTACTCGGTGGCATGGGTTCCATCGTCGGAGTGGTCATTGCCGCGTTCATTCTGATCCTCGCGCCGGAATATCTGCGTGCCTTTTCCGATTACCGCATGCTCTTGTTCGGAGCTATCATGGTGGTCATGATGCTTTTTAGACCGCAGGGCCTCATCAGCGGCGAGCGGCGGCGCTATCACATCAGCGCCTTGCATGGCCAAGGGGGCAGACCATGAATCCCGTACTGGAAGTAGTGGATTTGTCGCAGAATTTCGGCGGACTGCGCGCCCTCAACGAATTGTCCCTGAGCGTAGGTAAGGGCGAAATCGTTGCCCTCATCGGTCCCAACGGCGCAGGCAAGACGACCTTTTTTAACTGCGTCACGGGTATTTACACGCCCACGGAGGGACAGGTCTTTCTCCATGGCGCCAAGGGCGAAAAACTCTTGCTCAACGGGCGCAAGCCGCATGTCATCACGTCCCTGGGCATGGCGCGAACCTTTCAGAACATACGCCTGTTCAACGAAATGACGGTTCTTGAAAACGTGATGATTGGCCGCAATTGTCGTACCAGAGCGGGTATCCTGGGGGCCATCCTGCGCGATGCCAAGACGCGTGCCGAAGAACAGGAGAGTATCGATGTGAGTTATAGCCTGCTGGAACTGGTGAAGTTGCAGGATTTCTGGAACGAAACCGCCAACAATTTGCCCTACGGGGCACAGCGCAGGTTGGAAATAGCACGGGCTCTGGCCACGGAACCGCGCATGCTGCTCCTGGACGAGCCGGCGGCGGGCATGAATCCGCAGGAAACCAATGAGCTGAAAGACCTGGTTTTTTATATCCGCGACAACAGCCAGATATCCATTCTGCTCATTGAACACGACATGGGCATGGTCATGGCACTTTCAGACCGCATCTACGTCATGGAATACGGTTCGTGTATCGCCACGGGAACCCCTGCGGAAATACGCAGCAATCCCCGAGTCATCAAGGCATATCTGGGAGAGGGCGATGCTTGATCAGCGCAATGACGATAGTATGGGCAATGGCTCGTCCACAACACGGAAGACGTACGCCATGCTTGAGCTGTGCCATGTCGATACCTATTATGGCAACATTCAGGCCCTGCGGGATATTTCCCTGAGCATTGAAGAAGGCGAGATTGTGACCCTTATCGGGGCCAATGGCGCGGGCAAGTCAACCACGCTCATGACGATTTGTGGCATTAACAGACCCCGTCGGGGGGAAATCCTCTGGTACGGCAAGCCCATTCATCACCTGCCGCCACATGAAGTCGTGAGCCTGGGCATTTCCCAGGTGCCCGAAGGGCGTCTTATCTTTCCAGATCTCAGTGTGAGCGAGAATCTCGACCTGGGCGCCTTTTTGCGCCATGATCCCACTGGGGTCAGAAATGACCTGGACTATGTGTTCAGCCTTTTTCCCATCCTCGCAGAACGACGCAGACAGGCCGGGGGAACCCTGTCCGGCGGGGAACAGCAGATGCTGGCCATCAGCCGTGCCCTTATGGCGCGTCCCAAGCTCCTCTTGCTGGACGAACCATCACTGGGGCTTGCGCCCATCATCATTCAGCAGATATTTGCCATCATTGAGAAAGTTAATGCCGACGGCACCACGGTTTTCCTCGTAGAGCAAAATGCCAACCAGGCATTACGCATTGCTGCCCACGGCTATGTGATGGAAAATGGTCGCATCGTTATGCGCGACACGGCAGAAAGACTGCTGCAAAGCGAGGAAGTGCGCACAGCCTATCTGGGCATGTAGTCCTGTCGCTCAATGGTCTCTTCCGACGCAGCGTCCAGGGCAATGCTGGCATCAGTGTCGCGCGGGTCAGCTCGGCGTTGCCGTCACAATGCCTTTTCCTTGCAGCGTTTCCACCACTTTGCGGCAGAAAAGGGGCAGTCTTTTTTCGGCATCTGCGGTGAGACCGTAGTGCGTACTCTGCATGTCAAAGGGCTGTATGCCAAAGACTAGGGCCTCCACCGGATGCCCGGCCAAGCGGCAGGTGGTGAGCGTGTCCGGCAGATCAAGCTGGTGCATGGAATTCTTGAAGCTCAGACTCTGGCGCAGGGCGTCGCCTTCCAAGAGATACACTGTCCCTGGGGTTTTGGAACCGTCTACGACATCCAGCACTACCAGAAAGTCGCAGTCCATGAGTTCTGTCATGAGCATGGCACCCAGTGTGCCGCCGTCCAGGAAGCGGACGTTGTCAGGCCAGACGTAGTGTTCTTGAAGGTATTCCAGCGCACGTACGCCAAAACCTTCATCGGTCAGAAGTTCGTTGCCAACCCCCAAAATGAGGATGTTTTTGTTGTTCATGGGGTGGAGTCCTGTGGCTGTCGTTCAATCAATGTAGCATTGAGATAATATTCTATTTCTTCTTGTGACAGATTGGGATGCTCAAGCGCCCATTGTCCCAGTTTCGTCAGAATGCTGGCCGATGGGTAGGGGAGGGAGCGCAAATCCGTAGCGTTGACTTGCGTATGACCGTTGAAACAGCGGAAAAACGCATCTACGAAAGGAGTGTTTAAATACAGCATGAGACCGTGAGCCAAGTCTCGTGGCAAGCTGCGTTTGCAGCGGTGGAAGACGTTCAAGTGGTTTTCAAAGGCCAGATAATCTTGGCCTGGAAAACTCTCCGGCTGGACATGATAGGCTGTCACCCGACGTTTTTCTTCTTTGGAGGACAAACGTCGGACAATGACATAGTGGCCGTTGGGATAAAGCCATTTCCTGGTTTCCGGGCAGAAGGCCAGGGCATTGGGTTTTTTGAACGGATGCCTAGGCCATTGCGTACTTCCGTTGAAATGTCCGGGGTAGAGGAGAGGTACGTCGCCAGGCAGCGGCATGGGATGCAAGTATTCCTTGAGGCGAAAATCTACGACAGGGCCGGTGGAAACATCTAGGCCCAAGGAAGTCAAAGAACGATTCGCCGCTAGGGGGATCTTCTCCATGTCTTGATTGTGGGGTATGAAGAAGAATTTTTCCGAATCTTCTGGCCGGACAATATCCCCAAAGGGGTGTTTCGTCTCATGGTAGTCGTCCATAGCGCTATTTTCGGAACATGAAATAATGACCTCTGCCTGTTTTGCATCGCGTTCCAGGGTCAGGAGGATATTTTCTTGCAAGACCTTGTCGGCTTTGAAGGCTTCCGTTCTGGACGTAAACAGATGGATGCTCCGGATGGCAGCATGCTGCAGAACAAAATATCGGAATGGCCTGTAATACGGCCCATTGCAAAAGCTGCGAGGGATGATGGCCATCAGTGTTCCGCCAGGTTGCAGCAGGGCTAGGGAGAGGGCTACGAAGGCCGTATACAGATTGACGGTTTCAATCCCCACATCGTGCAAAAGGGCGCGATGTGTAGAATCGCTGCGGATTTTTTTATACGGCGGATTCAGTATGGCGTGGGTAAAGGGACGCTGCTTGCGTGCCACGAGTTCTGTGGCATAGGCTATGAAATCGGCCTGCTGCACATGGCACTGAACGAGCAGGGTTCCGATGGCCTTGGTAGCATTCCTGTGCAGCTCCTGGAGCAAGTTGGCATCATACTCAACGAGAGAAACTTCCCCTTGGGGACAGGCATCTTTCCTCTGGCGTAGGGCATCCAGAAAGGCGCAGGTCAGACTTCCCCTGCCTGCCCCGGCATCTAGGAGATGAAAGGTGGAGAAATTTTGCGGAAAAAGGGACGCCATGAAGGCCGCAATGGGGTGCGGCGTCATGTACTGCCCGAGAGCAGCCTTGCCCGCAGGCTGGGCCTTTGTGCCGGAAGCCGTAAAGGGCGTGAGCAGAGACGGGGCTTGCACGCAGCGCATGGCTAGGTTCAGGTCAGGCAAAGACAGCAAATTGCATATTGGTCATGATTAAATCGTTTTCGGATTTGTTCTCCGTGCATTCCTTTTCCCCTGTCATGACCGTTTCCAATGTCTTATGGAGCAGTGCAAGGCTCATGGTCTTTTTTTCGTCATTTTCCTTCTTTGCCTTGGCAAGCATAGTGTCAAGTCTGTCGAGAAGTTGTCCATCGTCCATTTTCTTCGTGTCACCGAAATAGTCTTCTTGGTACAGCGGCTTCTTACCGTGAAGTCGATCCAGGATTTCCTCATGGCTCTCCCTGGCGTCTTCGCGCTGCATCTTCGAGAGTTCCGTGGGACGACCGTGGATCCCCTGTCGTATGTCGTCGATCTCTTGCAGAACCTTCTTGGCGTTGGGATTGCAAATGGCGACAAAGGAACTGACAGCGGAATAGGCGTTGGAAGCGGCGAAGGTCGCCAGACCGACAGCCGCCGCAATGCCGAGCGGCGGCAAGATGACTGCGGCCGCAATGGCGATACCCGTCAAGGCGAGGGATACGGCCATCTTGACGCCGCTCCAGGAGAAGAGCCGTTTGAAGAACGAGGATTTTTTCTTGTCTCCATCAATTTCTGGGGTATCCTTGCAGTATTTCGCAATCAGATCCTCGTCTGCTTTTTTCCGTATCTCGTGCAGTTCCTCGAAGGTCATCTTGGCATCTATTGTTCCCGAGTTGGCCACATCCCTGGCCGTG
>JAFTCE010000035.1 GCA_017454855.1 Desulfovibrio sp.
AACCGCATAGCCGTCGCCCGGCGCGATTATAACAAGGCAATTCTCAACTACAATACCGCCATCGGAACATTTCCGGGCAACATTGTCGCCCGCGTGATGGGCTACCGGAGCATGGCTCAGTTCGTCGCTGAAGAATCGGCGCATCATGTACCGGAGGTGACTTTTTGAGACGGGCCGGACCATTCATTCAGTTCTGCCTGCTTGCCGTCCTGTTTCTGGCATGCCGGGGCATGGCCGCGGCAGTCGGCATACCCTCGCCGCCTACTGCCGATATTTACCTTGCGGATTATGTGCAGCTGGTGAATACCGAGGATCGGCAGCAAATTCTTGACATCGGGAATGACCTGGACAAACGGTTCGGGGCGCAGCTTGTCGTGGTCTCGGTGAATACGCTGGATGGCGCTGACATTGAGAATTACTCGAACACGCTGTTCCGTTCATGGGGCATCGGCGACGCCGCGAAGAACAATGGCGTTCTGCTTCTCATTGCCAAGGACGACCGCAAGTTCCGGATAGAGGTCGGATACGGACTCGAAGGGGCCATCACCGACGGGTATGCAGGTGAAGTGCTTGATGTTATGAGACCGATGTTTAGGGCTGGCGACTATTCCGCGGGCATACTCGCGGCCTACCAAAAATTGGCGAACAAAATTTATGCTGAGTATGGTGAATCGCCACCGGAATCCTTAAAAATGACACATGACACGGACAAAGAGTGGACTCTAGAGGATTGCTTATATCTGGCGATTTTTATCGCGCTTGTCCTAGTAATGGTGGCACTATACTATTTTGTGTTGTCACCCGCACTGGACTTATTCATTTGTATTGTATGTTTCATTGTTAATGTACTTTTTTATATTATTTCGTTTGGACATTGTGGTAGTCTGAAAATTAAAGATAGTTATAGTAATTTTGGAAGAAGGCATCATGGTTCAGGATATCGTGGTTCACGAAGCAGGGGGACTGGAGGATTCGGTGGCGGCAGCTCCGGTGGAGGCGGGTCTTCTGGAGGGTGGTGATTGAATTTGCGCGATGCGAGGCCAGCATCACGTCTTGATTCATTAAAACGCGAAGGCGCTCTATTCTATTTACGGTTTGGGCTCACGGTCAAACCCCACCGAGAGGCAACGCTGCTGTCTGTCCGCTCTGAATGCTACGCCTGTCGGCAAGCCCATCAGCTTGTCATCAACCCCGCCTCCGCTGTGACAGGAGCCGATTAAAGGTATTATTCAGCCAGCTGAGCGAAATTCTTAATCCGTACTTCTTGGCCGGGAAATCTGGCTATGATGTCGAGCTGCCCGCCCATGCCCTCAATGAGGCTACGCAAGGTGGAGATATACATATCCGTGCGCTTTTCCATGTCTGCTATGCTCGGCTGACGTATGCCCAAAATTCGGGCAAGTTCTGACTGGGAAAGCTCACGGGCGCGGCGCAACTCTGAAAGAGCCATTTCCTGAAGCATGGCGTCGGTCTTTGCGATGACGCGCTTCCGGCTCTCCTGACTCATCTGTGCCCGTAACTGCGAAAATTTCTTAGCCATCCTTTGGCTCCTTCTCTATTTCTTCAAGGTGCCTTTGATAGAGCTTGTCTGCAAGGGGGACATAGCGTTCATACCAATCATCTTGGCCGGTTTTATCTCCGCCTATGAGTAAAATGGCTGTGCGGCGTGGGTCAAAGGCATAAAGCGTTCGAAGCGGCGTCCCCTTGCTTTGCGTACGCAGTTCAAGCATATGTCCGTACCGTGAACCGTGGACTGAGCTTGAATAGGGAAAAGGCAGATTTGGTCCATACGCCTCCAGCAACCCAACCGTGGCGGCGAGATCTTCTTGCTGGGCCTCGGTCAGAGTATTCCACCAAAGCTCGAACTCGTCTGTGTACTCCACGTCCCATGCCATACGTAAAAGCTATAGCCTGCAAGCTATGGATGTCAAGCCATATTTCTCCTCCCGCCATTCGTCCTCTATCGGAACAATCATAAGAGCATCATTCATAAGTTTTACCAGATGAAATCTGTCAAAAACCAATGGAACTCCCGGGAAATTTTCCAGTGTGGCAGATATGTGGAGGGAAACGGTTTCCTCGATATGTGCGCACAAAACATTTGCGGCCCGGGCAGCAATACCCGGGCCGTTTTGCTATTTTGATGTCACTGGCAGTTGGTTCACAAAGCCGTCTATGAGGTCTGGTCACCCAGGGAGGCCATCTCCGTCCCGGCATCGTACAGCACATAGCGGTTTTTGCCCTTTTCCTTGGCGGCATAGAGGGCCGTATCGGCACTGTTGTACAACACCTCGTAGGTGCCGCCGTGCGCGGGGAAGAGGGCCACGCCCACACTGGCCGTTACGGTCACGCTGCCGCCACCGGGCAGGTCGTAGGTTTTGCGAACGGCTTCGAGGAAGCAATGTGACTTGATGTCGATAACTTCGGGGTTGTCCATGGTGGGCGCGTAGACAACAAATTCGTCGCCGCCCAGGCGGGCCACAATATCGGTGCCGCGAAACACCGACTTCAGGGTCTTTGCCGCGTGGATAAGCACTGCGTCGCCCTCGGGATGGCCCAGATTGTCATTGACGGCCTTGAAGTTGTCCAGGTCAATGAGAAAGAGGGCCCCCTTGCCGGACTGCTCCACAAAGACGCTTTTGAAGGACTTTTCAAAGCCGGCCCTGTTGGTGATGCCCGTGAGCCCGTCCACATAGGCCTTGCGTTCCAGGGGATTGACCAGCGAGCGGAAAAAGAGAATGCCCAGAATGGACAGCGCCACGGCAATGACCAGCGTGCTCACCAGGCAGGAAAGCGCAATGCGGGTGATGACCCTTTCCATGCCCTCCACTTCCGTGCCGATAAACCAGATGCCCAGGCAATCTCCCTGGTCGGACCGCATGGGCCAGTACACTGTTTTGTACATGCGGCCGAAAATGGGCGCATCACCCACATAGGGAAGATTATCTTCCAGCACGGTCTGCCGCGCTTCCTGGCTCTCCAGTTTCGTGCCCACGGCGCGCTTGCCATCGTGCATAATGGTGGTGGAAATGCGCGTGTCGCCGTCAAAGATGGTCATTTCCAAGTCGGTGACTTTTTTCACCTCGTCCACAAAGGCATTGGTGCGAAAGGCATCGCCAAACAGCAGCACGCCCACCTGCTGGCCGGAAACAAAGACCGGTACCGCCGCTGCCACTGACAGGCCGTTGTTATCCATGCGCACCAGATCCACCGAGGTCTCGCCGTCAAGTGCCCGCCGCAGGAAGGGCTGCTTGCCGATGTCATCCCCTTTCTTGCTGGAATGCCCACGGGCCAGCACGATGCCGTGCTCGTCGATAATGGTGGTAAAGCTGGCGTTGGCAGCATACACGGCCTTCTGCGCAAAGGCTTTCAGTGCCGCGTAATCCCTGGCAGCCAGCGCCGCGCGGAGCTTGTCCGACTCTGCCAGAAGGCTCGCCTCACGCGCCAGCCGTATGCGGATATTTGATACATAGTCGTCCACCACATTGCGCATGGTTTTCAGCTCGCCACGCACACGGTCTTCAAACCCCTGGTGCATGAAGTAGGTGGATGCAGAAAAAATGGCCAGAGAGGCCAGAACAATCCCCGCCACCAGCCAGGTCATATGCCTGACAAGGGTAGATATGCGGATCTGCCGCAACTGGGTAAGCCAAGATTTGTGCATGGCATAGTGTAACGTAGCCCAAGCCGTTCTGCCAAGACAAATGTTCATGCCACCCCGCTCTGCCGCTTGCGCCAGGCGTGCAGGTCCAGCAGTTCAGCGCTGTAGCGGCGTTTGGGCCCCTCGCCGTCCATGACAATGGGGGCCTGCTGTGCCGCCCAGCGCCGGACGGTATAGGCGCTCACGTGAAAGGCCTCGCATATCTCGGTCAGGCTGTTGAGCAGCCTGGGCGCATACACCACCTGTGTTTCCTTCCCCGTACTCATGCCATAGCTCCTTGGGCTGCCTCCGGCTGGCTGGTGGGAGCGGCAGGGGGTGCCGCCCCTTATACCGCCACAGACCGCCAGCCCTGCTGGAGGCATTATTTATTAAAAAATTCTAATAATACTAAATAGATATATAAACACTTCCCTTTCCTCCACTGTCCCGGTACAGGACGCTGATCCATAGCTGGGGGGGAAGCCCTGACGGTTGGGAGGAATATTTTTTCTTCTATGATTTGCAGCAGTTGGAATCAGCATATACCTCCACAGCGTCTGGCGGCATTATGGAAAAAACCCTACGGCCTCAATCTGCAGCGTCCTCCACCAGGCAAAAATACGTGGCCGCGCGGCCCCGGCTCGGCTTAAAAGGCAGCTCCCGCAGGATGTTCTGCCGCGCCATCTTGAGAAAGACCTCCTGCACTATCCTGGTGGGCACGCCGCGCAGGGAGCGTTCCACAATCCAGCGGGGGGCGCCGGGCACCTCCCTGCCCTTGCGCCGCTCTTCTGCCTGAAATTTCCTGATGCCCCGGATGGCCTTCTGAATGCAGGCTTCAAAATCCGAGCTGTGGATGTTGAGCCGTATCTGCTCCTCTGTGCGGCGCAGGCACTCCTCGGCCACCTGCCAGCCCCAGGCCAGCTGCGCCGGGCTCATGGGGCGGGTCAGGTCGCCCGGCGAAATCATGTCGCTGCCAAAGCGCACGAGCGCCAGCTTGACGGCATTTTCCCCTGCGCGTCCGTGCAGGGTTGCTACGGCCATGTCGTCCGCATTCTCGGCGCTTGTCTGCAGCGCATAGTGCGCCGCAAGCCGGGCCGCATGCAGCTTCCTGGCCTCGGCATCCATGGCTATGATGTGGGGCCGTGGCCGTACACGCAGCGACACCGTGCCGTTTGCCGCAATTTCCGGAACATGCTCGCCGCCCTCAATGGCCCAGAGCGTGTTGAGCCTGTGCACGAGTTCCTGCGGCGGGTCGGGATGGAGGCCGTCAAAACGCGGGGGCACAAGGGCCCCGCTGGCCTCAAAAATCAGACAGCGCGCCAAAAAGCCGTTGACGGCCTCGCCGTCACACAGGGCAGACCAGAATTCGCCGGGCACACTGGTGCCGAGAATGGAGAGCGCCCGCCAGGGCAGAGTCTTGTCATTGTCGCTGCTGGCATAGCGCTTGACATAGGGCGTGGCGCCGTTGCTGGAATAGAGCTCCGTAAGCAGCTTGAGCACGCCGGCCCGCGCCGAATTGGGGCTCTTGGTGCTCTTGAGAAAGAGCCCGATTTCATCCAGGGAGAATATGGCACGCTGGCAGCCCTCACGGCAGAGATAGTTGAGAATGGCCGTGTCTGAAGCGGCATCGGCGCCGCCATCCAGCCTGGCCAGCGTGCTGTCCGCGCCGGGGGCGTAGATGAGGCGCGCCAGGGTCTTGCGCGGAGCGTCCTTGCCGGCCGAGGAATTGCCAATGGCCATGCAGTACACGTTGGTAGTGAGGCCCGTCTCGGACTGGATGCGCATGCCGAGAATGCCGCCCAGCAGCGTCACGGCTCCGGCCAGGGCAAAGATGCGCTCCGTACGCACATTACTCTGCATGGTGTAGTCCATGATCTGTTCCAGCAGCCCACCAGGGTGCAGTATGCCCTCCGGCCAGGCTGTGGCCGCAGCGTCCGGCAGGGAAGCCAGCCTGAGCCCGTCCATGGCTGTGAGGGCCTGCTCCTGCGGATGGTTACGCGCCTCGCTCTTAAAGGTGCTGTCCACAATGGAGACGATTTCCCTGTCCGGCAGGGGTGGCACGCACTGGATGTTGTTCTGCTCCCGGGTATCGGCCAGCACACTGTCCCGCTCCAATCCCTGCCTAATAAGCCCGCCGGCATGGGCAAGCATGCGGTCGTGTCTGCCACCAGGATGTATCTGGCAGAACGTGGCCGCCACAGGCGCGGCCTGCACGTCGGCCAGGTTCCCCTTGCCATGGGCAAGCGCAAACTCCGGCGCATACTCGCGGAAGGTGCTGAGGTTGCCGTGCAGGGTGTAGACGGTGGTGCCGTCCTCGTGCAGGGAGCCGGGCGCAACCACATAGAAACCGTCGATCTGCAGGTCTATGCCCCGCCCCTCCTCCTTGAGGCGCTTGCGCAGGGCAGACAGCCAGGTCAGACTGTCAGCGCCCGGGTGCTGGTAATAGAGATGCCAGCCACGCCTGGTCTGTACTCGCACCGGCGTGCTGCACAGATGCTCCTCTGCCCAGGCCAGAGCCTGCGGCGAATCACAGTCCGCCACCACGAGGTTGGAAACCAGGCCGCAGGCAATGGCCCAGTTGGTTTCTGGCCACATGGCACACCAGGCTTCCACCTGCTCGTCGTCAGGCGCTTCTGCCTGATACGGCTTCCATGATGGCACACGCGGCCTCTTGGCCTGCGGCGTGCCGCCATTGCCCAGGGGAAAGACGGAAAAGCCGAGGGTGCAGAGAAAGGTGGGCGTGATTTCGTGCATACTGTGCTGCTCGCATACTGCGTTGTTTGCCTGTGCGGCTGTGTCACTGCACATCGTCAGGCCGCTCCTGCTCTGACTCGCCGGAAGGCAGCTGTGTGCGTTCCTGCCGGGCAAAGAAATCCCGCAGCCGTTCACTGGTGCTGATCTGCACGGGATGATTCAAATACCGGTTCAGCGTAACCACATGGACACCAATGGCCTCGGCAAGACGCGCCTGCGACCAGCCGGAGGCAGCCAGGAATTGTCGTGTTTGCGTACGAATATCCATGCCGCTCTAATAGCGTATTCACTATATTTTGTCCAGAATAAATATTTTAATTCACTATTTGTCAATTATTAGCGTTTACGCTATAAGTCTAGAAAAAAGTGAGAAAAGCTATGACGAGCGGCGACACCATGCGCGAGTTTTTTCTCGCCCAGATCGGCAAGGGCAGGCGTTTCCCGACCCAGGTGGAAATGGCGCGCTTTCTTGGGCTGAAGGCAACTACGGCCACAACGCTGTACGGTTTTCTGAAGGGCGCCCGCACACAGTATGCCTATGTGCTGGAATGGTTTGAAAAATTGGGCGGGCAGATTTCCCTGCCCGGGGAAGAGCTCAACGGCTTTGTGTTCGTGCCCCGCGTCGAGGCTGTTGCCGGCGCGGGGGAAAGCTGGGAAACCAGTGCGGAACCTGCCGGCATGTATGCCTTCCGTGAAAGTTTCATGCGCATTATCGGCATCAATCCCAGGCACGCTATCATGATGTATGTGCGCGGAGACAGCATGGAGCCCCTGATCAACGACCACGACACCATACTGGTGGACACGCGCGACAACGAGCCCCGCGACGGCTTCATCTACCTGATCGGTTTTGGCGAAACCGCTATGGTCAAACGCCTGCAGCGCACCCCGCGCGGCTGGAACCTGTGCTCCGAAAACAAAAACTACCCGCCCATACCGGTGGAGGGGCAGGAGGTCATGCAGGTGCACGGCCGTGTCCGCTGGTTTGGCAGGGTGGTCAAGTAAGCACCTGCTTCCTGCACGCCAGTACTCTTCCCGCCTTTCGGGCGCAGGGCTGTGCACAGGCCCTGCGCCTTTCTGCTGCCCTGTCCGCAACACGACTACGCTGCAATTTCACTATAATTTTTTTGCGAATAAAATATTTTTTTAGATAATATATTTTTATATTCGCAATTTATTCTTGCAATTAAATAGCGTTTTCACTATTATTACTTTGCCACATGGAATAAACCCGCCAATCACGGCCCAGGGGACGCGAGCAGGCCTAACAGGCTCATTCCAACAGGCAGCCGCCAGGGGCAGGATTCCTGAGGCCCGAACAACGCACGGCCCATGTGGCACGGCGGAGCAGTAGGAAACAGCATAACAAGGAGTACAGCCATGCAGTTGCACAGCATGAATCTTTCCAGCCTCAAGGGTTTCAACGAAGAATACGGCATCCTGCCCCCGGGGGTCTACCATGTCCGCATTGTGGATGACGCCATGAGGGTAGCCCACAACGGCACACAGTACCTCAACCTGCGCTACGATGTGGTGGAGGGCCCCCATACCCACCGCTGCCTCTTTGACGGCCTGCACTTCTGGAACCCCAACGAAGCCGCCCGCCGTCTGGCACAGCAGAAACTGAAGAGCATCGCCCTGGCCGTACGTCTGCCCAACCCCGACGTGGTACAGGACAGCGCGGAGCTCTTGCAGCGCGAAATGCTCGTCAGCGTACGCATCAAAACCGACGACTATGGCGAGAAGAACGAAATCAGGCTGTACAAGCCTCTGCCTGTGCTGCAGGCAGGCGGTCAGTCAGGGTCTGCGCCTGCTGCTGTGGTGCCGGCCGCAGCCCCGGTCCCAGTGGCAGCGCAACCCCAGACAGCAGGAGGAACCCCCTGGGACCAGCCGCCTTTCTAAGGGGGGAGCAGTTACTATATAGCAGCATATTGCAATGATTCGCCCTATATCCCCTTCCTGAAGGACGGGGATATAGGGCGTGCCTGTTGCTGGCTGATGGTTGCCATTTGCGCTTTTCCAAAGAACGTCCGTCAAAGGCAGAATGACGTCTCTCATCGTCAAATTTGATGAAAAAAGCACACTGCGATTTGCCTTTTATTATTCCATCGTTATCGTTATACTGATGTCATCAGGCCCATTCGGGTGAAAGCTTTTAAAGACAACGGGACGACACCATGCGAACGATGGACGAATATAAGGCATTTCTTGCGGAACTGCGAAAAACGACGGGTTTGACCATGATGGTTCCCGATGAGACGGGCCTGGTGACAGTTCGTGTGGATGACACGTACACGCTGAATCTCCAGTTTATCGAGGCAACAGCTAAAATATTATGTTTCGTGGAGGTTGTAGAACTTTCCAAGGATGCCCCTAAAGCCGTGTACCGCGACCTGCTTGCGGGCGGCCTCTTTGGCAAGGATACGGCGGGGGGATTTTTCACGCTTGAGGATGCGAGTGAAACCGTCATCTACAACTATTTTTATGACGGGGATGTGGCCGCCAGAGATCTGGAAGAATTTGTGACAACCCTGGAAAAAATCCTGCAACTCTGCGATATCTGGGCTGACCGCATTAACAGCGCCATGACTGCGACCACCAGCGCAGCAGATCCTCTCGTTTTGCCCTACACGCACATGGGAGTCAGGGCATAGGAGGAGCATATGGGCGTTACCTTCGAGCAGTTTCAACAGCTTGCCAATGCCACATTTTTCACTTCGCGTGACATTGTGGTCGCTGCTAACAACAGCGCGGTAAAACTGGGGAATCTGCTCTTTTCATCGGGAAAGAACACCAACAAGGCCACCATGAAAGCCTTCCGCACAGCACTCGCCCAGCGGTACGGCGTTTTCGGCGAACACGCCTTTGATACGGTGGTAGGCATGCGGGCACAACTTCAGAAATCGTTGCGTGCCTGCGACGTGAAGGCGGTGTTTTCAAATCTGGAGACACTGAAGCAAAAACGCTTCATCAATGAACTTGCGAGGCAGTTGGATACGGATCCGAAGGTGCGGGAACTCTCTAAGGAGATGCGGCAGGCTGTCCGCGACAATATAAGTGAATCGCCCTATCACGACTGTCATCTTGCATCGTGCCATACACCCCTTGACATAGCTAGGATGGCGTCCAACCGCATTGCGCAGGCCATAGGCGTGGTGCAGGCAGAAGTGGCCCCCGGCAGGAAGCTGGATACAACGACGCACAGCCTCAACGGCCGTAAGGAAGTGGAAACATCCACCAGGGCCGACGAACCGATAGGCTTGCGCAATCTCAAGACCGTTTTCAAGAAGGGGCAAACGTCTATTGGGGATAAAGTCAAGCTGGGGGACGCAGGGGTGGGAATGCGCATCAACCGCTCGACGACAAACCCCGTGCTGCTGCATGCGCTCAAGACCAATGGCGTGGAACCCGGCTTTATTTACAAAAATGACTGGTCTCTCGATGATACCAGAGGATTTTTGGCCGATACCTCTTCTGCGGAAAGCAGAGCCGCGTTGGCAGAACTGAAGAAAAACAATGCCACGTTGGCGCGGAACTGCGGGAACAAGCCCCTGCGTGAACAGATCATGCTCTGCGGTCGCCAGCATCCTGCGGGCATGGCGGCGGTGGCAGAGTACATGCTCGAAGAGGGCATGCAGAACGAAAACAGTACCATTTACAGGGCGTTTTGTGACAAATTCCCCAACAAATCCCCGAATATGTGGAAAACGATGGACCTCAGGGCCGTCAAGAAAGCGCTTTTTGTGGAAATCCGTGAAGCAGTTATGGGCGTCAGGCCCGGCAACGCGGCCTACGGCATGTCCCCCATTTTCAAGCATTTCAATGACCGCCACATCGTCAAGCTCGACTACAACGAGGGCAACCGTATCTTCACCAAGCATGCGGCATCGGCCGGCAAATTCATGCGGCCGGAACGCATCAAGGTAGGGCGCAAGATGGGGCAGCTCTACCGCCTTCAGACAGCCACCACGGCGGACAAATCCTCTGCCGGAGCGGTCACGGAGGCTTTGGCCAATGATCTGACACGTCTTGCGGGTATTCCCTCGCAGGAACTCTCCATCGTACGGGGGCAGTATTCCGACGGACATCCCAAACTCATGCTTGAGGCAAAATTCGCCGAGGGCTACAAGGATATGGAGAACGGCTACATCAAGGATGGGCAGATCGTGCCGCCCAATGGCGAAAGTGTGCAACGTCTCGGCAAATATAAGGCATTTTTCCTCGTAACCGCCGACCGGGATGCCGTGGGCTCCCGTGGACAGAACAAGGGCTTTGTGCAGGGACAGGACGGCCAGCCAGGGACGTTCCTCGCCATTGATCCGGGCCATTCGCTGGAAGGAAACGGCCGATTCCTTGAGGTGGACGACAATTTCTCCTTCAAGGACACCTACGGTTTTTCAACCAAGCCGCGATTTAAAAATTTCTCGGTTTTTGACGACGACACGCGCTTTGCCAAGTTTCAGGGTGCCCTGGAGTTGCGGACATTACAGCAGTCCGGCAAGGTAGAAACACTCTTTAGTGACTATCGCAATGCCTTTAACCCGAACGAACAGGGTATTTCGCCCTCCGAGAAAACTCTGCGCCTCAAGATCGCGGCCGACATTGACAAAAAAGAAGCGGAATTCAAAGACTCCATGGCCAAAGTGCTGACTGTGGCCGAAAACCAGTTCAAACTGTACGATGACCTGGCCCAAAGCGGACCGGTACTGCAGGAAAAGGCCATCGAAACCCTGGAGAACCTTGAAAAGTTCACCTCACCCACCACATGGGTCAGTCCCAGGGGAGAAGTGCCCCTCAAGCATCTTGCCGTCATTCCCGAAACGCGTGTGGCGTGGCGTGCCCATGTGGACGGCGACAACATCATTTACCACTGTGATCAGCCGCTTACCGCCACTGCTCGCTCCCACCTGAAGGCCCTTGCCGCAACATCAGGCGCAACGCTGGAGATCGACGCCGAGGGCTGCGCCCGACTGACCATCGCCAAGGCCGGTTCAGAACATGCCTTTGACGTGTTCTCAGAACAAAATGTCTCCAACCTCACGCACACCGAGGAGGCGGCGGCACGTGCCATGGGTGGTACAGGACTGGCGGAGGCACAGCATTTTGCGGCAGCACGCACGGCCAGCGTTGCGACGGCTTCCACTCCGCCCTTCGCCTTGCCGGAACAGCTTGCCGTCCATGTGGGCAACGATACGCTCACCTTCCGCAGAGAACACTACGAGGCCATGCTGGCCAATACGCCTAAGGCGGAACGCCCCAGGACACTTCAAGAGCTCCAGAACATCCTGGCCGTCCGAATCCAGCGAGGGCGTGATATTTTCAGATCCGTCATGCAGGGTGAGGGCCATCGCTATGCGGCCACACCGCGCAATGTGGCCTGTCTGACACTGGCCCTGCACGCGGGCACGGTCAAGAAGGGCGAATACAACGAGCGTGGGGCGTTTTCTGTGGAAGACCCAGACGGCAAGCTGTACCACTGGCTAGACACCTGCAAGGAACTCTACCTACGCACATCCACCCACGCCAGGGCCTATCAGCAACATATGGTGGACGGGCATAAGAACATGCCCCGAGGTCTGGACATTCCTGAAGGCATGGGCGGACTCATGGGTGGCATGCGTACACTTCATTACCTTACCCTGCCCCAGATAGAGGGAGGGCGGCAGAAGCGACGGCTCTTTCTCAAATGTGAAACTTACGGCATCTACCGCAGCACCATTACCAAGGCGGATGAGGAAGCCTCCCGTGTACCGGGCATGCAGACGCGGCAAAAGCGCGTGGGAGACACCCGCGAGTCCCTCAAGCACTGCTTCTCGCTGTTCACCGTCATTACTCGCAGAGGGCCAGGCGAAGGGAACCGCAAGGAAACAACGCCCAAGGTCATCCTAGATGCCACAGCTGCTGCACAGCGGAGCTTACGCCATGCCGGACTTGGCAACCTTGCGGATATCCTAGGTAAGGATGTCAAGGGCGGAGGTCTGCGACAGCTTGTAAACAATTTTACCAAGGTTCTCGATATGGCCCCTGACGACGCGACAGTGCGCAAGGGTATAATCGACATCCTAGAGGTTGCGGAGAATTACGTTGAAGCGGACGCGCACCGTTCTGGCGAGGAAGCCAACCGTATGGGCAATGAAGTCATGCTGGAAGCGAGGGAAATTCTGTAATTTGCCTACCATGCATCTCACGCCCGTGGCATGACATCAGTCGCTATTCGTCCGAACGGTTTTCACGCGCAATTTTCACAACGTCACCACCGGAATTCTTTGCCTCATAGAGCGCTTTATCAGCCATATTGACCAATGCGGCAGCCGGATTAGGGAGATTGGACGCCTCTTCTCCAGTGAATGACGCCACCCCAATACTGATCGTGACAATACCATGAGGACCACGCTCATGGAATATATCCAAATTGCGCACAGCAACACGGAGATTTTCGGCAACTAACGCGGCATTCTCAAGAAGCGCACCGGGAAGAAGCACAGCGAACTCTTCGCCACCGTAGCGGAACAGCATGTCGTCTTTGCGTCGCAAAGCCTGCTGCATGGCCTGCGCCACCTGCGTCAGGCATTTATCCCCTGCATAATGTCCATATAAGTCATTAAATTTTTTGAAACTGTCTATGTCTACCATTATCATGCTCATACTTCCGCCAAACTGTATGAGACGACACACGGTTTTCTGCAGCTCACGGTCAAGATGCCTTCGATTAAAGACTTTCGTCAGATGGTCTATGTTTGTCAGTAGTTCCAGTGAATTGTGCTGCTCTGTTATGTCCCTGAGAAGCACATAAAACACATCGCCGTATTCGACCGTACTCACAAGGCGTCCGCGGTCATCTACCCAGCGGATCTCGCCATCTTTACGGCGAATGCGGTATTCCACGTAATCAAGATTATTGTCGTCCTTCTCCACCTGCTCGATAATCGAGAGCTTCACACGCTCTATATCCTTCTCATGCACCATTCCCGGAAATGTAAACCCGGTCAGGGCCTTGAACTCTGCCAGGTCATGGCAGCCAAAAATTTCCAGCACAATAGTGTTTACGTACAGAAGCTCTTCTTCGCCTCCGGCCTTGTATACCAGGAAACCGCCAGGCATATACTGCCCAAAATCCACAAGCTGTAAGAGAGAAAGATGACTGGAATGGTGCGCCTGTGTAAAATGTTCCACAAAATAATCTGCATCACGAAGGCTAACCTCACTGGAACAAGGCGTGAAATCCATGCAGTCTGGATACCTGCTGCTTTTATCCTGAGATTCCCTCATGCTGTATGCGGTATCACTGTCAATCATTTGCAGCATGATATCGGCAAACTGCGGATCAAACTGCCTGCCTTTACCACTGGCAATTTCATACCGTACATATTTTTGGGGCAGGGCATCACGATAACTTCTGTTGCTTGTCATGGCGTCGTAGGCGTCAGCCACGGCAATAATCCTAGCAATTTCAGGAATGTTTGTGCCTTTCAGACCGTCAGGATATCCAGTACCATCATAGCGCTCGTGATGCCATTTTGCACCGGTCAGGAAATCGGGTTTTTCCTTAATGCTGCCTAATATATGTGCACCAATAATAGGATGCTTTTTGATGACGGCATATTCCTCGTCCGTAAGTTTTGACCTTTTATTTATGACATAATCAGGGATACCAATCTTTCCAATATCATGCAGCAGGCCAACCATATACACTTCATCTAATTTCTTCTCACTGTATCCGTACCTTTTGGCAATCTCACGTGAATATACCGCAACGCGATTGGAATGCCCCTTGGTATATCTGTCCTTGGCATCAATGGTTTCAGCCAGCGTTTGAACAATACTTACTGTAAGATGAAAATTTTCCTGTGTAATCTTATTTACTTCGTCCTCCAAATGTTTCTGATAATGCATAATCTCACAGGTCATTTGATGAAAGAAATGAGAAACGATAAATGACACAGGAATAGTAGAGTATTTGAATTTGCGTATCTGTGGAATTGAAAAAGATGCTGACACTATCTGACTGCTTTTTTGTGATTCACGCATAGAAATGGATACAAGAGCGCTATTGAGTAAACCGCCTCTATTACTTTTATATGCAATTTCACCATATGCATGACAATAAGTAAAATTTGATACACAATTTTTATAATACTCAAGTTCTGTTATTTCCTCATCTTTCATGAAAGCATATCTGTTTCCACAAATAATAAGCATCAATACTTCTGGAGATAGTTCTTTAATTTTTTTACATTCCTCAAAAGATGCGTCAAGTATTTCTTCTATCGTACAATACGAAAAACGTATTTTATCATCTTTATATATTCTTCCTCCATAATAAATAGTATCTCTATTGCATCCAATAGGCGTAAAACAGATATTGATATTATTTCTCGTAATTATCAGCGGTAAGTACCACGCATTATTAAGAAATGTATCATCGCCTGGTATACCAAGATATTTATAAAAAATTTTTACAGCAGATATACCATCTATCTTGGAAATAGCACTTGAACCAAGCAGAGGCTTTTCATCCAACTGCAATGCCATTTTCTTGCCGATAGGGCGCCAGCTCTGGGTATAATGCAAATTGACTTCAAGATTTTCTCCTGCATAGAGTACAATGGTATATCCTTCTGAGGAAATATCCTTTCCAATATGAAAAGAATCATCCTCGTTTATGAGCGTATTATCAATGATAGAGGCTGGCTTTGATAAAGAACCGAATATGGCAGTTTCAGGGTATTTTTCACCGAGAGTTTCAATAAATGTTGACGTGTCTGTATCCTGATTTGCTGAACAGATCTCTATTGCCTTGATATATGGTATATTCTTTATGTCATTAACAAATGAGACAGCACGCTCTTTTTCCATTCCTCGTACACAAGGCACATGATAGGAATAAAACTGTGCATTATTGGCAATAATCAGATTGCATTTCAGTAAACTCTTCTTTGTATCTTTGTATGCAGGATATTCAGAAATACCAATTCTTGGTACGTCAGGAATATGCTTATCAATGGCTTCCAATACTGTTTTTGCCTGCTGACTTGAAATTCCAGAAAAATACAAATGCAGCAACGCATTGGAAGGGGAGACCCTGTTCACCTCATGGTAAATCGTATCAAGAGAATCCAAAAAGTCATTTATACTATCATATACAAAGTTTATTTGGCGCATATTATTCTCTTCGAAGCTATGCCGCCCCCTGCCATGACTTTGTGCAGCATGCAGGGCACTGTCGGCGCTTGCATAAAATTCGTTATATTTAGAATTGAGTTATAGTATCCTATTTGCCCGTACCGTGCCAAGCGCATTGTACGGGCACGGATGCCATAACTTGTCAGCCATGGTCACAAGCCGGCACGGCCATGCCCTAACTATCCGTTACGTTACCACAAAAAAAAATCCCCTGTCTGACTCCACATTATTAGGAGCTTTCGTTGTATCTTTACATACTCCAATGCCAACTTCTTTATGAAAATGAATTTCTTTTTTATTGACATTCCCCCATGGCAGAAGCATACTCGCGGCGTATCATTGCCTTCAGCCATGCTGCCGCATGCGTTTCGGCTGGTGCACAAAGGCAGGACGCGCGTCTATCCCTTCACGCACGTCCTGCTGCATAGGTATTTGCGTATCACCTTTATCTTCCTGCCAGGAAACTGCCATGACCCCAGCCCAGATTGCTTCCGCCCTCAGAACGCTTATCAGTATCCGTCAGCCGGTTTTTCTCTGGGGAGCCCCCGGTGTGGGCAAAAGTCAGGTTGTGGCCCAGGTGGCTGCCAGCCTGGGCTACGCACTGCGCGATATCCGTGCCGTGCTGCTGGACCCTGTTGACCTTCGCGGGCTTCCCCGCCTGAATGAGGGCCGCGCTGTCTGGTGTCCCCCCGCCTTTCTGCCCGACGCAACAGCTCCGGCACGGGGCATTCTTTTTCTTGATGAGCTCAATGCCGCCCCGCCATTGGTACAGGCTGCCTGCTACCAGCTCATTCTTGACCGCGCCATTGGGGAGTACCACCTGCCAGACGGCTGGGCTATTGTGGCAGCGGGCAACCGGGAAAAGGACCGGGCTGTAGCCTATCGCATGCCGTCTGCTCTGGCCAACCGCATGGTGCATCTGCAGTTCGAGACAGATCTAAATGGCTGGCTTGCCTGGGCACAGGGAGCGGGCATCCGCCCCGAAGTCTGCGCCTTTTTACGTTTTCGTCCAAAGCTGCTGCACGATTTTGATCCGCAGACTACGGACAAGGCCTTTGCCTCTCCCCGATCCTGGGAGTTTGTTTCCCGCATATTGGAAGCCGGACCGGAATCTGACGTGGAGTATGAACTGTATCAGGGCACGATTGGTGCTGGCACGGCAGCAGAATTCATGGGTTTTCTTTCCGTCTGGCGCGATCTGCCCACGGTCGATGGTATTCTGGCTGCTCCGGACTCCGCCCCTGTTCCCGTGGAACCCGCCGCCCTGTATGCCACCTGTGAGGCGTTGAGCCTTAAAGCCAACGAGGCTACCATAGATGCCCTGGTCACATACGCGCAGCGCCTGCCAGCCGAATTCGGGATACTGCTCATGCGTGACGCAGTATGCCAGAACACAGAAGTGGTACATAGCCCTGCATTCACACGCTGGGCGCAGCAGAATGCCGATGTGCTGCTCTAGCTGCCGTTATGGACGTTCGCAATTCCCCCTTGTCTGATGACGCCGCTCTCAATGCCTTGACGCGGGCACGGGCCTGCTTGGTGGCGGAACATCCGTTTTTCGGTGCGCTGGCACTGAGGCTGACCTTTCGTGCAGATCCCGCCTGCGTTGACCTCTGGACCGACGGTAAAACGCTGGCATTCAACCCCGCATTTGCCTCCGCCATACCCGATGACGCTCTCATTGGTGCGTTGGCCCACGAAGTGCTGCACTTGGCCCTTGGTCACCATCTGCGTCGCCGATGGCGTGATGCAAAACTCTGGAACCGGGCTTGTGACTTTGCGGTCAACCAGGTGTTGTTGGAATCCGGCTTTGTTCTTCCGCAAGGCTTTGCTCACGACCCGACCTTTACCGGTCAACATGCCGAGGAGATCTACACCACCCTCGCCGATCTGCAGGAAATGCCCAAGAACAGAGGCGCACGATCCTCCCGCACGGCGCAAAATGCTTCAGCTGCCCGTGAGGCGGATGCTGCTTCCCTCAAGGGTGGTACGCCGGTGGACCAACCAGGGGCGGCCCGTTCCGGTCCGGAGGCAAAAGGCTCCAGAGGAGAGGAAACACCGGACGAGGCGGCCGGCAACAAGGCCGCTGACAGGCAAGCCAGCGGGCGCAAAGAAAAAGGTGGCGCGGCCTCCTTCATGGGAGAAGTGCGCGACCATCCCGCAGTACGCGATCCTCGCGACGAAGCTAGCCGCAAAGGTGTGGAACAGGAACTGGACATCGCTGTCACGCAGTCATGGCAACGGGTAGCGCACATGGGCAGCCTTCCAGCGGGTCTTGCCCGCCAGCTTAAACGCGCCTGGCGACCTCGCCTGGACTGGCGCTCCCTTCTGCGCCAGTTCCTGGAGGAATGCGCCCGCAGCGATTACACCTGGAACACACCCAACAGACGCTATATCTATCAGGATATATATCTGCCATCGCGCCGCGAAGCCTGTCTCGAATGCGTTGTGCTGGCCGTAGACTGTTCCGGCTCAGTGGACGAACCCTCCCTGACCATGTTTTGCGCCGAGCTGTCCAGCGTGCTGGAAGCGTTCGACGCCACCCTGACGGTACTCTTTCACGATACAAAGGTGCATACATCGGTCACGCTCACCCGCATGGACATACCCGTACGTCTTGAGCCTGTGGGCGGCGGCGGCACAGATTACCGGCCTGTATGCCGCCATATTGAGGAAGCGGGGCTGCGCCCCGCATGTCTTATATGGTTTACTGACCTGGAGTGCAGCCGCTACCCAGAAGCACCGGCATACCCCGTGCTGTGGGTATGCAGCAGCGCAAACGCCCAGCCACCGCCTTTCGGCCAGGTCGTCCATCTGACAGAATCCGTAGTGTGAACACCTTCCGCCCCAAACATAGAGGAGCTACCATGCGCATTGAATGGCATATTACCAAAAAGCGCGGCAACCTGCGCCCTGTGCTGCACTATGCGGCCCATCTTGAGGAGCACGAAAAAGCACTGGCCCTGCCTGAAGTCAGAATTGTCTCCACCATCCCCAAGCCGGAAGAAGATCGGCAGGACTATTGCTACCCCGACTGCCTTGAGCGTGCCGAAGGGTACCGCCCCAGGGAATTTCATGTACTGGAAAGCCCTTCCCACAAGGGGCACTCCTGGACGCACGATCTGCGCCTGCCCTGGCGTGCGGACAATGCGTACCCGGAAGTGGAGACATCTTTCCAACGCCTGCGGGATGCCGTGGAGCGGGAAATGGAGCGTGCAAACGCCAGCCGGCCGCTGGACGTTTCCGGCGGAGTGCGCACCAGCATCCAGGCCAAGGCCATGCTGGCTCCGGACCTCATAGCCGAACGCTTTCTGCGCCTTGCCGCACGTTCAGGAACGACAGGAAAGTAAGTCAGCAGCAGTAACAAAGCTACTCCCCCTTGCTTCCTGCAGGCATTGCCAACGGACTGTGCAAGACACCCCCTGCCATGACTTTTACAGCATACAGGGCACTGGGGCCCCTGCGGGCTTGCCCATGAATGCGCATTGGCGTATCTTCCTTCGCGAAAAAAAAGAGTCGTGCCCTGTGACAGGCACCCCTAAGGGTATCATCCCCATGGGCAACACAGCGTATACAGCACCAACCATACTGCTAACAGCCTGAAGCTGCCACGCCCTGAACCGGAGGAATTGCAATGCCTTCTCGTACAAAAAAAACACTGATGACTCTTTTACTTGCCGCAGGCATGCTGCTGGGCGTTCAGGGCAATGCCCAGGCCATTGACTTCAAGGTTCAAGGGCTGTGGCAGGTTGGCTTCGGCCTGGGGGATGCCACGTTCACAGAAAGCGTCAGCGGGCGCAAATCCACATCCAACGACAATTTCAGCGCCATGCAGCGCCTGCGCCTCAAGGTGGATGCCGTGGCTTCCGAGGCCCTTTCCGGCACGGTGTATTTTGAAATCGGTGTTCAGGACTGGGGCAATGCCGGCAACGGCGGTGCCCTGGGCTCCGACGCCACCAACAGAAACAAAATTAAGCAAGCCTATCTGGACTGGTCAGTGCCCAATACCGACCTGAAACTGCGCATGGGCCTGCAGGGCATAGCCCTGCCCAGCGCTGCGGGCGGTTCCGCCATTTTGGATTCCGACCTGGCGGGCGTGGTGGCCAACTACGCGTTCAATGAAAACGTGGGTCTTACCGCTCTGTGGATGCGCCCTGCCAACGACAACTTCGTCGGCCGTGACGGCACGAGCTACCAGGCCAACTATCTGGACAACCTGGATCTCTTTGCCCTGACCCTGCCCCTCACCTTTGACGGCGTCAGCATTACCCCCTGGGCCATGTACGGCATGATGGGCACCAATACCCTGGACGGCTACAATGGCCTGGGCCGGCATACCACAGGCGATGAGTGGTACACGGTGGACGGCACGCTGGAATCCACCCTGCTCAACTTCCACCCTGGCTTTGCCGCCAACAGTACCTCCTTTGGCACGTCACCGGCCTACACCTCCATGTTCTGGTTCGGGCTGCCGATAACACTGACCCTTTGGGATCCGCTGAACATCGAATTTGAATTCAACTACGGTTATTCCGGCGGCATGGGCAGCTATGACCTCATGAAGCGCGGGATGGGCGGCACAACCATTCGCGCTGATTCCCGCCGCGAGGGCTGGCTGGTCAAGGCACTGGTGGAATACAAGTTTTCCTGGGGCGTGCCCGGCATTTTTGGCTGGTATGCCAGCGGCGACAACGGCGATATGAAGAACGGCTCCGGCCGGCTGCCCACTGTGGCCGGTGCCGGCTACTTCACCTCCTTCATGGGCTGTGATGGCATCGACATGTGGGCCGATGGCACCAGAGGATTTTTCTATGAGAAAAACCTGACCTATGCCGGCACCTGGGGCGTGGGCCTGCAGGTGCGTGACGTGAGCTTTCTGGAAGATCTGTCGCATACCTTCCGCGTAGCGCTCTGGGGCGGCACCAACAGCCCGTCCATGGTCAAGTATTTCGATGACAGGCAGTCCGCCTGGGCCGGCAACGACGGCTACTACAGCTATGACGGCCCCTACCTGACCACCCACGACAACCTGCTGGAATTCAACCTGGACAATACCTGGAAGGCCTATGAAAATCTGGCCGTCAAGCTGGATCTGGGCTACATCGTGAACATGTACGATACCGGCACCTGGAACCGCAGCTGGATGCAGGACAGCAAAGTTGAAAAAAAGGATGCCTGGAAGGCGCAGCTGATGTTTGAGTATTCCTTTTAGGCAGGCTTACAACAAAAACACGATCTGGCAGAACGCGTAGCCCTGCGGGGCTACGCATTTTGCTTTTTGAGCGGGGTCGGAACTCTATCCAAGGCAGAGACCGGGCCGCAAAGCTCACGAGGAGGACAGATGGAAAAGAACAAAATAGCCATAGCAGATACACTCCAGCATCTGGTTTTGCACCTGCTGCCCATTATAATCCTCCTGTTTGGCTCGCCATGTGTACTTTGGGCACAGGCTGAACCCACGCTGGATGCAATGCTCGGCGCAATGATCATGTGCGGCTTTCGCGACGCCGAGCTCACTTCCCAAAGCCCCATCCTGCAGCGCATAGCTGCGGGCCGCCTTGGTCATGTCATTCTCTTTGACAGGGATGTCACCACAAAAGGGCCCCGCAACATCAGAAACAAAGCGCAGCTGCAACGCCTGACCTCTGCCCTGCATGCGGCTGCCAGGCGGCCCATGCTTATCGCTGTTGATCAGGAAGGCGGCCTGGTACGTCGCCTTAAGCCCGAACAGGGCTTTCTGCCACTTGAAGACGCGAAAACCATGGGCAGCAGAAGTCCACAGTATACCGCGCAGCAGGCAAAAGCCACTGCCAGGGAACTGCGCGAGCTGGGCATTAACGCTGATTTAGCACCGGTCGCCGATGTTGAAACAACGACGAACAATCAAACCTCACTCCTTGGCAGGCAGCTGCGCTGTTTTAGCAAAGATGCGCACACCGTCGCAGCGCACGTTATCGCCTTCGGGCAGGGCCTCCTGGCCGAGGGGATTTTGCCAACGCTGAAGCACTTCCCCGGTCTTGGCTGCGCAGGCAAGGACACCCACCATATGCAGGTTGCAGTGGACGCCTGTTACAAACCCGAACGCGATCTCCTCCCCTTTAAGCAGGCCATAGATGCGGGCTGGCCTGGCCTTGTCATGGTCAGCCACGCCATTGTGCCTGCCCTGTCAGACGATACCCTGCCCGCTACGCTTTCCCCTGCCGTGGTTACGGGGGTTTTGCGCGGCCAGCTGGGCTTTCAGGGCGTTGTGGTAAGCGACGATCTTGACATGGGTGCGATTACCACGCGTTTTGACCGCAAAAAAACCATAGAACTCGCCGTGTTGGCCGGTTGCGACATTCTGCTTTTTGGCAACAACCTGACCTGGGATCCTGACCTGCCTGACATCGTGTTTGCATCCCTGAAAGAACTTGTTGCCTCAGGCCGCATCAGCAAGGCCCGCATCAAGGAGTCGTGGCTGCGTATACAGCATCTTTGGGCAACGCTGCGGTAA
>JAFTCE010000036.1 GCA_017454855.1 Desulfovibrio sp.
AAAATTAAATTTATGTGTGCAGATGCTGTCTAAAAACATCGATCCATCGCTGATTTAAGTAAATAAATTTAAAAAAATCTACTTCAACACATTTAAGCGTTCATACTTACGGATTCAGGTTGTTTCTTCTTTGCCTATTTCAATACAGAACAATTTTTACGCCATGAAGCATTGATTGATTTGGCCATAGACGCAGGATTGGTAGCCGCGTTTTTTGGGGTTCAGCATGGGAGTGAAAAATTTTGCCGCGAGATTTACAACAGAATCAATTGCAATGAACATTATTTGACCTTAGCACGAAAATTTTTTGACCGTGGTATCATGTCGGAATGGTCGTATATTATTGGAAATTTACTTGAAAATGAAAAAGACTTTGAGGAAACATTGGATTTTGCTAAACAGATGCCTTTTGATCCAGGTTTGGCCATTACCACAGAAGTTTCTATGTCAAAGTTGCGTATTTTCAAAAACACCCCTTTAGAAAAAATTTATCCGTCTGGGGAATACGATCCTCAAAAAATGTACTATAATGCGCAACTCATGCGCTTGCGGCCACTTCTGGACGATGCTGGTTTTGCACGCTACCGTACAACCACATACCAGGAAAATCCTTCCTTACTCGCAAATGTTATTGATCAGAGGAAACACTTCCTTCATGAAGAATACCTGATCCATGAAGCCGAACGCCTTAAAGGACAGGAAGTGTATTTCTACGGTTTTGGGGAATCCTACTCGAAGAATAAACTGTATTTTGCCGAATGTCATCCTGTATGTATCCTTCACGATTTGGAACATTGTGACGTATCATCTATGGATAACATACCAGTAAGGCATATTAAGGATGTATTTTCTCGCTCAGACGGTCAGATTTTACCAGTAGTCATATTTTCTTACGGAGCGTATATCATTCACAGAAAGCTATTGCGCGATTATCCACAACTCACAGACAAAGTATTCGTCCAACTCCGATAACATTGAGCAAAAAAAGAACTGTTACCTAAAGCATGTGAAAGTACATTAGAAAACGAAAAATGAAAAATTGATTGACAGCTTTTGCCCTAACTGTCATAATACTATTGAAAATAATGCCTTGAACAAAAGCCGCACGTCGGCAAAGGTTTTTTTTACCATGCGATCACAAATGGAACATAATTTGCACACACACACCACAATCCTGCATTTCATTGTTCTGAAGTAACTTTAGTACTTGATTGTACTTTTTACCGGGAGACGACCGTCGTCTTCCGGTTTTTTTTGTGTCCTGCGCACTGCGCAAAGGGCAATTTTTCCATATAGTGCCCTTGTTTCCACAAGTAGTTGTTATGATATTTATTCACGGGTTTAAGAATGAAGAAAGCAACTTTACTTCCTAAACCTCTGTAAAACGTGGTCATAGAAATTATGTCTGATTTTTGTACACGTATCTACTTTTGTGATGTGTACAGGTTTGTTGTTTCTAAAAAACTTTATTCATTTAAAATTCTGCACATAATCAATCTATAAACTTCAACAAATTTTATACTAATTTTAGGAGAAGAAATA
Source organism: Desulfovibrio sp. (assembly GCA_017454855.1). Classification (GTDB taxonomy): domain Bacteria; phylum Desulfobacterota; class Desulfovibrionia; order Desulfovibrionales; family Desulfovibrionaceae; genus Desulfovibrio. The sequence continues at coordinate 1,543 of JAFTCE010000036.1, forward strand.
ATGGAAAAGATTCCTGATCAATTAACGTGGGCTTTACCAGAAAAACCAATCTTCTCTATAGACACAACAAATGCCTGTAATCTTTTTTGTAAGTGCTGTTCTCGAGGACAAAGATATGAGAAAAACACTAAAGATGTTATGAGTTATAAATTATTCACATCAATAATTGAAAAAATTGCAGACATTGGGGCCAGTGCTTTAAATCTTTTTGTATTTACTGAACCTTTTCTGCAACAAAATTTATTAAAATTCGCCTCATATGCAAAAAGCAAGTCGATTGCAGACATAAATTTATCATCAAATTTATCTTTTCCTGAACCAAAAGATTTTATTAAAACATTGGGATATATTGACAAACTAATAGTCAGTGTTTCAGGATTTTCACAAAAAAATCTATTCTATAAACCACTGTGGTGGAAAAATAGATTTTGTTAAAAAAAATTTACAGGCTATTGCAAAAGCAAAATCTGATAGTACGATTGATACTAACATAGAAATACATTATTTTATGTTTGACTATTCAACTCAAGAATATGATATTTTCAAAAAATTTGCAGACAATATTGGATTGCCTATCATCCCTATAAAAGGACGTGGGAATCCAAAGACAGTAAACGGTAATTTAAAAGAAAATACACCAGTATCATGGTTTGAAAAAAATATGCATTATCGTGATTTTAATGCATCTAAACAATATGTTGATGAAAGAATTGGCTTGATATGTCCATTTGCTTGGAGTCCATTAATTATAAATCATTTAGGTAACTGTTATCTCTGCTGCAGTCGTCCACTAATAGATGGTACTATTGTTGGCAATTTTCTGAAGGATAATTTTGATGAAATTCAGTTTAGACGGTATACACATCATCTTTGCGGTATATGTAATAATGAGATGGCAAAAATTAATTATGCTCGTCCAACAGAATATATAATTGATACATTGGTTTCAGGTATGAAGAGTGTCCTTAGTGATATTCCTAGATGTTATATTAGAGATGAAGATTTTGATATTTTAAAAAAACTTTCAGGTAAAAAAGTATACTTTTACGGTTGTGGCGGTGTATTTACCAGAAAACACACTATTTTTTCTGAGTGTATTCCAACATATGTATTGAGTGATTTTTTAGATAATAAAAATAATACAGAAAAAGTGTATGGTATTACACTTAGGAAGGCCGATGAAGTACTATCAAAAGAAGAAATATTGCCAATTATTATTTTTGCTAGAAAAGATAATGCTATGATTATAAAAAATAAAATTGAAAAAATGTATCCTCAATTTAAAGATATATATATATTGCAACGTTATAAATCGTTTGTAATTGTATAGTTTTTATACAAAAATTGAAAATAATTTAAATCTCTACTAATAATTAAGTTCTATGTTAGAACATATTGACATTACACATAATTGTAGGATTTAATCAGATTTATAATTATGTAAATATTTCTGGCCATTCGCTAAAGCGTGTGGGTCTTTTCTATTTTAGACTATGCCCGGTTCAACAATGATTCTATGTCAAGTTCTCCTAGAACAAGATAAATCATGGTAGCAAAGTAATGGTTATTCCTATAACCCCTTGCACGGCATTTTATATTTTGGATAATGTTATTCAAACCCTCAAGGATTGCATTAGTATAACCTTTGTCAAAATAATTCAAAATGTCTTGCAAATTATTACGTATCATCATGCAACATTTTTTCATAGGTTCTAATCGTGAACGAACCATCCATCTACATAGTTTCTTTAAACTCAATTCAGCTTCTTTTCTGTTTGTGCATTATTTATAAATATCTTGTAGTGCTTCACGCATCATACATGCTCGACCAGTCTTCACATGCCTCTTAATTAAACTCTTTTTTTTCATTAATTGATCTTCTTTTAAATTTTCATCATTCTTATATTGTTCATCCAGCATGCTGTACAAAGGAGATGCCATGTGTATGGTATCAACGAATTGCCTTTCATCCTTATCTGAGTGCCTCAATGCCCTCCCCTTACATATGACCCAGGAACTCCCACAGCGCGGTGATCATGTGACTATTGTGTGCGCTGCAGCTGATGAACAAGAGGCACTGCGTTTTGTGGATGATCTTGGGGCGAAGCCCGTGGCCCTGTGTCTATTCGACGCGGATGAGAGTCACAATAAAAATGGCCCATATGGAATAGGCCGTGTTGGATTTGACAACTTAAATATGTTCCCCGAAGCCACGATTCTTCTATATTCACCGGAATACTTTTCCGTGCCTGTCAAGAAGAGTAACGGCTTTTTCGCAGCGAAGACATTGCTGCGACATGTCGGCCATTTCACTTTGGCCCCGGCACTGAAACACGACACGTGGCATACGCGACGCTTTCCCGACATGTACTCTGAGCATGGTAGACAGTTGGAAGATATTTTTACCAAACTGAAAGACGATTCTTCGCGGATCGCCTTCGCTCAAGCGGTAAAAATGCTGTTGACAGGCAACCCCGGGTACTGTCGACCAGCCCCGTACGCTCAGTATTTTCACCCGGACGTCTGCGTCCGGGGCGGTGATACTGTGGTTGACGGCGGTACGCATAGCCTTGCCGAGTGCAAATTATTTGCCGAGGCGACCGGAAAAGATGGGCAGGTACTCTGTTTTGAACCCGAACCTTCACTGTATCAGCGTCTGGCTAAAGAAGCGGCTGATTTGCCTTCATCTACCTACCATATTCGTCCATTCCATTGTGGCCTAGGCGCTTCTTCTTTCTCCTGTTATATTGTTAGCGAGGACGCTGGTTCATGGATGACGAATAAGCCGCGTGCCGGGGCTTCAAAAGTGATGATGCGTGATCTTGATTCACTGTTGATAGAAAACGGCATTAAACGCGTTGATGTTATCAAGCTGGATGTGGAAGGCTGCGAATGCGACGTACTGCGTGGTGCTGCGGAATGTATTCGACGGGATAAGCCCCGTTTGATGATTTCCGGGTATCATCGGAAGGATGACCTTATCACCATTCCGGCTTTGCTGCATTCCATAGAACCTGCATATACATTATGCTTCGCCTGTCATGAATGCTTTGTGGGCGAGTTTTTGTATTATGCGCAAGTCTAAGGCAAGCGTCGGCAACCTACGTGTTAGGGCGTCATTTGATGTGTTTCCTGTGTTATTTTCAAGGCATAAGAAAAAGATATGCCAAAATTCTTAAATTTTTCAACCTCCTTTTTGAGAAAAGCATCTTAAATGTCTTAAAGTATATTTCAGAAGAATTCGACAGAACGCCATACGCAAGTGAACTCTGTTGCGCGGAATATTTGACATGGAAATGCATGTTGACCACTTTGTACCATGTCAGCCCTAGCAAGCCATACTTTTAGCGGCGTTCCAATGTTGCCTGTTTGGCTGTCATGTAACATGCACGAGTTGTGCCCGTCGGTCACAGCCATGACATCCTTAAGATACCCGATGCGGCCCAGTTCCGCATACAGCAGATGTCAGTACCAATCGCCAGGGTTCAATCCGGTACGAAACTATGCTGAAACATTGTTGTGAAACGTCAGCGGTAAGAAATGGCATTGGTTTGGCTCATATTGTCCTGCGTCAGGACTTCTATGTCATACATGATTCCGTAAGTAAATACTTTCATGCCTCTACGGTCATCCTATGATCCTCTAGCCCTGTTCGATGACGGCGAAATCCTTGACATTGCAGTAGGAGGTACGTATAAGCGAACTTCCTTGCTCGTTTCCTAGCCTTCCGGCAGGGGGAGGCTGATGTGCATCTGTACAAATATCTACTCAGGGGGGCGGGCTACCAATCCACAAGGAGTACCAACATGCGGAAATTTGAAACCCTGCTGCTCCTTTCTCCGGAGATTTCCGCCGAAAGCCGCGAGAATATCATCGTCGGCCTGAAGGCGATCATTGAGAAAGAGCAGGGCGTTGTGGTTGAGGTTGACAACTGGGGCATGCGCGATCTGGCCTATCCGGTTCGTAAGCTCATGCGTGGTTTTTACGTTCGTCTTGAATATAAGGGGCCTGGTGCGCTGGTGGCCGAGTTGGAACGCAATATCCGTATCACCGATGGCATTTTTAAATTTGTGACCGTCAAGCTGGCCGACGAAGCGGCAGGGGAGGTCGCCTAACATGGCCTACAAGAAAAAATTTGCCCCGCGCCGTAAGTTCTGTCGTTTCTGTGCCGACAAAGACTTGCCCCTGGACTACAAGCGACCCGACATATTACGCGATTTCGTCACTGAGCGCGGCAAGATCATTGCACGGCGCATTACCGGCACCTGCGCTCATCATCAGCGCATGCTGACCCGCGAGATAAAGCGCGCCCGCCAGATGGCTCTGATGATCTACACACCGACGCACGATTCCGGCGTCAAGAAAAAGAGTATGATCTAGGGAGGCGCTCATGAAACTCATTCTACGCGCCGACGTGGAAAATCTCGGCAATCTTGGCGACGTGGTGGAAGTCAAACCTGGCTACGGTCGCAACTTTCTTTTGCCCCAGGGGCTGGCCATGCTGGCTACGGATGCCAACCTCAAAGCCTTTGAGCTAGAGCGCAAAAAGCTGCAAGCCAAGATGGACGCCCTGCGTGCGCAGGCCCAGGACATGCAGACACGGCTCGAAGCCCTGGAAGTTGTCATACCCATGCATGTGGGCGACAACGACAAACTCTATGGCTCGGTCACGACGACCATCATCGGCGACGCCTTGGCAGCCTTGGGCGCGGAAGTGGATCGCCGCCGTATTCTCATGGACGCGCCCATCCGCACCTTGGGTGAGCATCCGGTACGCGTCCGTCTGCACGCCAGTGTTATGGCCGTGGTCACGGTGAAGGTGGTTTCTGACCACCAGGCCGAAGAGACCGAGGCCCAGGCAGCAGAAGAGCAGGCAGAATCGCAAGAGGCGGCAGCGCAGGCCTGACGTGCCAAATCCTCACCAAAATAATACCGCCCCCGGTTTTCAGACCGGGGGCGATGCTTTTTCGCCCAAGGCTGGCCAGGCCCCCAGGCCGAGCGCTGCCGAGCGCGCTGAGCAAACCCTGATCAAGCGCGTACCGCCGCACAACGTGGAGGCCGAACAGGCCGTCCTCGGCGGTCTCATGTTGCGCAAGAATCTCATCAACACCATTGCCGATCAGCTCGTACCCGACGACTTCTACATGCCCGCCCATGCCGCAGTCTATCGGGCCATGCTGGAGCTGTACCGCAAATCCACGCCCATTGACATCATCACCCTGGCCGAGCAGCTCAACAGCATGAATGCCCTGGAAGAAGTCGGCGGTTCCGCCTATCTGCTACAGTTGGGCCAGGCCGTCGTGCGCGGGGCCAATGCCGAGTTCTATGCTGGTATCGTGCGCAATAAGTCCATGCAGCGCGGACTCATCGAAGCCTGTGCACGGATCATCGCCAACTCCTACGATGCCGCACGCGACGTGAACGACCTTTTGGACGAATCCGAGCAAGCCGTGTTCGCCATTTCGCAGCGCACGGCGGCCAAGGATTTCATCAGTGCCGGCGATCTGCTGAATCAGGTCTTTGACAAGCTGTCTAAATTGGCCGACGCCAAGGACGTAGTCACTGGTGTGACCACGGGTTATATGCGCTTGGACAGGATGACGGCTGGCTTGCAACCCTCGGACCTGATCATCGTGGCCGCCAGGCCCAGCATGGGCAAGACGGCCTTTGCCCTGTGCATGGCCTTGAACGCCGCCGCACGCCAAAATGTGCCCGTGGCCGTTTTTTCTCTGGAGATGAGCAAGGAGCAGCTCGTGCAGCGCATGCTGGCCGTGTGGGGCAAGGTTGATCTGTCCAAGATGCGTCGGCCCGCACTGCTCGACGACGAGGATTGGCAGCGTCTGTACACTGCGGCGGACGTGGTCTCGCGCGCTCCCATCTACATCGACGACACGCCTGCGATCTCTACGCTGGAATTACGCGCCCGCGCCCGACGCCTCAAGGCCGAACGCGGCCTGGGCCTGATCGTGGTCGATTACTTACAGCTCATGCGCACCAACCGCCGCACGGACTCACGCGAATTGGAAATTTCCGACATTTCCCGCTCACTCAAGGGCCTGGCCAAGGAGCTGAACGTGCCCGTGGTAGCCCTTTCGCAGCTCAACCGTAAAGTAGAGGATCGCGGCGACAAACGTCCGGTACTCTCGGATCTGCGCGAATCCGGGGCCATTGAGCAGGATGCCGATGTGATCCTCTTTATCTACCGTGACGACGTGTACAAACACCAAAAGGCTGCCGAACGCCCGCCCCAGGGCATCGCGGAAATCATCATCGGCAAGCAGCGCAACGGCCCTGTGGGCATGGTGGAACTCATGTACCTCGCCCCCTACACGTCCTTCGAAGACATGGCTCCGGACTGGATGGCGCAACCTTCCGAAGGCGCTCAGTGAACCTTGACCTTGACCATAAATACCGCTAGGCAGATGCTCCTTCCTGGCCGGGGACTGCAATCTTTTTTCTTGCTACTTTTTTAAAAAATGTGCTACTAGGTTCAGCACGGGAACATTCTTCCCCGCATCAATATTGGAAGGAGCATGGAACAATGAAAAAATTCTGCATCTGCTTGGCCCTACTGTTCTGTTGGACGACAGCAGCGCATGCCCACTTTGGCATGATCATTCCCTCAACGCCCACGGTCACGGACAAGAAAGAGGCGAACGTGCGTCTGGACATTGCCTTTGCCCATCCTATGGAGCTGGAAGGCATGGACATGGCCCAGCCGCGCAAGGTGACGGTGTCCGTGGGCGAGGCTAGCGAGGATCTCAAGGCTGCACTCACCTCTGGCAAACTATTGGGCCACAAAGCCTGGCAGGCGGCCTACAGCGTGAAGAAGCCCGGGGTCTACATCTTTGCCGTGGAGCCAGAGCCGTATTTTGAACCCGCCGAAGACTGCTATATCGTCCACTACACCAAGGCCATTGTGCCGGCCTTTGGCGAAGAGGACGGCTGGGATACTCCCGTGGGCCTGAAGACGGAAATCGTGCCGCTCACGCGACCCTTTGGGATGTATGCCGGCAATGTCTTTCAGGGACGTGTTCTCGTGGACGGCAAGCCCGCTGGGGACACTACGGTGGAAGTTGAATTTTATAACAAGGAAAAGAAGCGCGTTGCGCCCAATGAATACTTTGTGACCCAGGTCGTGAAGACGGACGCCAACGGATTTTTCACCTTTGCCGCGCCCTGGGTTGGCTGGTGGGGTTTTGCGGCCCTGACCACGTCCCCGGATAAACTGGACTACAAGGGCGAGGCCAAGTCCGTGGAACTGGGGGCGGTTCTCTGGGTCAATTTCGCGGCCCCCAAACAGAAGTAAAAGCGACGCAGCGAGTAGAGAGCAGCGGAGAAGGGCATGCATATTGCCGAAGGCGTTCTTTCACCTGGCGTTCTGGCGGTCGGTTATGCCCTGACGGCTGCGGGCACGACCCTGGGCTTGCGCAGGCTGGACTATGACCGGCTGATGACCACGGGCATCCTGGCCGCAGCCTTTTTCGTCGGTTCGCTCGTGCATGTGCCCATCGGCTTCAGCAGCGCGCACCTCATCCTCAACGGCTTGCTGGGCGTGCTGCTGGGCTGGGCGGCCTTTCCGGCCATCCTGGCGGCGCTGACGCTGCAAGCCCTTCTTTTTCAATTTGGCGGACTTGTGGTGCTGGGCGTCAATACGTGCAGCATGGGCCTGTCCGGCGTGGCTGCCGGTTGGTTCTTCCGCTGGATGAGTCGCGTCTGGCCCACGCCAGCGGGTCGGCGCACCGCCGCATTCCTGGGCGGTGCGCTGGGCGTGGCCGGCGCGGCCCTGCTCACGGCCTTGGCTCTGACGTGCAGCGAGCAAGGCTTTGCGACCGCTGCCGCTCTGCTTTTCCTAGCGCATGTGCCCGTCATGCTCGCCGAGGGCTGTATTACCATGTTCACGGTGGAATTTCTCCGCAGGGTGCGGCCCGAAATGCTCCCCGACAAAGACAAAGAGGCCAACCATGCTTAAGGCCCAGCACACGACGGCCTTTCTGGCGACGCTGATTCTTGTCCTGGGGCTGTCCCAGATGGCCCAGGCCCACCGGGTCAACATTTTCGCCTGGGTTGAAGGTTCCGTCGTGATGACGGAATCCGGCTTCAGCAATGGCAACAAGGTGCAGCAGGGTGAAGTGACCGTATTCGACGCAAGAAGTGGCGAGGTTCTGCTCCAAGGTCGAACCGACACCAAGGGGCGCTTTTCCTTTCCCTTGCCACAGGCAGGTCGGGAACACGGCCTGCGCATACGCATTGACGCTGGCTCAGGCCATCGCAATGAGTGGCACATGGAGCCTGATGAGCTGTCAGGGCCTGCTGGCAGCGCAGCGCCAGAGGTCAAGATTTTGGATCAGGAAGAGGCAGGCGCGGCATCCCTGCCAGGCACGACAAACATGAGCCAGACCATGAAGGCAGAGGACATACGCGCCGTGCTGGAACAGACGCTGGAAGCCAAGCTCGGCCCTCTGCGTCGTGATCTTGCGGCCCTGCGCACGCACGAACCGGGCATTGCCGAAATCGTGGGCGGCATGGGCTGGCTGGTGGGCCTGGCGGGCATGGCCATGTACTGCAAAGCTCGCCGTCGGGGATGAGCGGGTGTTTGACCAGCGTCTTTTCCAGCCCTCTTTTTTGCAAGAGGTGGATGCGCGTGTGCGCCTTGGCTGCGCTGTCGGACTCTGCCTGTGTTTGTCCTTGCTGGGGGATGTGTATGCCTGCTTGGTCGGCCTGGCCGTGAGTGCGCTCTTGCTCCTTCTGGCACGCCCCTGCTGGCAGCCCCTGCTCTGCCGCCTGGCTGCCATCAATGTTTTCGTGGTCTTTCTCTGGTGTGTCACTCCCTGGTCTGTGCCCGGCGAGGAACTTATGCGCCTGGGCTGGTTAACCATCAGTGTCCAGGGCGTACGACTTTCGCTCCTGGTCAGTCTCAAGGCCAATGCCATTGCCGCCGTTTTCCTGGCCCTGGTTGGAACCATGACCGCGCCGGAACTTGGCCATGCCCTGGAACGCCTACACTGCCCGACAAAACTGGTCTTTCTTTTCCTGTTCACGGCCCGCTATGTCCATGTCCTTGGTCAGGAATGGCGGGTTCTCTTCACGGCGGCTAAGCTGCGCGGCTTTCGCCCTGGCACCAACGCCGCTACCTATCGTACACTGGCTTCGCTTCTGGGTCTGCTCCTGGTGCGCAGCCACGAACGCGCCCAACGCGTCCACGAAGCCATGCTCCTGCGCGGATTCGACGGCAGCTTCCGTAGCGTAACGGTCTTCCACGCCGGGCCGAGGGACTTGGGTTTTGCCCTGCTGTTACTGCTCTGCGCGGTTGGCATCGTGACTTTAGAATTGTGCGGAGTCCCGTATGTCTGACCCACGACATGCAAGCAGCGATGCTGCAATCTTTGCCCTGGAACACGTGTCCTTTAGCTATGAATCCGGCGCAGCAGCGCGTCAGGCACTCAACGATGTAAGTCTGTCCCTGCTGCCTGGCCAGCGCCTGGGCTTGTACGGACCCAACGGCAGCGGAAAGACCACACTCTTTCGCTGCATCACGGGCTTGCTCCGTCCGCAGCAGGGACGGATATTTTTCCACGGCGCACTGCTGGAAAAAGAAGAGGAGTTCCATGCCCTGCGCTGCCGCGTCGGCTATGTCCTGCAACATGCCGAGGATCAGCTCTTCTTTCCTAGCGTGCTGGAAGACGTGGCCTTCGGCCCCTTAAACCTGGGCCTGAGCGCTGACGCTGCCCGTGAACGCGCCCTGGAAACCTTGTCCGACCTGGGCCTCGTTGGTTATGAACAACGTCTGACCCACCGCCTCTCGGGCGGTGAGAAAAAGCTCGTCTCCCTGGCTGCTGTCCTGGCCATGCAGCCCGAAGCCCTGCTTTTGGACGAACCAAGCAATGACCTGGACAATGAAGCCAGAGAACGCATCATCCACATTCTCAGCAGCCTGGACACGGCGCGCATTACCATTTCCCATGACTGGGATTTTCTGACCCGCGTTTCCACGAGCTATCTCGCCATGGAGCATGGCCATGTGCAGACCTGCGCCCCCACGTTCCAGCACGTACACGCCCATCCCTGGGGCGACGCGCCCCACGCGCATTGAAAAGGTTCGCAGCAGGCAGCATGTCCGCATCTGGCGGAAGAAATTTCGCTTTGTTCCCAAGGAACTATGGCCTGTGCCAGACCTAGCAACAGCAAAAAAATCCAGGGACGCAACCATCCCTTGACGATATACACACCTTTTGACATTCTCCCCCGCCTGATGCCGTAAGATTTCTTCAAGGAGTTTGCCGTGCAAGGTGGAATGCAACCTATGGAACGTACCCTACGCACAATGCTACACAGCGAGCAGGGTGGGGTGTGCTGCGTGCTGGCGTCTGCCATTCTGTTCGGGGTTATGCCTTTTCTGGTGCAGGATGCTTGCCTGCACGGTGGCAATGCCGTCACTGTGGCCTGCTTTCGTTTCACGTTCAGTTGCCTGTTGTGCCTGCCCTTTCTGCAGGCAGCACACGCTCCGATCATGTTGCCCCGCTCCAAACTGTGGCAGGTTCTCGGACTCTCCCTGCTCTATGCCGCCACCCTGATACTGTTATTCTCTTCCTATGGCAGTGTCGGCGCAGGCGTGGCGACAACGCTGCATTATATCTATCCCATCGTCGTGCTGCTTCTTTCTTGTCTCCTTTTCCATGCACGGCTCACGGTCAGGCATGTGTTCTGTTTGGCCATATGCGCTCTGGGAGTGCTGCTGCTCGCAGGGCCTGAAAGCCACGAAGGCTTCGCCGCTTGGGGAGCTGTCATGGCAGGAGCCTCTGGCCTGACCTATGCACTCTACATGGTGCTGCTCGCGCATAGTGAACTGCGCCAAGTGCCCACCTTGACCATGACATTCTGGCTCAGTTCCTTTGCAGCCCTGGAGATTGGCATCTATGCCGCTCTGACGGGCGCATTGTCCTTGCACATGACGTGGCGTGGCTGGGTAGAAGAGGCATGTCTTGGACTCTTCTGCACGGTATTCGCCTTGGTCTTGTTCCAAAAAGGCTTGTTCCTTTGTGGCGAACTCAAGGCATCCCTGTGCAGCAACGTGGAACCGCTCACTGTTGTGATCATCGGCATGTTGGCCTTCCAAGAACCCCTATCCCTGTCCCTGGGCGCTGGCATAGCCTGCATCCTCACTGCCACGGCCATCAACGCTCTGCCATCGCCACAGCGTAGGTCTCGTGCAGGCCAGATGCCGAAGGCAATGCGGCGCCAGTTGTGTTGGCGCACAAAGCGACAACCTTGGCTTTGAAAGCTGCTGTGTTATTTCTGCTGCACGACTCGACCCAATGGGCGGGCACATGTCACGCCCAGTTACCTTTTGGGCAGGGTGAGGAGAGATTTTTCTGACAATACCTGACCGTTTTTGTCTTTGAAGGTATAGGTATAGGCATCGCGAAAGATGGCGGGCATATAGCCTAAGGGGTTTATCTTGGGTTTATAGGCACCCGTCTTGCCCGTGTAGATATCCACATGCTGCATTTTGTCCAGCACGGTGATCAATGCCCCTTCTTTTTTTTCGCTTTCGCGTGGTTTTCGGTCATATCTGTAGAGTTTAACGGTCGTCTGTGCTTCGAAGGTGATGTCAATATCTGAGGGGATATGGGCCAGGTCAAGGGGGATTTTGATGTCCTCAGCCCCGAAGCTCTCCTTGGAACCGGCATGATGGATTTCCGGCAGCTTGAAGTTTTTTGACGCTTTCAAGCTAAGTTCGTAATCGCAGGGTCCTGGCACGTGAAGCAGGACATGGGGAGTATATGTGCGGAATCTGTGGCCCCTGTCGTAGTATCTGCTGTTGGGATCACCAATCCAGGTAATGGCGGTCTGCACTTCCAGTTCGTCGGCATAGGGCTTTTCCCAGGAAATCCTCAGCGGAGCAAAGGCGATATCTGCCAGGGATTGGCCAGGGCAGAGGACGAGAGCGAGGAGGAGGATGTGCAGCAAAATTTTTTTTTTCATATAAGAAATTCCTTAGTGCTGTATTTCAGCGTCGACGGCGTTTCTTGGTGCAGAGGGCGAATTGCCCCTTGCTCTTTTTACCAAATCATGGGGAAAGGGGGCAAGCATTTTGAGGCCGGGGCGCGGGTGAAGGAGTATGCCAGATGCCGCTATTTCCAGTGCCGCACAAGCGACATTGCCAGTGTAGCAGGTGAACCATGCGTATATCTGCTCCATCTTCCCGCACTTCCCTTGACTTGCGTACTGCTTTCGTTACAGATAAACATATCGTTGTCCGCGTTGCTGTGCCTCCGCATGGTTCAGCGGAGAAAACCTGCAAGATGCAAGGTAGCCCATGAGCAATAGACTCTATCGCAGAGATTTTTTGAAGGAATTGGACTTTACGGGAGCAGACCTCACCTATTTGCTGGATGTAGCGCTGGAGTTGAAGCGGGCCAAAAAATCCCGCCGTGAACGGAAATACCTCCAGGACAAGAATATTGTCATCCTTTTTGAAAAGGATTCCACCCGTACGCGCTGTTCTTTTGAAGTTGCAGCCTATGATCAGGGCGCAAATGTTACCTATTTAGGCCCATCCGGTTCGCAAATGGGCAAGAAGGAATCTTTGGCCGATACGGCCAGAGTTCTGGCGCGTTTTTACGACGGCATTGAGTATCGGGGTTTTGAACAGGCGCGTGTGGAAGCTTTGGCCGCACATGCCGACGTGCCCGTTTGGAATGGCTTGACCAATGAGTGGCATCCCACGCAATTGCTCGCGGATATGCTGACCATGCGCGAACACTGCAGCAAAGCGCTCAACAGACAGACCTTTGCCTATTTGGGTGATGCCCGCTATAACATGGGCAATTCCTACATGATTGGGGCAGCCATGCTGGGTCTGGATTTCCGTTCCGTAGCACCACGCGCCTTGTGGACGTCAGATGCCGTGTACGCAAAGGCATTGGACATAGCGGCCAAGACTGGCGCTAGAATTACGCGTACGGAAGATGTCCAGGAGGGTGTGTCCGGGTGTGATTTCCTTTCCACGGACGTCTGGGTTTCCATGGGCGAAGCGGATCATGTTTGGAAAGAGCGCATCTCCTTGCTTTTGCCTTACCGTGTCACGGCCAAGGTCATGGAAATGACGGGTAATCCTGAATGTCGCTTCTTGCATTGCCTGCCCAGTTTTCACAATCGTGAAACAACTATCGGCGAAGAAATATACCAACGTTTTGGCATTGATTGCATGGAAGTGGATGATGAGGTTTTTGAATCGCCGCGCAGCGTGGTCTTTGACGAAGCGGAAAACCGTTTGCACACCATCAAGGCCGTAATGGTGGCTACGCTTGCGGAAGAACCCCTGGCCCTTGCACCTTGATGGCATGCGCTCTATGTGCTGCGCCGCCTAGCAAGGCGGCATCCTCCTAGGGGGGGCAAACCACAAAGGAATTCTTGATGAACAAATCCGAATTGATCACTACACTGGCGCGTTCAGCCAACATCACTGAGGCTGAAGCTTCCTTGTATGTGGAGACCTTTTTTCATGAAATGCGCAAGGCCCTGGTAGACGGCAAAAGAGTGGAAATTCGCGGATTTGGCAGCTTCAAAATCAAGGAATATGCCAGTTACACAGGCAGAAATCCCAAAACGGGCGAGATCGTGACCGTTGCCCCCAAGAGACTGCCATTTTTCCGTCCTGGCAGGGATCTCAAGAATTTGATCAACGATGCCTGAATGAGGCATGTGCTATCTTCGGCATGCAGACATTGGCTTGCATGTTGGAGCAGCACAGAGAGATGTTCCCTCTGCAAGAAGCCCTTTCCGGTATACACGGCCACTTGTGAACCGTACGCCCGTCAAGGAACGGAGAAAAATTTCTTGCCTTTTTGCTTTTACTGCTCACATTGGGTTCGGGGCTGGAGGCGAGAGAGGACATCTAGCAGTACGCAATTCGAGGTTTCCGATGGGGCAGGATGTAGCCGAAAGGTTAGCATATATTCTTTCGCTGCAACTAAATGAAAAAATTGAGCCGGGGCAGGCTGTCTCCATGTCGGAGCATCCGGCATGGGATTCTCTGAAGCAGATAGAAATTATCATGTGTGTGGAGGAAACCTTTGGTATTTCCTTCCGTACTCAGGAGATCCCCACATTGACATCGCAGGAGCTTCTGCTGGCGCGTGTGCGCGAACTCATGGGGCGGACATGAACATGTACGCCAAAAATTTTAACATATAAGCATTGGCGATCCTGGAAGATGGCGATCTTTACCGTCAACAACGTCGATTTGGTCGGCTGTGCCGTGACCCTGGGAGAAGGTCGGCACGTCATCGACGAGGAACCGCAGTATTACGAGAACAATCCCGCTCTCTTGCGCCGCTTAAAAAATACTGTGGGCATGGGAGCGCGGTTTATTGCGGCCACGGGTACCACGGCAGCGGACTTGTGTCAGGATGCTGCACAGCGCCTGTTGGATGCCTTGAACTGTTCTCCAGAGGCAGTAGGGGCCATCGTTTCGGTGACACAGACGCCGGATCACGGTATGCCGGGCAATGCCCATGTCTTGCACCGTCGGTTGGGTTTGCCCACAACGGCATCGGCCCACGATCTGAACATGGGCTGCTCGGGCTTTGTGTACGGCCTGAGCGTGGCAGCCATGTTGGCAGAACACAGGGTTGACAATGTGCTGCTGGTTGCTGGTGACACCTTGAGCCGCAGAGTTGACCCCGAAGACAGGGCTGTAGCACCACTTTTTGGCGACGCGGGGAGTGCGGCCTTGCTGCGTCATGTTCCGGGCGCTGCGCCAATGCATTTTTGCTTGGCGCAGACGGCAGCGGACTGGACATCATTCAGATGCCTGCCGAGAGTGGATTTTTCTCCATGAATGGCTATGAGGTCTTTCGTTTTTCCCTGTTGGTGCAGCCGGACATGCTGGCACAACTTCTGGAATATGCCGGTTGCCGCCAGGAAGACATTGATTTTTTTATTTTTCACCAGGCAAACCGCTATATCGTGCGTACCGTGGCCGGCAAGGCTGGCATTTCCGAAGAACGTGCGCCTTCTGACATCTTTGGCCGTTACGGCAATTTGAACAGTGTTTCCATTCCGACCGTACTCTGTGCCAGCCTGGCGGACAAACTTGTGCAGCGCAAGGCCCAGGTGGTGCTGCAGGGCTTTGGTGTGGGCCTTTCCTGGGCGGCCTGCCAGATGACCCTGACCACACCGCTGTGTCTGCCGCCCCTGCCCTTGGGAGCTAGGCATGAATAGCGTGTTCCGCCATGTGCAGGTTCGGGGTCTCGTAGTGACGGTTCCCGAGCAGTGCATTGACATCCGCGATGAGCTGGAATTTTTCGGCAACGACCCGCGCAAGCTGAAGCGTGCTATGAACATGGTGGGCTATGGCACACGCCGTGTGGTAGAACATGGGGTCACGGCCCTGGATTTGTGCGAGCATGCGGCCCGTCATCTCCTGCGCGACATGGCTGAGGAAGCGCAGGGCATCGACACCTTGCTGCTCGTGGAGCAAACTCCAGATTATCTGCAGCCTTCGGACGCCTGCCTGCTCCAGAACCGCCTGGGTTTTTCCCGCGACGTAACAGCCTTGAGCGCCATCCAGGGCTGTTCCGGTTATGTTCAGGGCCTGTGGCTGGCGCATTCGCTCATAGCCTCCGGGGCCAGTTCCAAAGTCCTTCTCTTGGCCGGAGACACACCCAGCGTCCATTCCCAGCGCAGTAACAGGCTTGTCAATCCACTCTTCGGCGATGCAGGTTCTGCAACCTTGCTGCTGCGCACAGAAGAGGAGAACACGGCCTATTTTTATCTTGGCACGGACGGTTCTGGCTGGAGCGACATCGCCATACCGGCTGGCGGTGCGCGTCTTCCGCTGGACGATGATATTCTGAAACGCAGTATCACGGATGCGGCGGGTAATCCCTGGCGATTGTGCGAGGCCATCATCAGCGGCATGTCGGTATTTGATTTTTCGGTGCATACTGTACCAGAAGCCGTGGCCAAGGTCTTGGATCTCGCAGGACAACAACTGGCGGACATGGATTTCATTGCCATGCACCAGGCCAATAAGCAAATTTTGGATGAGATCGCCCTGCGCCTAGGGCTGGAGCGCGGCGGTCTACACAGCGGCACCTTCAGCCGCTACGGCAACCAGTCCACGGCTTCGGTTGCCGACGTCCTGGCCCATGTGTTTGCCGGACGTATGGACGAAAACAGTTTCACCATGCTTCTGTGCGGCTTCGGCATAGGGTTCTCCTGGGCCTCGGCTGTGCTGCGTTTTACCCATTGCCGCAATATGGGCGTCATCACTCATACAGCAACGGGCAAGGCTTGGAGCCGTGAGGAGCAGTGCGAATTTTTGGAAAAAAAATTCTTGCGGAGTCAAAGATGAATATTGATGCATTCCTTGACGAGTTGGCCTACGCTCTGCAACGCGATGCGCCCATTGCCCTGGACGATGAACTGAAGGACATTGAAGAATGGGATTCCCTCGCCGCCATGGGCATAACGGCTCTGCTGGACAGAAAATTCGGCAAACGCCTTTCCTTTGACGACATCGTGCGCATGAAGACAGTGCGCGACATTGCGCAAGCAGCAGGGCTGGAACTGTGATGGCTGCTGTCGGCGACCTAGCCTTCACGGCTGAAGATCGCGTACTTCTCACCGGGGCCTCGTCCGGTCTGGGCCAGGCGGCAGCTGTCTTGCTCAACCGGCTGGGAGCCACGGTGATCGGGGTTGGCCGCGATGTGGACAGGCTGGCGGCCACAAAGGCGCTGTGTCCGCATCCGGAGCGTTTTTTCCCCGAACGCTGCGACCTGACAGAAAATCTCGACGATCTTTCTTCTCAGGTGGCAGTCTGGCGGAAAAGCCACGGCAAGTTGGCCGGGCTGCTCCATGCCGCCGGCATCGTCACCGTCCTGCCCGCAGCCCTACAGGGGGCGGCGGAGATGCGCGAACTCTTCGACATCAATGTTTTTGCCGCCTATCAGTTGGCGCGGGGGTTTTTGGATCGGCGTAACAATAGAGGAGAAGGCAGCGCCATTGTGTTTGTGGCATCCTTGGCCGCGCTGTGCGAAAGTTCGGGCACCACGGCGTATGCCGCATCCAAGGGCGCAGTTGTCAGCCTGGCCCGCAGTCTCGCCTGCGAGTATGCAAGGCAAAAAATCCGCGTCAACAGTGTTTCGCCTGGTCTTGTGCCCACGCCCATGACGCAACGCCAATACGCGAATCTTGACGCCTTGGCCCAGACCTACCCCCTTGGCCCGGGTCGGCCTGAGGATATTGCCGCCGCAGCGGCTTTTCTTCTTTCCCCGGCTGCCCGATGGATCACCGGCCAAAACCTCGTCGTTGACGGAGGCCGCAGCGTGGCATGAACATCTTGCCTCAAGAATTGCTGGCGGAAGAACTTTCGCGGGTCAAGCTCCTGGCCCTGCCTTTGCCCGAGAGCCTGCACCCCCTTGATATTGCCGTACACCGCAATCACGCCTTTGAACCCGTGGCATCAGTGTTGAACGTCTTTCTCGCCAGCAGCGGCATGACAGCACGTTTCCACTACAGCGACTACGACGACAGCCTGAGCTTTGCCCAGCCCCTGCCCCACAGGGACGCGCATATCCTCTGGCTGGACACGGCGCGCTATGGCCAGCGAGATGTCTCGGTCTGGTTGGAGGAACGGCTTGCCGCCCTGCGCGCCCTGGATTCCGCACCGGTGTTGGTCTGTTGCCTGGGCCAGGAGGTTCGCCTCTCGGCAGTGCCTGCATGCCTTGTCTGCGACATGCGGGCCATCTTGGCCGATCTCGGAGACGACGCCGAAGATACGCGGCTGGCACCTTTTTCCGGTACGCGGCTTTCCAACAAGGCTTGCCTGGAATGCGCCCGCTGACTGGGTCTGCGCTATCTGCCCGCACTCTTTCGCCCGGCCATCAAGGCCCTGGCCCTGGACTGCGACAATACTCTTTACGCCGGAGTATTGGCCGAAGACGGCCCAGACGGCGTCAGGCCCTATCTGGAAGTGCAGCACTGTCTGCGGGAACTGGCCCGGCAGGGCTTTCTGCTGACCCTAGTCTCGCGCAATGAAGAAGCCGACGTACACGCACTTTTTGCGCGGCGCGAGGATTTTCCTCTGCGCTGGGAGGATTTCGCCGCCACGGTCATCAACTGGGAAGCCAAGTCGGAGAACATCCGCCGCGTGGCTGAAAAGCTCAATATTGGCGTAGATGCCGTGGCCTTTATTGATGACAACTGGGGCGAGCTCTCCCAGGTGGGTCTGGCCCTGCCCGAAGTGCGCTTGCTGGCGGCGTCTTCGCCGCAGGCAACATTGCGTGCACTACACTTCTGTCCATTACTGTGGAAGCCGGGCGTTCTTCTAGAAGATTCCTTGCGCCGCGCCGACGTGCAGGCCAACGCGACCAGAGTACGCCTGCAGAGTGCCTATTCCCCGCAGGAATACCGCCAAAAGCTGGGCATCTGTCTCACCTTTTCCGTGAATCCTCGCCAACGTGCTGAACGCGTGACCGAACTACTCAACAAGACCAACCAATTTATCTTTACGTTTTTACGGCCTACGGCCCAGGATGTGCAGGACTACATGCACAGAGGTGACAGGGTCTGCGTCGTCTGCCATATGCGCGACACGCTTTCTGACAGCGGACTCATTGCCATTGTCCTGGGTTCCCGGACGAATCACGGCAGTGGTGAAGAAGAACTGCGTGTGGACGAGCTGGCGGTGAGCTGCCGCGCATTGGGCCGAGGGGTGGAGACAGGTATGATCTTTGCTCTCCTCGCCAGGGCCTGTGCTGCTCTGGACTGCCAGCGGCTGCGCCTGGTCTGGAAGACAGGACCGCGCAATGCGCCCGGGCTCACCTGGCTGCAGGAACATTGGCCCGGGGAGGTCGGGGATGGCCTGGCCACAGCCGATGCACGTCTGTTGCGAGGACATTTGGAAGGCGTGATTGTTGCGGACGCCTCCCCTGGGGAGGCAGGAGCGTGAGCCTCTGTCTGACCATTGTGGGCAATTCCGGCTTTGCCAGGGAGTGTCACAGCATTGTTCGTGTACTGATGGCCGCCGATGCCAGCGTGACCTTCCGGGGTTTTCTTAGTTTCGAGGGCTACAAGGCGGATTTGGGAGAACTTTCTTCATTTTTTCTTGGCACTGATGATGCATACGAATTTACACCTAAGGAATGCGTTGTCATTGGCATTGGCGACCCTTTTTTACGGCACAAAGCCTATGCCAAGCTAAAAAAACGCGGCGTACGCTTTCACAATCTGGTGCATCCTGATGTCTATGTGGATAGCAGTGCGTCCCTGGGTGATGCCAATATTTTGACAAGCGGCTGTTATGTATCCTGTAACTGCCGCCTTGGCAATGCCAATGTGTTGAACGGCGTGGTGCATCTTGGACACGATGCCGTGTTGGGCAACTATAATTTTGTTGGGCCGGGCGTACAAATAGAAGGCTTTGCATCTGTGGGCGACTGCAACAGCATCGGCACCATGAGTGTTTTGCTGCCGCACAGCAAAATTGGCTCGCGCAACAAGATTGCCCCCCTGAGCGCGGTATACAAGGGCTGCGGGGATGACGCCTACATGCTGGGCAATCCGGCTTTGAGGGTGGGGCAGGTTAGGGCGCAGAGCTTTTAACGCACAACCTTTTTTTACGGTGCAACATGTCAGAAAAATTGTCTGCGTGTCTACGAGGAGGCAGGGCATGAGTCCGGATGTCTCTATTATTGTACCTTTGCGCAATCAGGCGGACACCTTGCCTCGGCTTTTTGCCAGCCTGGCCGCGCAGCGCAGCATTGCCCTTGAGATCGTCATCGTGGACGATCTTTCCGACAAGTCTTTTGACGACGTGTTGGACGCCTGGCGTGGGCGCGGGCTGGACATCGTTCTTTGCCGTCCTGGCAGACGTTTGTATACGAAAGACGCCCGTCTGGAGGGCATCAGAGCCGCCCGTGCGCCTTTGATCGCCTTCTGCGACGCAAACGATGCCCTTGTGGGCGAAGAGGTTCTGGCTAGGCATGTTCAGCGAATGCGCACAGAAGACGCCGATCTGCTGCATTTTCGCGTGTATATCGCCAATGCCGACGGCAGCCTGCAGCGATATGTCTATGTGGCCGATCCCTTTGCCGACCGCCTCTCTGGCCGTGATATTTTTACGGCCTACATGAGGACGGATATTCACGGGTCCTGTGTCCTCTGGAACAAGCTGTACCGCCGTGATGTTTTTATGCAGTTTGCTGACTATGCCGCACAAAGCCGTGTCAAGCGCTATGTGGAGGACATTTACCTCACTTCCCTCAGTGGTGGCTGCGGGCGGCTACTTTTGTGAAGTTGCCGGTCCCCTGGATGCCTTACTCTTTGGCGGCAAGCACGCATGGAAGATTGAGCCTGGCTGGTGGAAACGCCCTCCCGAAGCCTTTCAGGAGCAGATTGCCGAACTCTGCCCGCGTTGTGGCATGTGTCTGCCCATGCAGCGCCAGCACCTTGAGGAAAGCACGGAGAAATTCACGCCGCGTCTGGCCGTACAAACTTCTGCGCGAGTCATATCCCTTTGTGCTGCCCAACAAGCCAGAGGAGAATAGACTGTACTTTCGAGCCATGCTTCTGCATTTTCGGCAGATTTTGGACGATAGAGCTTTTGCCGAATTATGTGCCAGGCCACTCACGCCAGCACTCCTTCAGAACCTGGCCCACGAATACAGACAGGCCATTGCCACCTATTACGAAGCCCAGGCCCAAAGCCTGGCTGCGGAGTGCGTCGGACAACGCGTCTACTTCTGGGGTCATGGGGCTGCCTGGCGCAGTTATGGCAAGTATTTCCAGGATGCGCGTCCAGTGTGTTTCTTGGTGGATCATACAAACTGTCAAGAAACAGAAGTGGACGGCATTCCGGTGCGTTCGCCCGATGATCTTTTGGCCGAAAACGCACCAGCCTTGCCAGGCATCATGTTTGTGCGCGAGGAATACGCTTCTTGGGCAGAGACAGTGCGCGCCAAATACGGGAAACTTATTAGCGGCGATATGCGTCTCGCCATGCTGGGGCAGGTTGTTTTTGGATGACGGCAGACAGGAGTGGGCAGAAGTTCCGCAAGGCCATTGTTTTGTGGGACGTTTTTGAAAATTACCGTGACGGACGTCGGCAGCATCCCCCGCTCAAGACACGCAATGCCCTTGCGTTAAGCCAGTTGTTGCGCCATGCCTTGCACTATGGCCCGAGTCTGGACTGTGCCCCTTTGCCCTGGGATCAGGCGGAGCGCCTTCGTGCCGTTGGTTACGCCACTTGTCTAGGTTCAGCGGCCCGTGGCGCGTCCTATGCCGAGTGGCTGGCCGTCTATGCTGCCGAACCATCGCCGGAACTGGTGGCACTTTGTGCCGCCATGTTTGCCCAAAGGCTGGTCATCGGTTTCTATCTGCCGCCGGTTCTCTGTAAGGCTCTGTGCGCCGCCGGTTGCGCCTGGCTGCAACTCAGGGTATACCCGACGCGTTTTTTGCAGGATTTTCCCTTGGGACTGGCCTGTGACAACAGGGCAGTCTTGGACTTTGCGCGAACTCAAAGTATTTCAGAGGAGCAGATCAACCTGGCCGCAGCGCGTTTGGCCGCGCAGTACGCGCCTGATCATGTGGCCCCGTGGAACTGGCTCTACCCGCATTCCCTGTTGGTGCTTGCGCCGACCTTTTACGACGATCCCGTCACAGGGGCCGACGGTCACCAGAAAACGCTTCTGGCGCAGGAAGACCGCCTGAGGACGCTGGCAGAAGAATACGGTCATGTCTACGCCTGTGCAAGCATGTCCGGTGATTTCACGCCAGAAGAACGCGCCTTTTTACGGGACGAACTGAAGGCTACGTTCATAGAACCGCCGCATTTTCGCGTCAAGATTATCGAAACGCTGCCGGACTCCCTCTATACCTACATAAGTCACCCGGCCATTGCCGCCGCTGTTGGCCTGCCATCGGCCTTGTTGTCCGAGTGTGCCTGGTTTAGCAAGCGCGTCATCCCTCTGATTGCCGAGGGGGATAAAGAAATGGATCTTCTCCATGTCGGGCCATTGGACGAACGCTGCCTGACCCCCCCCTTCTGGACTGGCATTGTCAACGCCTTCGCCGGGGAAAAGGCTGACCAGAACGTAGCTGCACCAGAAGAAAGGCTGAACCTGCGTCGCCTCTTCCGGGGGGCCGGAGGAGATTTTGACGACAGCCAGAGTGTCTGTCTGCTGGACAATACCATTCTCATACGTGTCATGGCCGTGGAAGCTCACTTGGGCGTGTCTTGGCTGGTGGACGGCCTGGCAGATGCCTACTCCATGTCGTTGCCACCTATGGCATCAAAAGAACGCACGTATCCATTTGCCATCTTCGCTGCTGGTGATGCCAACATCCTGCCCCAGGCCGTAGTAGCCCTGCGCTCATTCGGATGGCATCTGGGCAATGCGAATCTTTTTTACCTTTCCGGTGAAGCCGAAATTTCCGAGGAGGGTAGGGAGTTTTTACAGCGGCACGGCATACGCTTGTTGACAAGTCAATTGCACCACGGCTTTGCGGCCAGCTACCGTGGTTCGCCGCCAGTGGCCTACTTGCAACTTGCGGGTTATGAGCTGCTCGCCAAGGAAGGCTATGCCTGGAGCTTGGGCGTGCAGCCGGATGTGCTTTGTCTGCGCGATTTCGACACAGATGCCGTTTTCCAGGAAACTCCCTTTGTTGCTGCACCTGCCAATTACCTTTGGCGCATTTCGTATAGCCTGCGCTCTGCGTGTCAGGGCATTGCCTGGTCGCCGCAATGGGGCGGTCTGGACGATCCTGGATTTATCCCGGCCTTGCTGTTCTGCAATCATCAGGGATTGCAGGGCATGAACATGTTGCGTCAAGCCAGAGAGGTTTTTGCCGAATCCGGGCCGGAAAACCTTTTTTTGAATGAAGAAGCTGTCCTGCACCGTTTGCAGTATGCACATCCCGATTTTTGCCGAAGGCTACCGGATGGGTGCGCGTATCAGCCATATAACCATGTGTATCATAACCCTTGGGCCATACATTATGACAGTCAGTACAAACCATGGAAAAATCCGGTGGCGAGACGTACAATGCATGAGGAAGTCTTGTACCGGGTGTGGTACAGAGCTGCAAAACAATTCCTAGACACGAAAGCGTACGAAGGTTTTATTGTGAAGCATAAGGAGCTTTACCGTCGGTATTGCGGTGCCGAGTCTGATTTGTAAGGACAGCACGAGTATACATTCCCAAAGATGACTTTGAAGAACATTATATAGTCTCTGTGTGCAGTAGAAAATTTTGATCTATGGTCGATAGACAAACACTGAGGAGTTTCATATTCCACCTCCGAACGAATATGTCATGACATTGTGAGCGTTCACATGGCTTCTCTTAACATCATTATCGGGAGCGAGTTCTTCAGGGAACTTCGTGAAAATAACTATTGTTATGTCGACAAAACGTGCTTCCTAGAGGAACTTCTTGATGCGGTTCCCACAAAAGTGTCTCTGATCACTCGGCCTCGCCGTTTCGGCAAGACACTGACCTTGACCATGTTGCAGGAATTTTTTGACATTACCAAAGATAGCCGGGAACTCTTTGCAGGCTTGTCTATTTCTCGCAATGAAGCGCTCTGCGCATCATGGATGAATCAATATCCTACTATATTCCTAACATTAAAGGGCGTAGAAG
>JAFTCE010000037.1 GCA_017454855.1 Desulfovibrio sp.
AAAAATTCTCGAAAGCCTTTGCGACATTCGGTTTTCAGGATGTTGGCGTCACCCCCACCTTCCACATAGAGCTTCACCATCGCGTGCCCCCCAGATCTCCACGCGTCCAAAGCTGACCCAGACGGTATTTTTCAAGCCACGGTTTCAGCGCCTGCGCGTCCAGTCTTTGCAACTTTGTCGCATGATTATGCTTCTCGACTATGAGAATGGCATCCGGTTGATCTGTCAGGGCGTCAACGAGCGCATCCGAGTGCGTTGTGACGACGAGCTGGCATCTGGTTGCGGCATCACGCATCAGGTCGGACAATGCAGGCAGGACATCGGGATGCAAGCCAAGCTCCGGCTCCTCAATGCAAACCAATGGCGGCGGATTGGGGTGGCATAAAATGGCGAGCAGGCAAAGGTAGCGCAGTGTGCCGTCGGAAAGGCGTGTCGCCGGGATGGCATGCTTGCCTTCTCTGAGGAATATCTGCACGGTTCCGCCCTGCACCTGAACAAAATAATCATCGCAGTCATAGAGGGCATGCAGCGCATCCAGAATCCTGTTTTTCGCATCGGCATCCGTCTCAAAGCTGTTGAGTATCAGGCCCAGATTGCTGCAGTCCTGGGCAAGGAAATCATTGGGCACATCTGTTTTTTGCGCAAGGCGCGGGATCGTATAGCGGCCAAAGCTCCATTCCCGGTACACGCGTATCTTGGAGAGACTGTTCCCTAACCATGTCAGCTCGGGATATTGGTCTGGATCCTTGCGTTGGGACAAAATGGATTGCACCGGATCAATTTCCTCATATTGCAGTCTCCGGGTCTGACCATTGCGCAAATTCAGCACTGCGTGCCCATTCTCAAATTTGTAGAAAAAATACGGCCTATCATGATCCTCATTGGACGCAACACGCTCAATGCGTTCGTCCGTGAGCAGAAACTGCTGACGTACTTCCGTGAAGCCAAGGACATAACGCAAGTCCTGTCGACCGCTCGGAAAAGCAAAAACGGCTTTGATCTGCGCGAGTGCTGGCCGGGCCGCCCCCCGCCATAGCCAGTCGTGAATGCCGCCACCGTCGCGTATGGGCTTACGCAAATCGTCGGGGGCCGAACTGAGGAGGTCAAAAGCATCTATGAGATTGGATTTGCCAGAACCGTTGGAACCAATAATGACGTTGAGGTCTTGAAGCTCGAAACTCTTGCCGTCATGCCCAAAACTCAAGAAATTTGTGAGTTCAAGGGAACGAACAAACATGCTGGTACTCCAGACGCCGGAATCAATAACGCATGGCCTTCATGCTCAAGAGATTACAGACTCAAAGAGATACTACCCACGTTTACGAATACAGACAATCTCCCTTCAAAGCAAGGGATTGATGTGGCACCAACTATATATGCTTGACATCCCCTATAAGGCCGTGGATTCCTAACGGTAGAAACTACTATAGTCGGGTTCCTGCTTCAACGAGACTGCCCAGGGGAATATTCGCTTGTTTTTCACTTTCAAATTCTCACTGGGGGAATTTTCGACTGCGAACCAACGTCCTGTTCCTCCAGGTCTCACTATCTCACACAGGCTGACACTGCACACCCTGCCGCCAGAGAACATTTTGCAGCAGGAAAAGCAAAAAATCGATGTCAAGGTCACCTTAGTCTTGTAAAGGGTAGCGGTACCGTTGTAGATTCCTTTTATGAACAACGTCACTTGCGCTTGCTTTTTCTGCACAACAAGCCTAGCACAAATGGATAGCCTCTCCCAATTCAAGGCATGGCGTCTCCAAGCGTTGCCGACATGCAAAAAAGTTGGAAACTGCTGTCTATTTTGGAAATGTGCGCAAAATTCTGTATGGTACCTCCCTGCCCTACTGCTAGCGTGCGGCCCCGACAATACGGTAGACATACTTATATTTTTCCAAAAAGCGCCTTTTCGTGCCTTCTTTTTCCACGCCGCCACGGTAAGGAATACCAAGTTGGAATTCCCCGGCCAAGGCAATTCTGGATGTTGGCAGCCAATATTTGAGATTGTTGGGCTTTTGCGTACCGTCCGTAGATTTGAAACAGACGTAGTTGGCACCGTTCCAACGCACCACGTCCCCAGCGACGGCAATGGTGCAAATACCCGTGACCAGCAGGTCATTGCCACGGATGACAATGCCCTCCAACTCAATCTGCCACGGCACGCCGCGCTTCCAGGTTTTGATGCCTTGGTCGCCGCCAAAGGCGGCCTTTTCGTCCTGGATGAGCATTGCACGTACGAGACGGCCCTGGTAGTCATAGGTAGCTATAGCATGTCTCCTCAGAGAACTTACAGGTCCATGCACAAAGTGGATGCGCTCGGAATCCGCGCAGAGGCCCTGCCACGCCTGACCTTTGGCGATGCCGTTGGATATCGGAAATATCCTTATTGGTTTGGCATAGGGACGCAGGTCGGCCATGCGCCAGATCAGGCAGGCATGCATTCGTTCCCCCTTCACGGAACACAGGGCGATAAGATGCTTGCCGTCGGTGGAGACGGTTGGAGTGAGAAATTTGTAGCGGGAAAGGTCACCTGTGGCAGGAAGCAAGGGGATTTCCTCCACATCCGATGAGCCTGTGGCCGCACCGCGCCAGCGTACGCGGCTCACGCCTTTGAAGCGCAGCGCATCGTCCTCGGTATAGTGGCTCATGCAATAGAAAAAGAGCTGACCGTTTTCGATGACAGCGCCGAAGCCCTGGCCGTGACCAATGGGCAGAACCTTGGAGAACTCCACCGGACACGTGTCCAGACTGCCGTCGGGTCTGAAGTCAAAACGCGTAATGCGGCAGGCCTGTCCCTTGTCCGGGCCGCTAGCCTTGGAACCACGCACAGAAATAAAGAGACTTTCGTGGCCTTGGTGACGAACATAGGCCATGCCCTGCTGCGCCCGGCTGGCATAGCGAAAAATTTCCGTGTTGCGCTGGCCGTCGTTGACGCCGAACTCCAGTGTACCCAGGCGTTGCTCCCGGAAGCTCAAGCGGTCCCTGGCCGTCGCATCAACGCGAAACACGCTGCCCAGGGCGCAACAGGCGAGACAGATCGCGAGGCATGTGTGCAACAGACTGTTTTTCATGGATAGACCTCCTTGGGGATTGTGTGTGTTGTAGCGGTGCATTGACGGTATGAGGAACCTTTGTTTTTATTGAGTTGCGATGATGTGTGCTTTGTTGCCTTGGGCAACCTTGCAACCCACGACGAATTCGGGTAGCGTTTCCCCATGTCATACAACAAACCTTGGAAAGGTCTGACGCTCAATGACCACTTTATCTTTGAGCTGGTCATGGAAAATGCCATACTCTGCCGCCGTTTTCTCTCTCTGGTGTGCCGCAGGGCCGTCAGTCCGCTCGCCTACCCTCCGCAGGCGGAAAAAACTCTGCTGACCACCAATTACGCCAAGAGCAGCCGTTTTGACATTTGGGCCGTAGATCAACACGGCAATTTCTACGACATTGAATTGCAGAAGACGCGCAAGAAGCTGTTGCATCTGGCGCTGCGCAACCGCTATTACAAGTCCCTGGCTGACCAGACAATGCTCAAGCAAGGCCACGACTATCTCAAGCTGCGCAGATTCAGCAGTATTTTTATCTGTGATTTCGACCCCTTTCAGCAGGGCCTGCGGCGGTACACCTTCAAGGAGCGCTGCGACGAACTGCGAACTCTTGCCCTGCCCGACATGACAGAAAAAATTTTTTTGAATATCCACGGCATCAAGGGCGAGGAATCGCCGGACATGCGGGCATTCCTGGAATACATGGCAACTGGGGTTGTGCATACGCCCTTCGTGGCGGCTTTTGACACCGAAGTGCGCCGGATTAAAGCCGACGCTAAACAAAAGGAGAAATATATGTCGTTGGCCATGGATTACGAAGTGGAGATGGAAGAAAGGAAGGCTAAGGCCAGGGCCGAGGGCAGGGCCGAGGGTGAACGACAACGAAGTCGAGATATCGCACGGCGACTGCTGCAGCGCGGGTTGCCCCTTGATCTGATTGCTGAGGACACCGGCCTTACCGTGGAGTATGTGCAGGCGCTTAAGCAACAGTGACGAACACCGCGTCAGGAGCGAGGCATGGGCAATCATGCGGGCCTTCCTGAAGCATATGGCAACCGGGCTGAATCATGCCCCATTCATTAACGTCCCCGGCATGGCATAACTATACGCGCAATGCGTTTTCCTGCAACAGGGCAAAACCGTTGGCAATGGATTTCTTTGCAACCGTAAGCCGCCCTTCGACACAACGAAGGCGGCGCTGCATCCAGTATAGCCCCCGAGCAAAATCATCCTTATTACGGGGCTATGTCCATTTTGGAAATGTGCGTAAAATTTTGTACGTTATCTATCAAGGCGGTGGCTCCGAAAACGCTGAAGTAAAAGACCTGCTCGAAACTCAAGAAATTTGAAAGTCCAATGGAGCAAATAAACAGGCTGCTATTTCAAAAAATCCAAGAAGCACTCGTTGGCGTTGTGGGCAGACAGAACCTCAAACCATCAGGCGCCGTCTCAAAAAGCGTTGCAGTAAAAGTCCGCTCGTAACCAAACAGAGATTAACGATGAGCAGGTAGGATATATCATAATAGGATGAAACATAACCCACTGACATGGCTGACCGAGCCATTTCAATGATCTGCATGACAGGATTCCATAACAGCCAGGAACCGACTTTATGTGAGAAGGCGGTCACGGAATAAAAAACGCCCGGTACCTATTCAGTAGCCCCCTGTTTTGATTTTTTGGGGGGCATGGCGCAAGAAAAAATTTTGTTTTTTGCAACGGTTGGTTTTGAAACCTCTAGACTTTGTTTCTGGTCTGTGCAATTCTGACCCTATGGAGGTTGGAA
>JAFTCE010000038.1 GCA_017454855.1 Desulfovibrio sp.
AGGCATGGTGCGTCTGCTCGAGGCACACAAGGCCGAGCGCGAACGTCTGAGCGCTGCCGTGCCCCTCATGGACGTGTGGGAACTGGCCCAGGGCGAAGTTGCTGCGGCGCCCGCAACGTGGTTTGCTGAGCTTTTCAGCAGCGATCCTTCGGCGGACGAAACTGCGGCCTATGGTCGGGCGCTGCTCGGCTGCAAGAGCCATTTCCGTTTTCAACCGCCGGAATTTCAGGTCTTTGCCCAAGAAATGGTGGAAAAACGTCTTGCCGAGGAAAAAGCTCGCCAGGCGCACGAAGCCCTCTTGGCCGGTGGAGCGGCATTTTTGCGCCTGCTCTGGGATGTGGCTCAGGGCAAGCGCAGTCTGCCTGATCCAGAAGACGACGGCAGTCCTCTTCCCGACGTGGCCCAACGCCTGGAAAGCATGCTCCGCGCGCGCATGATCGATCCCGATACGCAAGAAAACGAAAGCCTCTGGCGCTCCCTGAGCAAGGGCCTGCCGGACGTGCCTCACCTGCCCGTGCAACTGCTCATGGCCTGGGGCAAGTTGCCGCCGCACTACAATTTCTGGCTGGATCGTGCGGACTATGCCGCCGGGGACAGCTGGTGGCTTCCTTTCGCGCCTGTTGTGGCGGACTTGGCCAAGGCAGCTTCTGACGTGGTTGCGAATCCTTGTCCGCAGCCCTGCATCAGCATTGACAGTGCGAGTACCCACGATGTGGACGATGCCTTTAGCATTGAACAAGACGGTGACGGCTGGATTGTCAGCGTCGTCCTGGCCTGCCCGGCTCTGAACTGGCCCTTTGACAGCCCCTTGGACAAGGCCGTAAACAATCGGGGGACAAGCATTTATCTGCCCGAAGGGGACTGCCACATGCTGCCCGAGCAGCTGGGGACGCAAGCTTTTTCCCTCTTGGCGGATCAGCCGCGCCCTGCCCTGGCCGTGACCGTGGCAGTGAGCGCGGACGGGACAGTAGGGAACTGCGAGCTGTCCCTTGTCCAGGCAAGACTGAACGCCAACCTCACCTATGAGGATTGCCAGGCCGTGTTGGACGCACCCGCTACGGCCCTGCCAGAGAACAGGGCCACGGCCTTTTGTCAGCAGTTGCGCCTGGCCATGGCCCTGGCCCGCTGCCGTCAAAGCGCACGCATCAGGGCAGGCGCTGCGGTCATGGACAGGCCCGAGCCAGTGATTGTTCTCTCCGGGCAAGGCGAAGATGTCCGCGTGAGCATGACCCCGGCGCATGCCGCCCCAGATGCCCAGATGCTCGTAGCGGAGCTGATGATCCTGGCCAGCGCCGCCGTGGCCCAATGGGCAGCGGATCGGCAGTGCGCCCTCATACACCGTGTGCAGGACGTGATCCTGCCCAGGGAATATGCCGGCGTCTGGACAGCGCCGCAAGACATGGCGCGCATCATGCGCGCTATGACGCCTTCAAGCCTGGAGGTACAGGCCAGGCCGCATGCGGCCCTGGGCCTGGCACGCTACAGCCCGGTGACGTCGCCCCTGCGGCGCTACGCCGATTTGCTCAACGAGGCCCAAATCGTCCACATGCTCAGGCAGGGAAGGCCGCGCTGGAGCGGACAGGAATTGGAAGCACGGCTCATGGCCCTCAGGCCGGTTCTGGAGGCTGCGGGGCAAGTGCAGCGTTTTCGTCCGCGCTACTGGAAGCTCCTGTACTTCCGGCAGCAGGGGGACAAAATATGGTGGCCCGGGGTCATTACCGAAGAAAATGATTCCTACGTTTCCGTCTCCTTGCCAGAACAAGGTATCTTCCTGCGCGGTCGGCGGCGCATGTTCTCGGAAAGAGCGCAGCCAGGCATGGCAGTGAACGTGCGCATCGGCAAGGTGCAGCCTCTGTATAATGAAATCAATATTGTCGAGGTCGCCGAATAGGCGGGTTTGAACAGGTTCTCAAGCGAGGTTGTCATGGCTGGAAATTCCTTTGGCCGCATCTTGCGGTTGACCACCTTTGGCGAATCCCACGGCCCTGGCCTGGGCGGTATCGTGGACGGCTGTCCGCCGGGCATTCCCCTCAATGCGTCCGACATGCAAATAGAACTTGATCGCAGGAAACCCGGTCACGGCCCCACCGCCACCTCGCGCCGAGAATCCGACACGGTACACATCCTTTCCGGCGTCTTTGAAGGTGTCACCACGGGCACACCCATAGCCTTTGTTTTCGCCAACGAAGATCACCGCTCCAGCGACTACGGCAATCTGGCCGACGTCTTTCGACCTGGCCATGCCGACTGGGGCTTTTTCAAAAAATTTCAGGGCATCCGCGATCATCGTGGTGGCGGACGTTCTTCCGGTCGAGAAACCGCAGCCAGGGTGGCGGCCGGCGTCATCGCACGCAAGATTCTGGAACCTTTGGGCACACATGTCCTCGCGGCCTGCGTGGAGCTGGGCGGCCTGGGGCTGGCTGCAGACCTTTGGCCCGACCTGGAAGGAGCGCGTACCCGTCCGTACTGCGCTGCCCACGACAGCCTGCCCCCCTTGTGGGATGCCGCCGTGGCCGAGGCCCGCACAGCCGGGGAAACTTTGGGCGGCGTGGTGCGCATTGAAGCCCGTCAGGTTCCGACCGGCCTGGGCGAACCCGTTTTTGACAAGCTGGATGCCGTGCTGGCCCACGCCATTATGAGCGTGGGCGCTGTGAAGGGCTTTTCGGTGGGTGAGGGCTTTGGCGCAGCCCGCCTGCGCGGATCGGCCAACAACGACCCCCTGCTCCCGACCAATCCCCCCAGGCCAGGCCAAGCGGTCTTTGCCTCCAACCACGCTGGTGGCATTCTGGGCGGCATTTCCAGCGGTCAGGACATTGTCCTGCACGCCGCCGTCAAACCCATTGCCTCCATTGCCCAAAGCCAAAAGACCGTGGACAGGGAAGGTCACGCCGCCACCGTGCAGGTGGGCGGACGGCATGACCTTTCCGCCATTCCGCGCATTGTGCCCGTACTGGAAGCCATGACGGCCCTCACCCTTGCCGACGCCCTCCTCCTCCAGCGCCGCTTTACAAGCCCCTAAGGCCATGCCTGATTTACCCCTGTTGCACAATCCCGATCCCGTGGAAGTGGACGGTACAGTGGAGCGCATTGTCTTTCACAATGAAGGCAATGGCTACACGGTACTCCGCCTGGTGCCTGACAAGGACGAAAAAACCAAAGGAACGCGCCAGCGCGACCCCCTTGCCTGCGTGGGGCATATGGTCAACCCCCAGGTCGGCGTCCATCTGCGCGTCAAGGGGCGCTGGGTGAACAATGCGCGTTTTGGCCGCCAGATACAATTTGATACGGTCGAAGAAATCATGCCGGCCACCTGCGAGGGCATACGCCTCTATCTCGCCTCGGGACTCATCAAGGGCGTTGGCGCGGAAATGGCCGGACGCATTGTGCAGGTCTTTGGCGAGGACACCATCCGCGTGCTGGACGAAGAGCCACAAAGGCTGCTCAAGGTGCGCGGCATAGGCAAAAAAAGTCTGGAACGCATCAGCGCTTCCTGGAGCGAACACCGGGGCATGCGCGACCTGCTCCTCTTTCTGCAGCCACACGGCATCACGCCAGCCTATGCAGTACGCATCTACCGCGCCTATGGTGCGGACGCTCTGGCCGTGGTGCGCGAGAATCCCTACCGCCTGGCCATGGATATTCGCGGTATCGGCTTTGTCACGGCTGACGCCGCTGCCAGCAAGCTGGGCTTTGCCCACGACAGCCCCCTGCGTATCCAGGCAGGCACGCTCTATGTTTTGCAAAGGGCCGCAGAAGAGGGGCATGTCTATCTGCCCGAAGACAGTCTTGTGGCTGCCGTCTGCAAACAATTGGACGTGGATGAAAGTCTGGTCGGCGAGGCCCTGGACAGCCTAGAAGCCGAAGAACGCTTGGTGCTAGAGGTCATGGACATGCCCGAGGCCGAGGGCGAAGCGGGCGTTTACCTGCGCCGCTACTACCATTGCGAGTCCAAAATCGCCTATTATCTGCAAAGAATTCTCCATTCCCCCAAGGGCATCGTCGTGCCCAATGCCGCTGCCCTGGTTGACAAAATTTTGGCCAGCGTGGACATCACCTTGGCGCCCGAACAAATCAAGGCCATCCGCACGGTGGCCAGCAGCAAGGTCATGGTGCTTACCGGTGGCCCAGGCACGGGAAAAACCACGATCATCAAAGCCATCATTGGCCTGTTCAAGGAAATGCACGCCCGCGTCCTGCTGGCGGCGCCCACGGGCCGCGCTGCCAAGCGCATGGCCGAAACCTGCGCCAGCGAGGCCCAGACAATACACCGTCTCCTGGAATACAGCCCCATGGAAGATGCCTTCGGGCGCAATGAAGACGCTCCCTTGGCCTGCGGCCTGCTCGTGGTTGACGAAGCGTCCATGATGGATACCCTGCTCTTCTACCATTTGCTCAAGGCCGTGCCCCTGGGGACGACCCTGCTTCTCGTGGGCGACGTCCATCAGCTCCCCTCGGTGGGGCCGGGCAATGTTCTGGCGGACATCATCCACTCGGGCGTCGTGCCGGTGGTGGAGCTGACGGAAATTTTTCGCCAATCCGCCGAGAGCGCAATCATCTGCAATGCCCA
>JAFTCE010000039.1 GCA_017454855.1 Desulfovibrio sp.
GGTCGTGTGGTGGGTGAGATGGAAATGGCTTGGCCCCACTGCAAGATCGGCGTACTCACGTCAGAAGACAAGGCGCTGCTCTCGGCAGCGCGAGAGCGCGGCTGGCGCGTGTTCTTGCTGGGCGAAGCCACCTTGCTTGCTACCCTGCGCAACCTTTTGGATGGTGAACCATGCACGCAACCCCTGTGACTATTGCTGTGTCCGCAGATTTCTTCACGGCCTTCGCCGCCCTGCCCAGGCAGGAACAAGGCAAGGTCATGGCCTTTGTGGCCAAATTTCGGGAAAATCCCACGCGCACGGGCTTCAATTATGAAAAACTCTACAACGCACGGGACAAGCGTTTCCGTTCCGTACGCATTGACGATTCCATCCGCTGCATCCTGCTCAAACCGGAATCCAACAACCTCTTCATGCTGCTCTGGGTGGACAGGCACGACGACGCGTACGCCTGGGCACGCAAGCGCCGCTGTGAAATTGATCCCATGACCGGTGGCCTGCACATCGTCGTTGCCGAAGAATTCTACGAAGAAAGGCCCAAGGCCGCAGATGCCCCGGCCCCCAATGTCTGGGCCGACCTGCGCTCAGAGGATCTGACGGCCCTGGGCATTGCCGAGCCCCTGCATGCCCAAGTGCGCTGCCTGCGCTCTGCGCAAGACCTGCAAGCCCTGCGCGACTATGTGTCTCCGGCCAGTTATGAGGCCCTGTCCTTTCTGGAAGCCGGCGAAGCGCTGGCCGATGTCCTGGAATTGTATCAGGAAGGCATCAAGGACGCACAGCCCCAGGCTGCGTCCAGTAGGGAGGACGCGGCCATGATCCAGGCCCTGAACAACCCCTATTCACGCCAGAATTTCTTTGTCAATCCCGAAGAGACGGAATTGAGCGAAATGATGCATGCGCCCCTGGAAAAATGGCGCGTCTTTCTGCACCCCTCACAGCGAAGCATTGTGGAACGGGACTGGAGCGGAGCTGCCCGCATCCTGGGTGGCGCCGGCACGGGCAAAACCGTAGCGGCCCTGCACAGGGCAAAATGGCTGGCTCGCAACCGCTGTACGGGGGATGAAAAAATTTTTTTTACGACCTTCACCCACAATCTCGCCAGGGATCTGGAGCGGCAACTGACCGCCATCTGCACGCCGGAAGACCTGTCCAAGATAGAAATCACCAACCTCGACGACTGGGTCTACAAATTCCCGCAGCGCAATTCCTACGAATATGAAATTGTTTTCTCCAACAAGGACAGCGAAAAAACCTGGGAAACAGCCATATCCATGCTCCCTCCCGACGCTGCTGCCAAAAACTTCCCGCCGTCCTTCTTCCGCGAGGAATGGGAACGCGTCATCCAGCCTCAGGAACTCATGACCCTGCAAGATTACTTCACGGCCTCACGCAAGGGCCGCAGACAGGCCCTGTCGCGCAAGATGCGCAAAGAATTGTGGCCGGTCTTCGAGGAATTCCGCATCCTCCTCAATGAGCGCAAACAGCGCCAGCCAGCCGACGCCATGCGTGAAGCCCGCGAACTCATCAAAAGCAACGACATGCGCCTCTACGCCCATGTCATCGTGGACGAAACACAGGACATGAGCGCGCAGGCCCTGCGCCTACTGCGCGCCCTGGTTCCAGAGCAGGAAAACGACCTCTTTCTGGTCGGCGACGCCCATCAGCGCATCTATGGGCAAGCCATAACCCTCTCCAGCTGCGGCATAAAAATCATCGGCAGATCCAAAAAATTGCGCATCAATTACCGCACGACCGATGAAATACGCAAAACGGCCATAGAGTTTCTGCAGACGGGCATTGCCGACGATTTGGACGGGCAGGATGACGACGTTTCCAAAGATGTTTCCCTCATGCACGGTGCCATCCCGCAAAAGACGAACTTTCCAAGCAGTGCCAAGGCCATTGCTGCCATGATTGCCAAGATCGAGGAAATTGCTGGCGCGGCTCCAGAATACCGCCGCAATATCTGCGTCACGGCCCAGACCAACGAGGGCGTCCAGGACATTGCCGCAAGGCTGGAGTCCGTGGGCCTGGGCGCCTATGTGCTGACGCGGGACAATCACGATTATGTGGACAATGACAAGGTACGTGTGGCGACCATACACAGGATCAAGGGACTGGAATTCGATATGGTCTTCATGCTGATCCATGAAAGCAAGGCCCAAATTGACGATGCCCTGCGCCTGGAACGGGAAAAATCCCTGCGCTATGTGGCCGCAACGCGTGCCCGCAGGGAACTGTTCATCTACACGTTCTAACACTCTGGCCGAACGATGCCCGAGACAATGACGGCGCACCTTGCCCCTGGTGCGCCGCCTGCATCGGACAGATTATACCTTGGAGTCTTCATAATCCTCACAAGCGCGGCGGTAGGCTTCGCCATGGGCTGAGGTCTCCTGCTCTGCAGCGGACTTTTCCTTGGAAAGATCACCTACCTTGGTCTGCAACACCTTGCGCTGCTGCTTGGCCGTGTGCAACGTGCTGTTCCTGGTGCGGTGCCGAGCTTGC
Source organism: Desulfovibrio sp. (assembly GCA_017454855.1). Classification (GTDB taxonomy): domain Bacteria; phylum Desulfobacterota; class Desulfovibrionia; order Desulfovibrionales; family Desulfovibrionaceae; genus Desulfovibrio. Next base: position 2,506 of record JAFTCE010000039.1, read on the forward strand.
CGGGGCTTGGCATTGAGAGCGCGTTCTTCTTGGACAAAGGCCGCCTCGTACTGCTGCTCCAGGTCACGGCCACGGGTAACGGCATCGCCCATGAGGGCTATGGCTTCCTCGCGGCCCGAGGAAATTTCCGCAAATCGCCTCTGCGCCTCGTCGCGCGAGATTGCCTTGGACTTGATGGCGGCCAGCAGGGAGGCAAACTGCTGATCATAGCACTGCAGGGACGTTTTCGCCGAGGCGCTCACGATATCGAGATCGGAAATGTCCCCTTCGATATCTTGCAGATAGGCTGCCAGGCGCTTGTTTTCATCGATTTCCTTTTGCCTTGAGGCATGCATACCGCCGGTCAGACCGCCGGCCACAGCGCCCGTGGCGGCTCCGGCCACGGCGCCTTGCCATCTGCCGCCGCTAAGCAGAAAACCCAAAGCCGCGCCGCCAAGGGTTCCTAAGGTTACGCCGGTAGCCGTCCCCTTGGCCACATCGTGTTCATGACTGCGCAGATCCTGGATGGGGCGGTAACATTGCGGATAATAGTTTACCGCTGTCTGCTGCGCGCCATAATGGCTGGCGCAGCCGGTTGTCAGCAAGGCAAGGACAAGTACGACCAACGATGCCGATGGGAAACGCTGCATAGTCCACCTCCCGTGACGATGAGCGCATGCCGTGTACGAGAACATTGCAACAAAAATTTTAGCAATATCCATGCCATCTACTGGCTTCAAGAGGCATTTCCTGTTTATTTCCGGCGCAAATGCGTCCTGTATACTTTGACTTCATGTTTTCCTTGAGGATTAATAGACAAAAGGAAGCACTGTGTCGCCTTCCCGCTGCCGCTGCATTTCCAATGGCGCAAGGTATACATTTCAATGTTTTTGGGATTGGGGGGGCATTTTGCATTGTCGCTTTCAATGACAAGATTCTTGCCCCGGAAGCTGGCTGAAGCCCCGCCGCGACACACCAGATTGCCGTCGATGACGTGGATGCGGCCCTTGCCGCGCTTGTCAAAACACATTTCTGCCACAGCAGTTGTGGGGGGAATCCTGGCATTGTTCCAGGTACCGCCTGTAACGGGGTCAGAACGCCAGCAGCCGTCAAGAAAGGAAAGATCCTTCTTGGCCGACGCTGCAGGAGGTATTTGCACGTTTTCCCCTTTTTTGACTGCAGGCGGCGCCTTGGGCTGCTCCTTCTTCTCTGCCTGATCTTTCTTTTCTTTCACCTGTACTTCTTTCCGCTCCGGCTCTTTTTTTGCCACTTCTGCCACAGAGCGGCCCTGGCGCGCCTCCTGTTGCGCCCGAGGAACCGGCGTCATGGGCAGCAGTTCCCACAGCTCCACCGCCCTTGGTTCTGCTGGCTGCGCAGGCGTCGCCACCTGCGGCCCAGGTCGCACCACCTCGGGCGCAACGGCCTGCGGCTTTGCCGCCTGCGTGTCGGATCGTGTGCTTTCAGCGTGCCGGGGGACAATCGCGCCCTCGATCGCCTCCTGATTACCGCGCAGGGCATCGTCGGGTGCTTCTCCTGGAGTATGGCGCTCGGCCTGGCCATCGGGCTTCGTCGCTTCCTGCCTGTCCGATTGTTCCGCAAAGCGCACGATTCCATAGGGCGTCAGCACACTTCCGTCCTCACGACGCGAGTATTGCCAGGCAGGTATACCGGAAGGCAGGACATACTGCCCATCGGGTTGGATGACGACGCCATCGGGCAGCAGCAGGGCGCCGTCTTCTCTGGTCACAAAGCCCCTGGGCAGCGCTGCCTCATAGATTGTGCCATCACGCAGGACAACGACAGGCCGACGTTGCACCTTCACTTCCTGCGCAGAAGTGATGTTCTGCAATTGCTCTGCTGCCTGAAGATGCTGCGCATCCACAAAGAGCGCGGCAAAGGCAAGCAGCAGCATGATTTTTCCCATGTTCCCATCCCTCCGGCATCGTTCAAGCTCAAGGCATGCATTCAACCTTTTCGAGTACTGGCCTGGATTTCCCTGTCTGTCAACCTTTCCAGAACGAAATCCATGCCGACATAGGTTCTGACGGCATTGCCCCGAACCACTTTCTGATGTTCCTGCCAGGCGGCGTCCTTCTGCCGGGCGTTTTCTGCCGCCTGCAGGGCGGCAAGCCGTGCCCGCAGGCGGGCCAGGGCGCGTTCCTTGTTCTGCTTCTGGCTGCGCTCATCGGAACAGACAACCGCAATGCCCGTTGCCTTGTGTACGACGCGGACAGCCGTCTCCACCTTGTTGACATTTTGCCCCCCGGGGCCGCCGCTGCGAAAAACGCTTACTTCCACAGCGCTGTCCTGGGCAATCTCCTCCAGCTCCGGCACAACGCTCACATGGATAAACCAATTCTTGCGCTTATGGTGGGGACGCAGCGGGCTTTTGCACATCCAGCAGACAGTGCCGCAGACGTCGGCCAGTCCGGTCGGCCCCTCCAGCAGAGCCGAGGCATAGGCATGATGCACGTCCACAATGCGCGTGCCAGGAAATTCTTTCACCAGGGCCGCACTCAAGAGACGCACGGCAATTTTGCATTCTTCAGGACCCTGTCCCGATGTGATTTGCAGCAACATCACTTCTGGCTCCCGGCCTTAAAATTGTACACTGGCCGCAAAATATCCGTAATGTCCACGCAATCTCCCAGCGATGCGGCCAAATCCTCCCTGGTTCTATAGGCAAAAGGGGCTTCATCCAAAGTATTTTTGGAGATGCAGCTTGCGTGTATGCCCTGCATGGCTTTTTTGAACTCGGTCAGGGTGTGCTGCTCGCGCGTTTGGGTGCGCGTGCTGATCCGCCCGGAACCGTGCGGCGCAGACCAATTCCATTCCGGATTGCCCTTGCCAAGGCCCACGATGGAGCCATCGCGCATGTTGACGGGGATGATGACGCGCTCTCCAAGGGCTGCCGATATGGAGCCTTTGCGCAAGATCGGTGTGCTGCCCGAAAAATCAATGTAATTGTGCGCACACTCCCACGCTGTCACGGCCTCCCACTTCATACCCCTGAGGATGACCCTGGCAATGCGCTCCCGATTGTCCGAGGCGAACTGCTGCACCATACGCATGTCGTGCAGGTATTGCTCGCGCAAGTCGCCTTCAAGCCAGGTGAGTTCATAGGGAACATCCGTGCGACGCCCCTGCCGGAGATAGCATTCGCAGACTTCCTTGCCCAAATGCCTGCTGCCCGTGTGGATGATCAGGTAATGCGCGCCATCGCCGCCGCAGGCGATCTCCACAAAATGATTGCCTCCGCCCAAGGTACCAAAGCTTTTCCTGGCCTTGTCAACCTGAACGTGCTTCAGACAGCAGAGGTCTTCCAGCTCCCCGCAGTCCACAGGTCTCTCGTGGATGGCAAAGCCGGAGGGCACTTTTTCGGCAATAAGCCTGTCCAGCCTTGGGAACTCGGGCGAAAATCGCTCAAGACGCAGTATGGACACGCCACAGCCGATGTCCACGCCCACGAGATTGGGCATGACCTTGTCCGAAACCAGCGTCATTGTCAGTCCAATGACGCAGCCATTGCCGGGATGGACATCCGGCATGACCCGTATTCTGTTGCCTTCCATTGCCGGGCAATCGCATATCTGCCGAATCTGAGCCACGGCATACTCGTCTATGGCCACATTGGGGTTGTCTACCGTGTACACAAGGGCGTCCGCAAACTGTCCATGAATTTCTTTTACCTGCATACTACTCCCCTGGGAATTTTCAGGCCACGTTCAGAAGCGGCGCTTGGCGGCGGCACGGCCTGCACTCTAGCGGCGTGCCAGGTCGGCCACCGCCCCGGCTCTAGGGCCTTGTCCAATCATCAAGCAAGGCTTTAACTGTGACAATTTCCTTCGTGGATATGTTGCGTATTCCAAAACGAATGTTGCGCAGGCTGTGCCTGTCCACCTTCAGAGTATGGCGCTCAATCAACCAAAGGACGAAGATACTCCAAAGCTCTTCCATACTCCGGTTGGTTCCAGCTTGGATTTCCGTCAGCTTGTTCTGCACGTCGTCCATGAGGCCGCCCTTTTGCACAAGGGCCTGAACATCCTGCACGGATGACAAGGAAGACATCTTGTCGGCGTATTGGGCGACAAAGGTTCTGAACCGTACGGCAATATGTTCTTCGACGGCATCTTCTTCGACGGCGTTAAGTCCGTCATCCTCGCAGGCCGAAATGTTGTCTAGATTTGACAACAATAATTTCCTCGGCGAAAAACAATGATTAAGCTCCCTTTCAAGAGGTTCTTCTGCCAGGCGACTAGCCATCTTTCTGCTCGGGGCACTCGCGCAAATACCGGCCAGCGGCTCCGCAAGACAAGCCGCCACTCCAGAACAGAACTGCACGAAAGGCGTTCGTTTGTGCGCGGGCATCTGCGGCGTCTTCTGCACCGTGGGCAGCATCGTGATCTTTTCCCCGTCGGGCCGCTCATAGACCAGGATCAGAGACGTCTCCTTGCTCATGAGCTTGTATTTGAGCGCCAACTCTTTCTTTTCCCTACTGGAATTCGCTTCTTCCAGACGCCGCATCATGGCCAGCCGGAACAAATCGGGCGTGCTTGTCATCTCCAGACCTTCGGCCATGGCCGCATAGTCACCGCCGTCGGCTTGCCAATGTAGCACTGGTGCCGCACTGGGCGTCCCGCCGCGCATGAGTGCGAAGCAATGCAGGGTTTCCCCGCGATACAGATAGCGGGGCGTTTTTGTCTTCCAGAGCGTTTCCCCCTGCCAGTCTATGCGGACATTATGGAAATACCCTTGGCGCATGCGGGCAAACATGCGCACAATGGCATCGGCCATGTTTTCGCGCGGCGTCACAAGCTCGCAGGCCCCGCCCGTCTTTTCGGCCAACTCCCGCAGGAGGCTTTCGGCAGGCGATGCGCCCACGCCAATGGCAAAGACACGCTGCCCGGACTTACGGGCCTGGGCTATGACGCCTTCCACATCCCAAATATCGCCGTCGGTGATCAAGAGTACGCCCGCAGGCATTTCCGCCGGACTCTCTATCTGATAAACCGCTGCAAGCGCACTTCCCATTTCCGTACCGCCCATATCGGCATAGGTCTTGTCGATGGCCTCGGAAAATTGCCCAAGGGTTTGTTTCGTGCAGGGCAGCATGCTGCCAAAAATCTGGTGTACGTCACTGCCAAAGCGTGTGTAGGAGACATAATCGCCTTCACGGAACAAGGCGCACACCTTGCGCAAGCCCTGTATGCCCTGCTCAATGCGCTCGCCGCCCATAGAACCGGAGCAATCCAGCAAAATTTTGCAGGCCAAGGGCGCGGCGGTATCGTCAGGCATGGTGGGCACAAAGCTCGCTGCGACCAGAGTTTCCTCCCCTTCTGTCACGCACTGGGCATGGGAATCGTTGACGACATCCTCAATGAGCAGAATAAAATCCCGATCCAGGGCCGCAGGCCCTTCAATGCCAAAGGACAGCCCTCCGTCGGGGAGACTTTGGGCCTGCAGCCCATGACTGGGGCACGATACCTTGCCCTTGGCCATCTGCCCGTACAGGGTGACATGCACTCCAAAGGAATAGTGCGCAGCAGGACTGACCACCTCGGTTTCATGATCCGCCAATCCCCCCGGGCCGTGAGCATCCCCGTAGCGCTCGCTGATCACCGTCGGGATATTCAGGCGCACCCTGTTCTGCTCCATACGCAGCATGCGCGCGCAGTGCAGTTCCACACTGACGGTTTCCCCAGCTTTGATATTGCCAAGATTTGCCGTACAGAGGCCCTTTGCGGACATCTCAACCATGATGGCACTGTCTCCGCTCAGGATGGCTGTTTCGTACTTTTGCTCGGCCTTGTGCTTTTCCACGATCTCACCGTGGAGGTGCTTGCCGTCCATGCTCGCGCTCATGCCCAGCAAGGCCGTGTCCCAGGCCAGGGGAAAGGTATAGATGACTTCCAGGGGCTTTGACGTTTCGTTTTTGTAGGTCTGTCTGATGGTGGACGAAAACAGCAGTCCGCGCACCTCCCCGGTCACCTCCACTGACTTGAAAGCTATGGCCGATGGATTTTCGTCGTGAACGTTGCGCATGCTGCCATAGGGAAAAATCTCCGGTTCTACTATTGCTTGTGCCATTGGGTATTCCTTGTTTTTTGATTTTATCTGCATCTTGCGCCGCTGCTGCATAATCTCACTGCACAATGCGCCAGCGTAGCGCCCTTGCCATTTCTCCCAAATATACCTGCCCAATGCCTCGGAAGAAAATTTTTGCATCAGCTCCCACCACTGCGGGGGAGGCTTGGTATGTCTGTAGGACATGGCATTCCCTCGCTCTTGCCTTCGTGGACAACCTAGGGCATACTATTTCCAGAATCTGGAAAAAAGAAGATATTTCAAAAAATTTTTGAGGTCTGCCCATGCCCGCCAAAATGGATCCCGACGGCTCCCCCGGCGTCAAATTGCTGCGTTTTTTTCGCACGCTCCTCGTGGACAGCAACAAACACTATCAGGCCGATCTGGCCGCCAAACTCCACTGCTCACCGCAAACCATCCTGCGCATGGCCAGCGATATCGAAAGGGTCATTGGAACAAGTCTGGAAAGCGGTCTCGACAATCGACGCCGCTGGTATCGCATTGTCAGCAACAAACCCAACACCTTGGGATTGGAGTTCGAAGAACTGCGCTATCTGAGCATCTGCCGAGATCTGGCGACGCCGACCTTACCCGCACATATCCGCAAGCGCGTGGATGACACCATCCTCACGCTCTCCGTCATGATGCACGAACAGGACTCGCCGGAAGTGACTTCACACTTCGCCTTTTTCACCAAGGGACGCATAGATTATGCGCCACACTACGCCAAGCTGGAAACGCTGCTTCGGGCCATGCAGGAACGGCGCGTGTGTCTCGTGAAATACAAGGCATCGGGCAAGGCTACGGTTCGGGAACACCGCTTTGCTCCCGATTCTTTTATCAGCATGAGTCAAGCCATATACGCCACAGGCGCGCTGTTGAGCGAAGATTTTTCCCAAGTGCGGCATTTTACGCATTTGGCAGTACACAGAATGCAGGCCGTGGCCACCATGAACAGATACTATGAAGGTGACTTTCCCAAGGTGGCGGATGGAACCTTCGGCCTGCCGTGGCACGAACCGCGGGAGTATCACATCCACTTCCGCGCTGGCAGAGCGGCAGACTATGTGAGTGAGCGCATTTGGGCGGATCAACAGCAACTTGAAACGCAAGAAGACGGCAGCGTCATCCTGCACATCACCACACGCAGCGAGCCAGAACTCATGGCCTGGGTACGCAGCTTCGGGGACGAAGCGTCACTACTGACACAAGGCACATTGTCTCCGTCAAAATGCACCCCGCCAGTGTTGACAGACGTTGGCGCAGAGGCAAAAATATCTCCTGCATAGCTTTAACAGATCAGGGAGGAGCCGGGCCATGACCGACCCAGTGCCACAGCGCATACGCAATATCGGCATCATTGCCCACATTGACGCGGGCAAGACCACGCTTTCCGAGCGTATGCTTTTTTACAGCCGCAAAATCCACCGCATGGGCGAAGTACACGACGGCGCGGCCACCATGGATTACATGCCCGAAGAGCAGGAACGCGGCATTACCATCATGTCTGCCTGCACGAGCTTTCAGTGGCGTGACTGTTCCATCAACCTCGTTGATACGCCCGGGCATGTGGACTTCACCATTGAAGTGGAACGCGCACTGCGCGTCCTGGACGGGGCCGTGGGAGTGTTCTGCGCCGTGGGCGGCGTGGAACCTCAATCGGAAACCGTATGGCGCCAGTCCGAAGCATTTGGCGTCCCCAAGATCGCCTTCATCAACAAGATGGACAGGCCCGGGGCAAATTTCGAAGCCGTACTCAAGGCCATGCGCCAGCGTTTACAGGCCAATGCCGCTGCCGTTGTCATCCCCCTGGGGCAAGGGGCCGAATTCCGTGGCATCCTGGATCTTATCAACGAGGAAACATTGCTGTTTTCAGCTGAGGATCAGGGACAGACCGTGATTCGGTCGCGCTTCTCGGCTGAAGAAATGGCTCTGGCCGCGCCCTGGCGTGACAGGCTGCTGGAGGCGCTGGCCGATGCGGACGACCTGTTCATGGAACGCTATCTTGAAGGGGACTTCCAGGTATGCGATGTCAAAGCAGCCCTGCGCCGCGCCACCCTGGCCAGGACGATCACCCCCGTACTCTGCGGCTCTGCCCTGCGCAACATGGGGGTGCAGCCCGTGCTGGATGCCGTTTGCGATTGGCTGCCCTCGCCTGTGGACGTGCCTTCCCCTCTTGGACATGACGACCAAGGCAGGGACATTGCCGTAGCGTTCGACACCAAGGCGCCGACGGCGGCGCTGGTTTTCAAGGTACTGATCGAAAACGGTCGCAAGCTCTCCTTCTTGCGTCTCTACGCCGGTCGCATCAAGGAAGGTGACAGCCTGCGCAACGCCTCCCGTCACACGGACGATCGCGTAAGCCGCATCTGTCGCCTGCATGCCGATCGCCGCGAGCAGATTCCCCAAGCGCAGGCCGGCGATATCGTGGCCGTCATTGGCCTGCGCTTTGCCCATACGGGAGAAACATATACGGATCGTGCGCGACTGCTGACCTTTGAAAGCATTGATTCCTGCGCGCCCGTACTCACCCTGGCCCTGGAGCCCCGCAATGCCGATGAAGGCAAGGTGCTGGACGAAGCCCTGGCGCGCTATGCCGAAGAAGATCCGACACTCCATGTACACATGGATGAGGAGACAGGCACGCGCACGGTTTCCGGCATGGGCGAGCTGCATCTGGACGTTTTGCTGGAACGCATGCGCCGTGAATACGGCATCAGCCCACGCGCTGGAAATCCGCAGGTAGTCTTGCGCGAGACAGTGCGCAGGGAAGCCGAGGCCGAAGCCGAATTCGATCGCGAACTGGGCAAGGAACGACATCAGGGCAAAGTCGCCCTGCACGTGCGCCCGCTGCCACGCGGCAGCGGCAACAGCATCGCGCCTGGCGATTTTCTGCCCAAGGACAGCGCCCTGGCCCGCAAACTGCTCCCCACGGTTTTTCTGGACGCTGCCCTGGAAGGTGTGCGCGACGCCCTGCAATGCGGCGAGTTCACGGGCTTTCCCGTGGAAGACGTGGCCGTGACCCTGACGGCAGTACAGCGTCAGGAAGGGCTGACCACGGTGCCTGGCTTGCGCATGGCCGCAGCACAGGCCCTGCGCAAGGCTCTGGCTGCAGCCGCGCCGGTGGCGCTGGAACCCATCATGCGTGTGGAAATCACCGTGCCAGAAGACTTTCTGGGCGCGGCCATCAGCCTATTCACCTCCTGCAGCGGCAAGGTTGACAACATGGAAGATGGCAATGGTCGCAAGGCTGTGCGCGGTACGGCCCCCCTGCGCAAGCTCTTTGGCTTCTCCACTGCCCTGCGTTCGGCCACGCAGGGAAGGGCAGGGCTTGTGATGTCCTTTGACCGCTTTGACCAGCCGTGACCTCCTGCCTGACGGCAAAACATCCCCCCGCTGCCAAGAAAAGCCTTGGCCAGCATTTTTTGCGCCGGGAAGATATTTGCACGCGCATCGCCGCCCTGCTCTTTCCTACACAGGAAGACTGCATCATCGAAATCGGTCCTGGTTCGGGCGCCTTGACGCGCGCCCTTGAAGCGCAACCCCATCACAGCCTGCTCCTGCTGGAAAAAGACGCCTACTGGGCCGTCCAACGCCAGCGGCTGGCCGCTGCCGCTACGCAGGCAGTACTCATGGATGCCTTGCACCTCGACTGGCGTCGCATAGGCCCGCAATGCCCGTGGAAAATCACTGGCAATCTGCCCTACAACATCGCCTCCCCGCTCATTTGGGACAGCCTCTCCCGTGCCCCTTGCTGGCAACGCGCTGTCTTTATGGTGCAAAAGGAAGTGGGCCAGCGCCTTGCCGCCATGCCCGGCACAAGGCATTACGGCGCACTCTCCGTCTGGGTGCAAAGTTTCTCCAGACCGCACATCGAATTCCTCGTAGGGCCAGATGCTTTCTCCCCTCCGCCCAAGGTGGACTCAGCCGTACTGTCTTTTGCGCCTCTGTCCGCAGAACAACGTCCGTCCTATCCGGACAGGCTGGGAAGGCTCTTGCGTATCTGCTTTCAGCAACGGCGGAAGCAAATAGGCGGCATCTTTCGCCGCAGCACCATCCCGGGGCTGGCAGAAGCCTTGCGGCGTTCAGGCCTGGATGCGGCGCTGCGGCCCGAGGCCATCTCCGTGGCGGAGTTTCAAAGGTTGACTGTTCTCTGGGCGGAAGCTGCGCGATGACAAGCCCGCACGTTCACCTTTCTCGGAACGCCGCTCTAACGCGCATGCATGTGGCCACGGTTCTCTTCGGCATGTCGGGCATTTTCGGCCAGCTCTGCGCCAGCTCGGCCATGACGATCGTCTGCGGTCGGGCGCTCTTTTCTGTGACGGCGCTAGGGCTTCTCTGCCTGTGGCGGCATGAAAAGCCCTGCCAAGGCTTGCGCACCAGCGGCATTGTCGGCCTTATCCTGAGCGGCGTGCTGCTCACCGCCCATTTTGTCACCTTTTTCCAGGGGATCAAACTGGGCGGCATAGCCATAGGCACATTGGGCTTTGCCTGTTTCCCCGTATTCACGGCGCTCTTTGAGTCCATTGCCTATGGGGAAAAGCCAAGGGCAAGGGAATGGCAGACCATGCTCATGGTTGCCGCAGGTCTGTGCTGCATTGCCATGCCGGACACGGCAATCGCCGTGCAGGGCTTGCTCTGGGGCATCCTGTCCGCAGGCATTTACGGGCTTGTTGCCGTCGTCAATCGCCGCATCTCCTGCGCACTTTCCGGGACGATGGCCTGCTGGTGGCAAAACATGACCATTCTCGGCTGCCTTTTGCCATGCTCCCTGTCGGCCCTGTCCTCTGCGCCGCCCCTGGACTGGCTCTGGTTCGGCTGCCTGGGCATTCTTTGCACCGCGCTGGCCTACAGTCTCTACATCAATAGCCTGACGGCCATCAAGGCGCGGCAGGCCGCCATCGTCATTTCCCTGGAACCGGTCTACGCCATTCTGATGGCCTGGATGCTCTTTGGCGAACAGCCTGGCATCCCGACCATTGCTGGCGGCCTGCTTGTCCTGGGCGCAGCCCTGCGTGTGCATAACCCATAGGTAGGCTTATTCCCTGACCTGGGGATTGCCCGCAAGCGGTAGGCTGCCATGACGGATAAAATAATCCACCAGGCCGAACACCATTTCATTGCCGCAGAAATGCCCCGCAGCAATGGCAGTCTTGTAGGCTGGCAGGTTGCTTTCAAAACGGCGCAGCATGTCCGGTGCAAGGGCAAGCATGTCGGCCTGCATGCCATAGCCCAGGCGTTCAATATACAAGGCATTGAAGCGTTGCTCGACCATGGCCTTCAGAGGTATGGTCAGGATGGGCTTGCCCAGGTGCAGGGCTTCCCCCATGAGCGTGTGCCCCCCGCCCTGGATCACATAGGAGCAGCCCTCCAGGAGACGCAGAAAGCCCTCTTCGCTCTTGCGCATGAAGACCACATTATCTTCCCGCCCTTCCGTGCGATCATAGCCGAACACATAGCACATTTTACGGGTAGCGGCCTTGAGAAAATCCACCAAGGCACGGTGGGTGGAGTTGCTCTGGTAGACAAGTACATGGCCATCGTCACGGGGAGAGAGCGACAGTACGCTGTCACGCAGGATGGGCGGGGCAATGCGCACTGTGTACTTTGGCAGAACAGGCGGCGCGTAAAAAGATATAATCAGATTGTAGGCTGTGGGACGAAACAGATAGCGCGGGGTCAGACCCTGCACAAAGGCATCCCACCAGAGCGAAGGTGGCAGGTTGTGGCGGCAGCAGGTGATAATATGCTGATGATCCAAAGTCAGGCACGGCAAACCCGCAGCTTCAGCAGCGCGCGGCACGAAATATTCCAAATCGGTGATGCACACGTCAGGCCGAAAATCATCTATGATGCGCCGTGCTTCGTCGATATAGCGCTGCCTGTGCAGCAGCAAGGGGACAGCGCGGCAAATCGTTGCCGACATGTCTACTTTGTAGTTCTTGAATACCGTCCCCAAATTGGGTACACGTCGCACAGGGAATTCCGGTTCAAGAACCCCCGGGGCGTCGTCGTTGGCCACAAAGAGGAACTCATGCTGCCTGAGCCGCCGGGCAATGGTCAATCCACGCATGGCATGACCATGCCCTGTGCCGTGAATGCTATAGAGAACGCGTGCCATAATACTTCCTTGTGCTTGGAGGGGCGACGTTACCAAGTCGCATCGGCAACGTCAAACGACCCGCGCTGCATGGGTTCTCTGAACAAGGGTGCCCAAGACTGCATTTTCGGGAGCTGCAATGCAAGATACGTCCATGCTGTGCAATGTCACCATCCCCGTGTTCAACCGTCCTGCCACGACTGAACAGACCATCCGGGCCTTGGCCGCGACCTCACGCACAACGCCTTTTTGCATCACCGTGGTCGACAATGGCAGCGATCAGTCCCTGGTGCAGACCCTGTGCCTTCTGCGCAAAGAAGGCTTGATTGACAATCTTTTCTTGCTTCCTCGCAATATGGGCGTGGCCTGCGCCGTCAATGTGGGCTGGGAACTGGTGCCCGCTTCCATCTATATGAAGCTCGATAATGACACCGCCATCATCCGACGGCACTGGCTGCGCGATCTTTTGGCCTTGTGGGCTCACGGACGCCCCGTGTCCAACCTGGGCGGGGCATTTGATACGGCCATGCTGCGCAAGACACCTGGCTGTCAGCAGACGCCCCACGGAGAACTGGGACTGTGCATAGGTAATTTGCCGGGACAAGCCATCCTGATACCCAAGGCTGTTACGGATATACTGGGCTTCTGGAATGAAGAATACGGCTTGTACGGTGGAGAAGATGGCGACTACGGCCTGCGCATGTTGGCGGCAGGACTGCCCCAATACTACTACCTGGGGCCGCAATACTTTACCAATCTCCACGAAGATGACGATACACGCTCCACCTATGCCCTGCACGGCATCGACAAACGCCGCCTGCACCGCGAGCTGGCCATAAAGGACAACTTGCATATGGGCCGCCTGTTTATGAACAAACTCTTTTACCAGCTGGGCCTACGCTCTCTCAAGCCCATGCGCCGCTATGCTGTGGACGACGTGGATGCGCAGGGGCATGTGCGCCTGGTGGAGAGAAAGGAATACAAGGAATTTCAACGGGATTTGACAAAGGGAACGGCGTCGTTGCAATCTGCCTTCCGTGAACATATCATGGCATTCAGACCGGACGAAGCGACGGCATCGACCGTGCAGGCGCTGATGGCGCGTCACGGACAAGCCAGGGCATTTGCACCCAAAACGGATATGTGACAGAAAGAGCAGGAACAGCCAGCCTCTTCTTTACAAAAGGAATGAGTCATGAATGCACGCAAAATACGGGAAGACCTTGGACGCATAAAGTCCTGCTGCCAGCGTGGCGATACGAAACGCGCGCTTTTTTTGATGTTGGGAGCGCTGAAGGATTTGGAGGGCCAAACAGCCCCCAGCGATCTGCGCGGCGATTTTCGCAATGCGCTCTCTGCGCTTGCCAGCATTTCAGCCATCAAGGCGGCCCTTGGCAAAGCCCTGAACTATGTTCCAGGTTCAGAACGCGACCTCTTGCTGCAACTCGCGGCCTTGTACCGCAACATTCTGCAACAAGAAAATGAAGAAGATTATGAAACTGCCCTGCAACGCAAACTCCAACTCGATCGCTGTTTCAACAGCGGCAAAAAATATTTGAAAGAAGGCAAACCCTCAGAAGCCGATGCCTGCTTTGCCGAGGCCCTCAAGTATTACCGTGATGAACACGCCCTTTTTGCCATGATGGCCCGCGCCATGCTGGAGGTGGGCGAACCGGTTCGCGCCTTGGGGCATGTGCGCAACGGACTCAAGATGAAACCCGACGACGCTCAGCTCAAAAGCCTTGCCAACCTCTGTACTGCCATGCGCAAGTAAACACCGTGGTTCCCTTAGGCATTCCATGCTGTCCGCAAACGAGAGGCCATCCTGTCCACCGACAGGCTTCAGGCTATCCCTTGACTTTGCTATACGTTATATGTAGTTCTTTTCTTCAAAAATCACACAATTGGCATGTGTTTCACGACCATGACAGCGGACATGGTGAACGTCCTCAAAAGCCAAAGGAAAATTGATGAGCTGGGATTGGGACAAGCTGCAGGAAAAACGCCAAAAACAAGGGCAACCCCCTATCCCCCGGCGGCCAGAAACTGCTCAAGATGACGCCGGGCACAATGAAAACAAAAGGGCGCAACGCATCCCCTTTGACAGGGGCAATGGTGGAAGCGGTGGCAAGGGCGGCGGCGGGTTCCTGGACAAATTTCCCCGCATGCAATTCAACGGCGTCCGGGTTCTGGCCTTGGTGGCAGGTGTCGGCATTGTCCTCTGGCTGCTCTCGGGTATTTATATTGTGAACCCCGATGAACAAGGCGTCGTACTCCGCTTCGGCAAGTATAACCGCACCGAAGGACCAGGGCCGCACTATGCCTGGCCAGTACCCGTGGAAACTGTGTACAAACCGCAGGTCACGCAAGTACTACGCAGCGAAGTTGGCTTTCGTTCCGTAGGACAAAGTGCTACCTTTAAACAAGGGCAGGTACGCACCATCCCTGAAGAAGCGAGCATGCTGACGGGGGATGAAAATATCGTCAATGTGCAATTCAGCGTACAATATAAGATCAGCGACGCCGTTGACTATCTGTTCAACGTCAGTGCCCCCACGGCCCTGGTGAGCAAAGCCGCAGAGGCGGCCATGCGCGAGGTCATCGGCAACAGCCAAATAGATTCTGCCATCACTGACGGCAAGCTGAAAATTCAGAACGAAGCCACACAGCTACTGCAGGCAATACTCAACAGATACGGCGCTGGTATTCAGGTGCTTGCCGTACAGTTGCAGGATGTCCATCCCCCGCACGAAGTTATTGATGCCTTCAAGGACGTGGCCAGCGCCCGTGAGGACAAGAGCCGCATCATCAATGAAGCCGAAGCCTACCGCAACGAATTGCTGCCCAGAGCGCGCGGTCAGGCGGCTGCCCTGCGCAACGAGGCCGAAGCCTACAGTACAACGCGCATACGTCATGCCGAGGGCGATGCAGGACGGTTTGACGCCTTGCGTCTTGAGTATGAAAAGGCGCCCAAGGTCACCGAACAACGGCTTTACTATGAAACGGTAGAGGATGTTCTCGCCCATGCCAAAGAGAAGGTTCTCATGGATAATCCCACTGCCGCACGCGCCCTGCCGTACATCTCGCTGCCCGGCCTAGCCCCCGTATCCCCCAAGCAGCTGGAGAAAAAATAATGGCGAAGAATCCCCTCTTGCTGGCGGTCTTTGTCCTCCTGGCCATTGCCGCCGCAAGCCAAAGTTTTTTTACCGTTCACCAGACGCAAAAGGCATTGGTACTGCAGCTTGGCGACCCACTTTCTGACATATATGGGCCGGGCCTACACCTCAAGGTTCCCTTCATTCAGAATGTCGTCTATTTTGACGCCCGAGTTCTGGATTACGAGGCGCGTTCGCGCGAGGCATTTACCGTGGATAAGAAGGCCATCGTTCTTGATAACTACGCCCGTTGGAAAATTATTGACCCCTTGCAATTCTATCGCACCATGCGCACTATTCCCGGCGCTCAGGCCCGACTGGACGACGTGGTTTACTCGCAGTTACGGGCGCTTGTGGGTGCCTATACGCTGACCCAGGTTGTGTCCTCGCACAGGGCCACCATCATGAAGGAAGTAACGGACAAAGTTTCGGCCCTGATGCACAACTATGGCGTGGAAGTTTTGGATGTCCGCATCAAGCGCACAGATTTGCCTCCAGAAAATCAGCGAGCCATCTTTGACCGCATGCGTGCCGAACGCGAACGGCAAGCCAAGCAATACCGCTCTGAAGGCGATGAAGAATCCACGCGCATCCGTTCCGATGCCGATCGCCAAAAAGCCGTTATCCTGGCAGAGGCTACACGGGCAGCGCAGATAGAGCGAGGCCGCGGCGATGCCAAGGCAGCGGGCATCTACGCGCAGGCGTACAACAAGGCACCACAGTTTTACGCTTTTCAGCGCTGGCTTGAAGCCATGCGCACAGCCTTGAAAGAAAACAGTAAAATGGTGCTGTCCAACGAATCACCCTTACTCCAGCAACAACAGTGACGGTTGTCGCCATGAACGTTCCCTGGTGCAGGGAAACTGTCTGGCCCTGAGTACATGGCCCCCAAAGCCACCGACCATATCCACACTGTTTGCGCAACGTTTTTCTGTCCCCAAGTTCAGACGGGCGTAACGCTCTTGTCTGTTCCGCCTTCCCGCCACTGTGCCAACAAGCAGGTGGCTGCACTCTTGTCATGGATTGACAATAACATGATCTCTCACATCTTTTCTCCCACATCCGCTTTCGCACGCTGGTTGCGCTGGTCACTATGCTGCTTCTCACTTTGCGCCATGCTGCCCGCATGCAGCAATGCCCAGCAGGTTAGCGCACAGCAGAGCCAGGCGGCCAATGCCGTCCCCCCAGCAGCGCAACTGTACAACGAGCCTGCGGCCCAAGACGCATCTTCCAAACGCGCGATGAAAATCCATGCTGTATGGCTGCCCTTGCGCCAACGGCTGGCCGCCGATGGTCTCGCAGGCCCACAGGTGGATGCCCTTTTGGCCACACTCCCCAAATCCCCCACCCAATCCCCTATGGGCAGAAAAATACGTGAACTCTATATGCGTAAGTTTTTTCCCAAGCCGCGCAGCACGGGGCGCGCATCGTATTACAAAGGCGTATTGAGTGAGACCAACGCAAAAACATGCAGGCGTTTTGCCACAGAAAATGCAGCCATCTTCACATGGGCTGAACAAAAATACGGGGTTCCTGCGTCCATAGCCGTGGCCCTACTCTTTGTCGAAACACGCTTGGGCGCGGTATTGGGCGACGTTCCAGAAAACGCCTTTTACACCCTGGCAAGCATGGCCATATGCCGAAGGAAAGAAGATATCGTCGAATGGCTGCCGCGCTTGCCAAAGCATGAACTCCATGCGGACTGGTTTGAGGCCACCATGCCCAAAAGAGCTGACTGGGCGTACAAGGAAACATATGCCCTGCTCAAGCACATGATCCACGACCAAGTCCCACCGGAACATTTGCCCGGCTCAATTTATGGAGCCGTAGGCTTGTGTCAGTTCATGCCGTCCAATATCGCCGTGTACGGGGCAGATGGCAACGGCGATGCCCGTGTTGACCTTTTTGATCTGGCTGACGCCGTAGCTAGTTTGGAGAATTATCTCGTCCGCCACGGATGGAGGCCAGGTTTACCGCGCGAAAAACAGCATAAGGTTCTGATGACATACAATCACGCGGCCATATACGCCAACACCATTCTGGCCTTGGCCGACATGGTGGAAGGCAAGCCCATGCCATCGGATGCCGCAGACGTGACGCAAGCACACCCCAAAAAACGTAAAAAACATGTGCGGCAACAGCAGTAAAAAAGTCTCGCACACCATACCCCTGAGGGCTTCAAAAAAGTGCGCAAAAATCTTGACACTACCCCGAGCTGGTTGCCGGACGCGGGCCAGACGACGATGACGACACGAGCGAGTGGCTGACATGGGCCAGCCGGATATGGTTCATGTATCCATTTCAGGCCATTGTGGGCGTGCCAGACATCGTGAACGGCGTTGCCAGCGGTTTTGACTACGCCATCAAACCTGCGGCATCGGCCCCAGAAAACATCGTCAAAGCGACCAAGAGCATCTGGAAAGCGATAGATAGGTAAACAACCCCGCCCAGAAGGGCGGAGCATTATAGTCACTTCGAGGGAAGTACTCCATTCGGACGGCTTACTGCACCCGTTGACCGCACGACGGTGCGACCAAGACTTGCAATGTTTTGACCTGCATTGAGGTCAATGTGGGCAAGCCTAGCACAAAAGGGACATGAAAAACGATATTGAGAACGATTTCAAGAAGAGCCACATACGGAACACGTCTGCGAGGTATAGGCAGGGTTATCATAGACCATTTGGATACCAGCAGCACCAGCCTTGTATGTGATAAAGTCCTGAAGCTGACGGAACGCCCAACATTGATATGATGCGCTTCATATGGGGAAAAAATAGTGTGTCACAACTTGGCAATCAAGGAAAAACTTTGGAGGCGGCGCTTCCTCCTCGGCATGAATGCCGAGGTTTCCGCGCCGAATATTGGATGAAAAAATTTTGGATGCAGGTAAACGAGTTCAACGTACGCAATTGCCCTATACCGCATTAACGGCACGAGCCAAACGCGATAGTTTCCGTGCTGCTTTTCTCCAATGTATTGCTCCTTTTCTGGCAGCTTTTGCAAGTACGGATGAAGCTACCACCAATGCATTGTTAGCCTGGTCTTTTTCATTGTTTTGCACGGCAATCCGCACTTGTTTGATCGCATTTTTCACGCGGGAACGTGCTGCACGGTTACGAGTTGCTTGTTGCAGGCTTTGTTTATGCCGTTCGAGCGCTGATTTATGGTTAGCCACAGCACTTCCTCCAATATGTTGAGACTGTATTTCTAGACGTAAAAAATCAGACAGTAACAAAGTCTTTTAATATCTCCAAACACAGTAACTGTCAACGCATATCTCAAGACATGTACTGAAGAGCCAAACCTGCATAACATACTTGAATAATTATTTTTTTAAAAAAATGCTTGCGCTTTGCCCTAGCTGTAGCTATGTTAGATGTTCCTAAGAGGTACGCCCTGCAGGTGCATGACGCCATGTCTGCCATGCACGGGTTGTATTGTGAACACTTGCACGACGTCCGCATGGACGCCACGCCTGGAGCAGGTATGACACGTAAAGATCGCACTGAAGGCATTTACAGCCGCCGCGAAGTGCTGGATGAGAGTGAGCGCCGCCAATATTGCCTTATCCAACTCAAAGAACTCCTTTCCTATGCCTATCGCTATTCCGAAGACGTCAAGAAGCGTTTCGATCGTGCGCAGTTTAATGTAGAAAAATTCAAGACGCTTTCCGACATCAAGCATATCCCCATCCTGAAGAAAAAGGAACTTATCTTTCTTCAATCCATGGGACCGCGGCTTGGCGGCTTGCTCACCAAAGACATAGGCGATCTCAAACGCATCTTTCTTTCCCCCGGCCCCATCTTCGACCCCGAAGACCGTGGCGAAGATTACTGGGGATATACCGAGGCATTTTATTCGGTGGGCTTCCGTCCAGGTGACGTCGTGCAAAATACCTTCAACTACCAGCTCACTCCAGCGGGACTCATGTTTGAGGAGCCTTTACGCAATCTTGGCTGCGCCGTCATCCCCTCTGGACCCACAGACGCCATTACCCAGCTCGATATCATGCAGAAACTGCGCGTTTCCGGCTATGTGGGCACCCCGAGCTTTCTCATGCACCTAGCCCAGAAGGCCGAGGAAAAAGGTCTCAATCTGCGAAAGGATCTCTTTCTGGAGGTGGCCTTTGTCACCGGCGAGCGACTTTCGGAAAAAATGCGCTCCCAAATGGAAAAAAAATACGACCTGGTCATGCGTCAGGGCTATGGCACTGCCGATGTGGGCTGCATCGGCTACGAATGCTTTCACAAGACTGGTCTGCATGTAGCCAACCGCTGCTATGTGGAAATCTGCCACCCAGACACGGGAATCCCCCTGAAGGATGGCGAAGTTGGCGAAATCGTCGTGACGGCCTTCAACAAGACCTATCCGCTCATCCGGCTGGCTACGGGCGATCTCTCCTACATTGACCGCAGCCCGTGCCAATGCGGTCGCACCAGCCCGCGACTGGGAAGCATTGTGGGCCGCGTGGACACAACAGCCCGAATCATGGGCATGTTCGTCTACCCGCATCAGGTGGAACAGGTCATGAGCCGCTTTGAAGAAATCAAACGCTGGCAGATCGAAGTCACCAATCCCGGCGGTATTGATGAAATGACGCTCTTTGTGGAAACCAGCGGCTTCAAACGCGAAGAAGAACTGCTGCACCAGTTCCGTGAAAAGATCAAGCTGCGTCCCGAGTTGAAAATACTCGCTCCCGGCAGCCTGCCACCGCAAATCCGGCCCATTGAAGACAAGCGTCATTGGGATTGACGCATCTTTCCGGTCAGGGCTTCCACCTTCCCCATCAGTCCATCTCTTTTGAGAACGCAGTTCACCGGAAACTGCTGAACTGACGGGGAAGCACCGTCAATCTTGCCTTGTCATATGATAGACCCGTGGCACCATGTACATCAGACTCATGATGCCTCGCGTCGGCTCGAAGCGTGTCGCCACGATTACCGAACCCAGATTCCACAGATGCGCATCCTCGCCTTCGCCAGCTGAAGCCTGCCCGAAACGCTCCGTGACCATCTTGAGGATGGCAGCGCCGACCTTGTTGTTGGGAGCAACGTAATCTAATTCCAGAAAGCCCAAGGAGCCGGAGGAACCCGGGCCGTAACACAAGGCCATACGTCGCGCTCCTGGCGCAGCCTTGCCGGCCTCGTACTGGTCACAAATGTGGGCGTCATCCTCGCGCACGACCTTCACGCCAAAGCGCTTGAGGGCCTGGCGCATGGCAGTGCGATCCGTGCTGTCCAACCTTTGGCCAAAAAGTACAGCTTCGGGACGCGATCCACCTTCTTGAGCCATTTCTTCCAGTGCGTTCATGGCGTTTCTGTCGCCGTTCATGGCAGCAGCGTAGAGCAAGAGTACGGCACGGGAAGCGTTTTTTGTCACGCCCAGCCCCATCCGATAGCAATGGCCCAGTCGAAACATGGCTTCGGTCTGCTGCTGGGTAGCTGCCCTGCTGTACCAGGCAGCAGCTGCTCTGAGATCCTTGGGCACACCGCGGCCCAGCTCGTAAAGCATACCAAGGTTGTACTGGGCCTCGGCCTGACCCTGCCGCGCTGCAAGGTCAAACCAACGCGCCGCTTCCTCGGGGTTGGCCGCTATCCCCCTGCCCTGTTCCAACATGCGACCGTAATTGCTCATGCCAGAAGGATTCCCTTTCTTGGCGGCTTCCGCAAACCAGTGCAGGGCGCGGCCCATGTCAACCTCCACCCCCTGTCCAAGGTCATAGAGAACGCCCAGGTTGCTCATAGCCTGCCCGTCTCCTGCATCGGCCAGTTCACGCCAAATACGTCCGGCCAGAGCGTACTTGCCTGCCACATAGGCAGCATTCGCTTCGTCCATACGCGAGGACGGCGCTGGCTTGGACACATTTTCAGCCTTGGTGGCAGTTGCCTGCTGTGCCTCCTTCTCTCTGCGAGTTGATCGGCCCCTGCCCTGTGAGGTCGGCGTAGCGGCTCGCACGGAGGGCGCTGCAGGAGCTTTGGGCGCAGAGACAACGCCAGCTGGATTTTGGTTTACGGGCGATTGTGGCGCTACGGGTGCGGCCTGCACGGAGACGTTGACTGCAGGAACAACGGGCCTCTGCGAAGCCTTGACCTCTGGCCGAGCAACTTGAGGCACCGCCGGTGCGGGTGGACTTGCCGCCCAGACGGAAGTCAGCAACACTTTGGCCAGCAGAAGAAATACGCTCCAGGATGTAAACAGGGAAATAAGCCAGGCACAGGCCGCAGCTCTCCTAAAAGCCATACGCTATCCTTTACGGCTTGCGCTTGGGGCAGCCGAAATGCATGAAGTCTATTTCGGAACGCGTACTCAATCGTTCATCAAACACCAGAGCATATCCTTTCCAGGTATGGATGACTTCATTGAGCGCTTCCATAGCAACATAGGTTTTGAGTCCGGGCCAGCGATCAGCCATGCGCCGCAACAGTCTGGCATAGGTCACTTCTCCACCGTGAAAACCGTCAAAGAATTCACAGTCGTTGGAGGCCAATGTTCGCGGATCCGTAAAATCAACCACATCGATGCCACGGCTCTGCAGCGCTTCGCGCAGCCTGAATAAATGCGGATATCCCTGTCCCTGCGCACGCATTGCTTCAAGCACTCGCGACGACAGGGGCGCTATGAAAACGAAGACCGGGATGTTTCTGGCCTTTAGGCGGCAATATATTTCGGCAAAAGCATCCAGATGCGCCTGGCTGATGCCGTCGCCGTTGCTATCATCATCTCGCTGAGGCACGCGATAGAAAGCCTTGATGCCATAAGCGACTTGCTTGAGGGTATCCGCAAACTGATAATCAAAAGGGCGCTTCTGACCTGTACTTTCCGCAGTATAATACCATGAGCCGTCCGGGCCGAAGCCGTCATTGGTCTGCTGGGCCATAATGCCGTATCTGTCAGTTCTAAAGCCCCCCAGGCTTTCAGGCAAGATGGGCGCCAACAGCTCCTTCGGGGAAATTTTGCCTTCCAGCAACCAGATCCAAGGTTTTTTCAGCGTCTCCAAGCCGTAGACATAGGAACCGGATGTGGGCGGTTCCTCGGCAAAGGGGTCGGCATTCCAGGTGGGCATGAACCACCAAAAGTCCAGCCCGATGATGACGGCCTGTGGACGATGGATGCGCAGCATGGCGTCAATGGTGGAACGCAGCACAGGGAGATTACCCGCTGTTCCGCCTACATTGCAAAACGGAACACGGAAATACCTACTCCGGAACTGCATGACGCGTGAAGAACCCACGACGGCGACAGTCGGCTTGATGGCGGCATAGAGCTGTAGCTTGTAGTCCACAAAATCCTGGGACACACCGGACCCGAAGACGACGAAGCCCCCCTGCCGCTGGGCAGCCACGGCGCGCTCCACGGCCACGTCACCGCTGCTATACAGCCACCAGAGCGTATAGGGAGCAACAAGCAGGCATGTCAGCAAGGCCAAGCCTGCCAGCACACTAAAATAACGTTTGAGGTACTGGCCGCAAGCCCTACTCTCCTCGTAGGCCATGCTTTCGCTGCTTCCTCCTCGTGCCTTGCTTTCCATGGAATCGCTGTTCATGACTTCTCATAACGCTGTTAAAATTGGAAGTACAAAAAGGTTGCTTGCCGTGACGACAGAAGTAAGGATGCAAAGGCCAGGCCGGCAAGCCCCATGGCCCAGGCCAGGGAAGGCCGCCAATGTAGGCGTGGACACGTACCGTCACGCCGTCCGTAAAAAATTTCGTGGCTGTTGGGCAGTATCCAGACGGTCACACAACTTGTCAGCAACAAGGCAAATGGCTGCCAGCCCTGCACATAGCCATTGGGCAAGCAGCTCGCTCCCAATGCAGCCAGGGCTGACAGTCCTTCCACGGAAACCGCCATAGCGGTTCCTTCGGCATTGAACGGGCCGACAAACATGGCCTGATACATACGCCAGGCCCCTTCCATGCTCGCAGCGCGGAATACCACCCAGCACAAATTGATGCAGAAAAAGGTACAGGCAATGAAAAACATACGCAGAGGCAGGGCAGCCAGGACAGTCTCCAGGCGCGTATTCCTTATTTGCGCACGGAAAAAGTGGTTGATACTCAGCATGGCCCCGTGCAATGCACCCCACACAATGAATGTCCACCCTGCCCCGTGCCACGCGCCGCCCACAAGCATGGTCAGAAAGAGATTACGGTACTGCCGGAGCTTGCCTAGACGGTTGCCGCCCAAGGGTATGTACAGGAAATCACGCAGCCAGGAACCCAATGTGATGTGCCAGCGCCGCCAGAAATCCACGATACCAGTAGACTTGTACGGGGAGTCAAAATTTTCCGGCAGGCGCAGGCCCAGCATAAGTCCCAAACCGATGGCCATGTCCGTATATCCGGAAAAGTCAAAATAGAGTTGAAAAGTGTAGCACAGTGAGCCAAGCCATGCTTCCCCCCCGCTCAAGGGGAGGGCTTTTTCCGCAGCATTGAACACGGCATCGGCGTAGAGGGCAATGCTGTCGGCCAAGATCACCTTCTTGGCCAGGCCAACAGTGAATAGGGAAAAACCTCTTGCCATGCCTTCCATCGTTGGCCAGTGCAGCATGCTCAGTTGCGGGCCCATTTGCTCATAGCGCACAATGGGTCCTGAAATGACATAAGGAAAGCAAGTAGAAAAGAGCAGATGTCGCGTCAAGCCTCGAGGTCGCACCTGCCCACGGTACACGCTGACCAGCCAGGCGATTTGAATGAAGGTGTAAAAGGAAATACCCACCGGCAAGCCCGGCGCATCGAATTGCCAATGCAGGTGCAGCAGTGCCGCGAGGTTTTGCGCAATAAAAGCGGAATACTTGAACCAGAGCAGGGGTAGAAGATTGATCGTCAGCGCCAGGCCCAGCAAGCCCTTGCGCCCCAGGCCGAACACATGACGCCTGTCCACTGCCTGCCCAAAGTCCGCATCTGCGGCGCGATCAGAGGCAAGAGCGCTGGCAAAGCCGTAGTTCACGGCCAGCATGGTCACCATAAGAACCAAGAAGTGAAGTCCCCACAAGCCGTAAAATACGAACGAAAACGCCAGCAACACCAGGGCAAGGATAGCTGTACCATAGCCCGCTGCAAGCCGCCAGCACATGAGGAGAAGGGGCAGGAAAACGAAAAGAAAGGAGTAGGAATTGAAAAGCATGAACGACTCCGGCGACCCTTGCCGTGCAGGCAGCTTGCAGGGTCGATGGCGCAGTAGGAGAACGACAGACGATCAGAAGAACAACACGCCTACCTGTCAGGGATTCAGTTCATCTCGCAGTTTTCGCGAAAGTCGAAAAACAGTGACTTTACGTGAAGGCAAGGTGATGATTTCTTCCGTTTGGGGATTTCGCCCCTTGCGGGATGCCTTGTCGTAGCACTCGAACTTGCCAAAGCCGGTGATGAGTAAAGCACGCTCTTCCTTAATGGCCTTCTTCATGATTGCCAAAAGTTTTTCAACGACAAGTTTAACTTCACTACGATTCTTGGACGAGGACTCGTAGATGCAATCCACGATATCCGCCTTCGTCAGGGTTTTATCCATATTTCCCCCGAGGTAAAAGGGCAATTCTGCATTTCATTCCCTTGCAAGGTACACACAGGAGGCAGGCAGGGCAAGATTTTTTTCATTTGCCGCCCGGCGTTTTCCCCTGTAGTATGGAGAAATACAATGTGAGTTCCCCCATGCAGCCCCATGTCTCGCCTAGCACTTCTGCGCCCCCACGGCGTCGCCGCTCCCCTGCCCTCCCTGTGGCACTTTGGACTCGCCCAGCAACAGAAATCCAAGTTTCGGCCTGCCAGGAGCGCATACCCCTGCCCGCTGCCTGGCTGCGCAGGCCCATGCGGCGCGCTGTTATCCCCATATTTCTTCCCTTTCAGGGCTGTGCCGTCCGCTGTGTTTTTTGCGCTCAGGACATCCAAACTGGCCATCGCGGATCCGCAATTATGGGCCTCCTTGCGGCTGCACGCCAAACATTGCACCAAAGAGCAAAGCGGCAAGAAAGTCCAGCAGAACTCGCCTTTTACGGAGGCACTTTCACGGCGTTGCCTGAGGAAGAACTTACTGCCTGCCTGTCCATGGCTGCGGAAGCTCTAGATCGGGGCTGGATTTCCGCCTTTCGCTGCTCCACCCGCCCTGACCGATTGAACGCCGCCATCCTCCACCGACTGCGCTCAGCCGGTTGCGACACGGTGGAACTTGGCATCCAGAGCTTTGCGCGCACAGCGCTGACTGCATCCCGACGAGGCTATGGCCCAACCTGCGCCCGAGATGCCTGTGCCCTGGTGCGTAACGCCGACTTACACCTGGGTGTCCAGCTCTTGCCCGGCATGCCCGGGCACACTCCGCCCATGTTTCTGGACGATGTAGCCCAAGCCCTGGAGGCCGGTGCGCACATGCTGCGCTTTTACCCCTGTCTTGTACTCGAAGGCACACAGCTTGCCGCACTGTGGCGCGCAGGTCGATATACTCCCTGGCCCCTAAAACGTACGCTGAACACGTTGGCGCACGGCTGGCTGGCAGCCAATGCAGCAAACGTACCCGTCATCCGCATGGGCCTTGCGCCACAGTCCGGACTGCAGCAGGCCATTCTGGATGGGCCAGTGGATCCGGCTTTGGGCAGCCGCGTCATGGGACGCGGTCTGCTCCTTGCTGCACGACGCGCACTGAAGCACTGTCATGGCCTTGGCCAGACCTTTGATCTCTTCCTGCCAGAGGCCGCCCAAGGCTGCCTCTGGGGACACAAAGGCGAACTGCGCAAAGCCTGGATTGCCCTGGGCTTACGTGCCGTCCACTATGGAAAAGAGGAAATGCCAGCCATTGGCACGATCTCGCCGTCGGCGATCCTGCAACAACCTTGACGCAAGGTGGGATACATGTCTGAGCAACACGATCAATGTGCAGAGTCCTGTCTCTCTGCCGAAGAACTGACGCAACTGAACAGAATCGTAGATTTTTTCAACGAGGTTGGCATGCTACGCCATACGCCACGCAGCGGCTACGCCTTTCTCGGTTCAGGAAAAGAAAACGTGGCGGAACATTCCTACCGAGTCAGCGTCATGGGTTATGTACTCGCACGCCTCAGCGGCGCTGATCCGTCGCGGGTCACCTTCCTCTGTCTATTCCACGACCTGCATGAGGCGCGCACCAGCGATCTCAACTATATGAACCAGCGCTACGCGACATGCCGGGCGCGAGAGGCCCTGGAGGATAGCCTTGAGGGCACCGGGCTTGAGGAAGACATTCTGCCCCTGTGGGACGAGCTGGAAGCAGCGGAAAGCCTGGAAGCCCGCCTGGCCCACGATGCGGATCAGCTTGACCTCATCTGCAACCTCAAGGCAGAACTGGACAAGGGCAATGCCTTTGCCGCCGCATGGCTGGACAGTGCCTTGCAGCGACTGCGTAGCGCTGAAGCGCGGCACATTGCCGAGATTGTACTCCACACGGATCACAACCGTTGGTGGTTTGGCCGCGTAGATCCGGAATGGTGGGTGCGCCGCAACAAAAAATAACGACTCGACTTTCCGATGCTAGCCCCCCTTCTTTTCCAGCTTAGCCCATGTGTCACGCAGGGTGACGGTTCGGTTGAAAACGGGGGTTTCCTCTGTGCTGTCTCTGTCCTTGCAGAAGTAACCCAGACGCTCAAACTGCACCCTGTCGCCGACTCCGTAACTGGCCAGTGCCGGTTCCAGCAGGCCACGCACGGTTTGCAGGGAATCTGGATTCAGATTGTCCAGAAACGTCTTGCCCTCAGGGGCGGCATCGGGATTTTCCACCGCAAAAAGCTGACTGTACAGCCGTATTTCTGCGGACAGGGCATGCTGGGCTGAAACCCAATGAATGGTTCCCTTCACCTTACGGCCATCCGGACTCTGACCACCCCGGCTTGCCGGGTCATAGGTGCAGCGCAGCTCGCATATCCGTCCCGTCGCGTCCAGCACGGCCTCGCGGCAAGTGATAAAATAGGCGTAGCGCAACCGCACCTCTGCACCGGGCGATAGCCGATGGTATTTTTTGGGCGGGTTCATTCTGAAATCTTCGCGTTCAATGTACAGCTCACGCGTAAAAGGAACCTTACGGCTACCGAAGGAAGCATCCTCTGGATGGCAGGGCATGTCAAAAACTTCCTCCTGGCCTTCGGGATAATTTTCGATAATGACTTTTATGGGATCCAACACGGCCATGAGACGCGGAGTATGGTCATTGAGCCATTCACGTACGCAAAATTCCAGCATGGCGTACTCTACTGTGGAATCGGCCCGCGCCAGGCCAATGCGTGCGCAAAAATCTCGCACAGCCTCTGCCGGAATGCCGCGACGGCGCATGCCGCACAAGGTAGGCATGCGCGGATCGTCCCAGCCAGAGACATGGCCTTCGCGAACCAGTTGAATAAGTTTGCGCTTTGAAAGAACCGTATAGGTAACATTGAGCCGTGCGAATTCAATCTGCTGCGGATGATACACACCCAAGGTATCTAGTACCCAGTCATAGAGTTCACGATTGTTAACGAATTCCAACGTGCAGAGCGAATGCGTAATCCCCTCAATGGAATCCGAAAGGCAATGGGTATAGTCGTACATGGGATAGATGCACCAGTCCACGCCCGTGCGGTGATGCTGTGCATGACGTATGCGGTACAGCGTAGGATCGCGCATGACCACGTTGGGCGAGGCCATATCTATCTTAGCACGCAGCACTTTTTCTCCGTCGGCAAATTCGCCTGCACGCATGCGCCGAAACAAGTTCAAATTTTCCTCCACACTGCGATTGCGCCAGGGACTCTCGCGTCCAGGCTGCGTCAGTGTGCCGCGATACTCTCGAATTTCCTCGGTCGAAAGGTCATCCACATAGGCCTTGCCCATCTGGATGAGTTTCTCCGCATAGGCATACAGTTGTTCAAAATAATTGGAAGCATACAATTCGCGCTCGCCCCAGTCGCCGCCAAGCCAACGGACATCCTCACGGATGGATTCCACATACTCCCTTTCTTCCTTGACAGGATTCGTATCATCAAAGCGCAAATTGCACTGTCCGCCAAATTCACGCGCCACGCCGAAATTGAGGCAGATGGACTTGGCATGCCCCAGGTGCAAATAACCGTTGGGTTCTGGTGGAAAACGTGTTTGCACTCTGCCGTCAAAACGGCCAGAAGCATTGTCTTCCATGATGCGCGCACGGATGAAATCCGAACCAACCTTAACGTTTGCAGAGCCTTTGCTGGCCTCAAGCTCTCCCATGATGCTCTCCCCAATGCAAAATTGCTACGATACCTGCTCAAAGCGAGTGTAGCCCGGGAAGGGGTCAAGACGCAAGTATGCTGTCCTCCCCTGCCCCAAGATGCAGCAGCTCATGACGCACTTCTTTCACCTACGTACGCATCTACCGAAAAAGGTTAGCGTAGCGCACAAAAAGGCGTGCGTCCGGTCGCGAGAATCTGTCAAAATCTGCCGTCAACGCAAGGCCAGGCACAATGGCGCGTACCACGGGAATATCTAAATCTCGCCGTGTTACATCCACATAGATCGGCGTTCTCCCCTGTGCTTTCAAAACACCTTCCAACATCAGACGATTGGCAGATGCCGAAGGCAGACTATAGTCCGGTAAATCTTCCAGCATGCGAACGGGCAAACCAGTCAGACCTTTGGCAGAAGGTTGCGGCGGCTTATTCTGCGCAGTAGAATAGGGCCAAGGTGTTTCCGTGAGCGCGGCCAGAGCTGCCTTTGCTCCGCTGAGATTGGCGGCAGTGGCACGGGCTATGCTACCGTTATGCCCCAGAACAAAACACTTGTATGCAGGTATCCCTACTTCTGTTGTCAAATCCTGGAATTGGATCTGGATGCCGCAGTTGGCATAATCGTCGAGCAGAGATTGAATGCGTTTGTCACGACTAGCGAGAGTGAAACACTGCGTCCGCGAAAACGGCGTGGTAGCCTCGGCGTCACGCTCCACAACTTCCGTAAGAGCCGAAACAACTGCTTCGTCCTTGCTATTGCCAGAGGCCAGACCACTGGAACCTCCAGACAAAAAAAATGAAGGTTCATCCAGATTGCAAAAAAGAAATACTGCTTGAGCGGGAACGAGTATGGCGTCACCAGAAGCGTCAGAAGCCGACAGCCAATGCACAACTTCATCCGCGTATGGCACTTCCAAGGGAAGACAGTTTGGATCAAAAGCAGCCAAACCTGCGGCGAGCAGTTCGGAACGTCGTGCCCTGCGCAAGGGCAGTGGATGCTTGCGATCCAGTATTTCTCCGGCCTGTGCCGCAGTGTCGCCCCTGCCAACGCTCACATAGGCGCTGGCGCGTTCCACAATTTCCATGGCATAGGAGGCACGCGCCGCCGCCAACGACAGTCCCCGGCCATAGGCTGTGGCCTTACCGCGCAACGTATAGTGCAGACGCCTGTTTTCCACAAGCACATCCACCCTCCAGTCGCGCAGCAAGGCAATGGGCGAAAGGGATGCCTCATGTCGCATTTCCGGACCATCAAGGAAGCCATGCTCCATCAAGGCATCCAATGCTCGGAGAAAGGTTTCCTGTGCTGTCGGACGAGGCACGTCAGGATCAATATGGTCAGCCATGACCTTGTGGAAGTGGGCCAGTCCAGCGGCTTGGCGCTTTATGGTCGTCCGGGCCGCATCCAGAGATTGCGTGGAAAAAAAATCTGGCAGGTGAACGTCTTCCGGTGCTGGGAGGTTATGATGCTCGCAGATATTTTTTCTGAACAGTGCATTCCAAGCAACGGCAGCAGCATGATCCGGCAGGCATGCAGCCCTAAGATGAACTGTGGGACTATACAGGGCAAGACGGCGTGGGGCATCACATGGAAAGCCAACGAGCGTCGCAGCCTCTGATACGCTCATTTCGCCCACAAAAAACAAAGCAGCTTCTGTGAGTAAAGCCGCTACTACGGGCCGCATGAATCTGTCGGTCGCCGTATCATAGCAACTTTCAGCGAGATACCGCAAGTGTTCCAGCGATTGACTGCTCAACGTGTCAAGCAAATATAGGTGCAAAAATTCGTCCATAGGTGTCTCTTCCAACCGTTGGATGGCTGTATCAAAATTAAGTCCATCCTGCGGGATGCAAGAGTAATATCCCGTAGTGGCATCTGTACGGGCACGGACATAGGTATAATTTATGGTCGTTAGGGCGGCATCCTTATCTCTTTTCATAGCATTGCGATACAGTTTAGCTGTAAAAAAAAGGCGGACACTTCTGCCCGCCAACCCTTGAAAAACTACTTGTGGGCTTTTGTCATGCTCATGTTTACAATCGGTTCCATCCGTACACTGACTCCGTCACCCTGCGGAGAGGAACAGTTCGGATTGCCCCTCCCTGAAGGAAGGGCTTATAAAAGAGGATGCCATCGGCTTCGCTGCCCGTCAAGAATATTTCCTCCCTAAAGGGAAGGTTTTAAACCAAAAAGGAATTTTTGATAAAAGCAGCACACCACTCCCTCATCCGGCGAAGGAATCCATGAACTAGGTTGAATATTCAACACGCGTAGAAAAAAATTTTTTTGCTAGTTTATGGCTTACATAACGTGCATTGCTAGAGCAGCTACGTTAGGAGAACCGCTCTAACGTTTTGAATATTGATAACGGGCACGCGCAGCACGTAAACCGTATTTTTTACGTTCTTTTTTGCGTGCGTCACGGGTCAGAAAGCCAGCCTTTTTGAGAACAGGACGTAAACCAGGATCTACGAGCAATAAGGCGCGTGAAATACCATGACGCACCGCTTCTGCCTGTCCCGCAACACCACCGCCCGTGACATTGACGCGCACCTCCAGCTTGTTGTCCAACTTGGCCAAGACCAAGGGCTGAAGGATAATCATCTGCAAGGTTTTGCGGGGGAAGTATTCCTCAAAAGGACGACCGTTCACGGTAATGCCACCGGAACCAGCATAGAGACGAGTACGAGCCGTTGCAGTCTTGCGACGACCCGTACCGTATTCGAATTTTTCAATCATGCTTCATGCTCCTTACTGCGGAAATGTCAAAGGCTGGGGATTTTGTGCCGCGTGAGGATGTGCAGGGCCAGCGTAAATTTTAAGCTTTTTCAGCATGGCACGTCCCAGACGATTTTTTGGCAACATGCCCCGTACTGCAGCAAAAAGTACATGTGAAGGAGATTTAGCAAGCATATCAGCAAGATTGGTCGCTTTCAAGCCCCCTACCCAGCCGGAATGGCGATAGTACTTCTTACTCGTCAATTTCGTACCAGTAACCTTAACTTTTTCGCAATTGATGACAACAATGAAATCCCCGTTGTCCATATGCGGGGCAAATTCAGGTTTATGTTTTCCGCGCAGTCTGTGGGCAATCTGGCTCGCCAGACGACCCAGGACTTGATCCTGTGCGTCAACGAGAAACCATTGACGGTTGATGTCCTTGGGTGTAGGGCTGAAAGTTTTCATGCAATAACGACTCCTAACATCTACAAATCACAACAGACTTGCAGGCTGAAAAACACGTCATGCGATGAGCTTGGAACCGAACATGACGGCATATCTTGTGAAGAGAATTTTCTATGTCTTTTTGCAGCGTAAGTCAAGTAAATATCTCTTATCCTTCAGGGTAAGAGCAGCACAGGTTGGCCGTAGAACCACGAAGTGGACTCTATCGGTGCGGGCTGCAACGGCTCAAGGGGGCATGGAATGTTTTACGTGGTAAATATCAACACCAGTAGCAGCCGCTGTAGTGTCAAGTTTTTTGCGCACTATTCTGAAGCCCTCTGCGGTCAGGACTCTGGGCAGTCTTTCAGTGTGATCCACAAGACAGATTTTTGCAATACGGACATTCTTCAACACTATCGAGATTTTTCAAAATGCCGCACTCTTTCCCCTTACCGCCAGGACAGGAACCCAACAGCGCTTGTAAATGACGTTTTAAATGTGTCAATTCCGCAATTTGCACGTCAACTTTTTCAATGTGCTTCGCCATGAGAAACGTGATCCACTCGCAGTCGATGTTTGGATTTTCTCTGAAAGCCAACATGTCACGAATTTCAGCTAATGTCATACCGATGAGACGGCAATGGCGGATAAAGCGCAGTCGTTCCACGTCCTTGGCGTCATAAATCCGGTAATTGCCTTCTGTGCGCTCCGGCTTCGCTAACAGACCCTCCTGTTCATAATACCTAATGGTCACCGTCTGGCATCCCGTCAAACGGGCCAATTCGCCGATTTTGACTTTCACTGCATCTGCATCCTTCACAAAGTGTCAACTCCGCCCAATCGACACCATGCCTTGTCCACTGGTGCATCAACTAGCCACGATATTGACCAATTTGTCAGGAACAACCACGATTTTGCGGACAGTGCGACCGGCAAGATGCCGTTGCACTGCCGTGTCCGTCATGGCCGCCTGCTCCAGGGCATTTCTGTCTGCTCCTGAGGGCACCTGCGTCGTACCGCGCAACTTGCCATTGACTTGCAGGGCTATCGTAAGCATGTCCTGTGTCGTAGCTGCCAGATCAAAGTGCGGCATGGACTCGGTCGTCAACGGTGTGGTATGCCCCAAGCGTTCCCAGAGTTCTTCACACACATGAGGCGTCACGGGCGAAAGCAAGGTGAGTACCGTGGCCATGGCCGAAGAGAGAACGCGCCGTCCATCTTGGGAAGCGCGTAATGTTTCGCGCGCCAAATAGAGGGCGTTGACCAATTCCATCACAGCGGCGATGGCTGTGTTGAACTGAAAACGCTGGCCCATGTCTTCAGCGCATTTTTTGACCGTAAGGTGTTCACGGCGGCGCACATCCCTGGCCTCTGGGGTGGCAGCGTCCTCAGCGCTGGACTGACACGCCTTGAGCGGTAGCAAGTACTCTTGCTCTTCGTCAAAGAGACGCCACACGCGGCCTATAAAACGCGACGCGCCTTCAATGCCTGAATCGGACCAATCAAAATCGCGTTCTGGGGGCGCAGCAAAGAGGCAGAACAGGCGTACGGTGTCTGCCCCGTATTTCGCAATCATGTCCGCAGGGGCCACAATATTGCCTTTGGACTTGGACATCTTGCCCCCATCCTTGAGTACCATGCCCTGGGTGAGCAGATTGTTGAACGGTTCAGAGAGGTCGGGCGGATAGAAGGATATATCGCGGAGAACCTTGGTGAAAAAGCGGGCGTAGAGCAAATGCAGGATAGCATGTTCCACGCCGCCAATGTATTGATCTACGGGCAACCAGTAGCGCAGAGCCTCTGCATCGAATGGGGCTGTTTCCTGGCGCGGGCTGGCGTAGCGTGCGAAATACCAAGAGGATTCCACGAAGGTATCCATGGTGTCTGTTTCACGCCGAGCCCTTCCGCCACAACGAGGGCAGGTGCAGGCCACAAATGTTTTTGTCTCCGGCAAGGGAGATCGGCCATCGTCGCGCACATGGACATCTAGGGGAAGCTCCACGGGAAGATTTTTTTCATCTTCTGGAACAAGCCCGCATCTTTCGCAGTACATAACAGGTATAGGCGCTCCCCAATACCGTTGACGTGATATATTCCAATCCCGGAGGCGAAACTGCGTGCTACCCTTGCCCTTGCCCTGACGCGCAAGCTCGTCGGTAATGGCCTTTTTCGCGGCTTCGTTGGTCAGGCCGTCAAATGTTCCGGAATCGACCAACAGGCCAGCGCCGGTATATGCAGCCGTGAGGGTTGCGCCTTCGAGCCGCTCCTGTTCCGGAGTGATAACGACGCGCACGGGCAGGTCATACTTGCGAGCAAATTCAAAATCACGCTGATCATGTGCCGGTACGCCCATAACAGCGCCCGTGCCGTAGTCAGCCAGCACGAAATTTCCCAACCACAGCGGCAGGCGTTGTCCTGTGAGCGGGTGTAGGGCATAGGCGCCTGTGAAAATGCCTTCTTTTTCCAATGTGTCAGACTGGCGATCAAGGCGATCCATATTGCGGATGCGTTGCACAAAGGCACGTACTTCGTCGGCTTTGGCATATCCATCCAGCAAGGTTTCCACCAGCGGATGTTCGGGCGCCAAAGTGACAAAGGTAACACCGAACAGCGTGTCCGGCCTGGTCGTGAAGACAGTGAGTCCGGCCATCGTCGGCGCGGGCTTTTCCAGGCCAAAGACAATGGATGCGCCTATGGATTTGCCTATCCAGTTGCGCTGCATGGCCAGAACCCGATCTGGCCAGCCACCTTCAAGGCGGGTCAGATCTTGCAACAGTTCATCGCCATAGGCCGTGATTTTGAGAAACCACTGGGTCAAATCCTTTTGCTCAACGCGACTGTCACAACGCCAGCAAAGACCGTCGATTACCTGTTCGTTGGCCAGCACCGTGTGGCAGGATGGACACCAGTTTTGCGCCGCTTTCTTGCGGTAAACAAGGCCTTTTTCCAACAAACGTAGGAAAAACATCTGCTCCCAGCGATAGTATTCTGGGCGGCAGGTAGCAATTTCCCGTGACCAGTCATAGGAATAGCCCAAGCGCTTGAGCTGGGCGCGCATGTTGGCAATATTGGCATAGGTCCATTGCGCGGGGTGCGTTCGGTTTTTGATGGCCGCGTTTTCGGCGGGTAGGCCGAAGGCATCCCAACCCATGGGGTGCAATACGTTGTAGCCCTGCATGCGTTTGGTGCGTGCCACGACATCGCCAATGGCATAGTTGCGCACATGCCCCATATGGATATTGCCCGAGGGATAGGGAAACATCTCAAGCACATAATATTTGGGCTTGTCCGGGTCGTGGGTGCAGGCGAATGTGCGTTCATCCTGCCAGCGGGTTTGCCATTTTTCTTCGATAGCCTGAGGATTGTAGCGTTCGTATGTCATGAAACATCACCCAGATTACTTGGATGTGGAAGAAAAAACGGGCCGCATGAGATCGCCCTTTTCCAGCGCTTTGGCCACGGCGTCCAAAATACCGTTGACAAAAATGCCGGCCTTGTGTTCGCCAAATTGGCGGCTCAACTCCAAGGCTTCGTTGATCGTAGCTTTGGAGGGGATATCCGTGCGGAAGAGCATTTCGAAAGCGGCCAGTCGGAGCAGCGTCAGCTCAACACGGCCCATGCGCGATATCCGCCAATTGCGGGAAAAGCGCTCAATAATTTCATCCAGCAGCGCGCTGCTTTTCCAAACGCCCTCCACAAGTTCCCAAGCAAAGCCGGATGGGACGACGGGTGCAGCGTCCTCATGCAGTTCAGCTTGACCCGGCGAGCTGCAAAATATCCCTTTCAATTCGTCCAAATCGTGCGCCGGTGAAAAGGAAAGACCGTACAGTACTTGAAAGGCTAGCTGGCGCGATCGGTGACGAGATGCCGTCTTGGGGCTGGACATGGGTTACAACTGCTCCAGGATACGGATAGTTTCCAGCATGGCGCTGGCTGCTTCCACGCCTTTGTTGCCTCCCTTGGAACCTGCACGTTCTATGGCCTGTTCGATGGTGTCGCACGTCAGAAGTCCAAAACCGATGGGGACGCCGGATTGCAGCATGCACTGGGCAAGACCCTTGCTGGCTTCGGCGCAAACATAGTCGAAATGCGGCGTCGCGCCCCGAATAACGGCGCCCAGAGCCAGTACGCCGTTGAACCGGCCAGAAGCTGCAAGCTTCTGGCAGATCAGGGGAAGTTCAAAAGCGCCGGGCACACGTACGAGCGTGATATAAGTTGCATCAAGTCCGTGGCGCTCCAAAAAATCCAATGCGCCGCTGATCAGGTGTTCCACGATAAAATCGTTGAAACGCGCGGCCGCAATGGCCACCTTGAGGCCCTTGGCATCTAGCTTGCCGATAATGGTCGTCGGCGTGTTCATGGAGCAAACTCCTTATGCGGGCATGCGTTTTTCGACCAGTGGCATGCCGTCATTGGTTTCCCAAAAATATCCTTCGCCATTGCGCATAAATAAATGAAAGTACATGCGCTGTCTTCAAGGGGCAATCAGAGAAAACCGTTGCGCAGCAAAGACTCGCAGTTCAGACCGCCGTCGGCTGTCCGGGTAGTCTCTGGACGAAGGTTGTGCATACGCACCGCAAGCAGGCTGCGCAAATATTTGCCGATGAGGTCGGTTTCCATATTCACGGGGCATCCTGGACGCCAATGGTTCATGGTGGTGCGTCTTTGCGTGTCGGGGATGATGTTTACTTCCAGAAAATCCGAACCACAGGCATTGACGGTTAAGCTTATGCCGTCCAAGCAAACGGAACCCTTGGCGATGACCTCAGGGCTAAATGCGACCGGGAACGATAGGCGGCAGCACACGGACTGACCAGCGTTACGCAGTGCCCGTACAGTGGCTAGGCAGTCCACATGGCCACTGACCAGATGACCGCCTAGTCTGTCTCCCAGAGCCAGGGCGCGCTCCAAATTAACCCTGTGGCCTTGTTTGAGGTTCGCCAGAGTCGTGCGTGAGAGCGTTTCCGCTGAGGCATAGACAGTAAACTGCGTAGTAGTGTGGCTTTCCACCGAAAGACAAGCACCGTTGACGGCAATGGATTCTCCATCCACCAGATTGGACATCTCGAAGAGCGGGCGCAACACAAAACGCCGTTCCCCACTGCCTTGTAGCGTCAGCACTTCCCCCTGTCCTTGAACAATGCCGGTGAACATGTCTCACTTCCTAAACGCCATTTGCAGAAGGAACCAGGCGCACGTGAACATCCTTGCCACAGGCGTGTACATGGCTGACGCGCAACTGCAGAGCCTCATCAAGGCTCAATGGCGTACGACCACTGAACAAGGACAATGCCTGAGCGTCTCCCAAAATCATGGGGGCCATGTGTAGGTGAAAGGCGTCTACCATGTTGGCTTCCAGCAGGCTCAAGCCAAGGCGTGCGCCGCCTTCACAGAGGACATAAGGGCAATGCAGTTCCTGACGCAGAACGCGCAGCAGGGAATGCAGATCGGGGCCAGCCTGGGCGTCGGTTTCTAGGGCCAACACGCGCACACCCATGTCGCGCAAGGCTTTGGCAGTTGTGGATGCGGCTGCCGCTGGCGAACCCATGAACACCGTTTGCTGTGGACGTTCCTTGAGCAGATGAAAATCCGCATCGGGTTGCGGTAGGCGTGATGTGAGGATGCAAGCCAATGGTTGGCGTTCAGCCGCAACATGGCGCGCTGTAAGCCGTGGATTGTCCGTGCGGAATGTGCCGCCGCCCACCAGCACGGCGCCGCCGCAAAGGCCGATGCCCGCACGCAGGGCATGGGTTTTTTGCCGGGATTCCTCGCAGCTAATCCACTGTGATGCTCCGTTGCGCGTGGCAATACGTCCGTCGAGCGTGGCTGCCATCTTGAGCAGAACAAAGGGACGGTCTGACTGCTGCCAGACCAGAAAGTCGGCCACAAGGTCGCGACATTTTTGGCTGCAGACGTTTTCAATGACTTCCACGCCGGCAGCGCGCAAAACTTCCGCGCCGCCCCCGGCCTCAGGATTGGGATCCGCAAGCCCTATGACGACGCGTTTGATGCCGGCCTGCACGATGGCTGATGTGCAGGGAGGGGTTTTGCCCTCGTGACGGCAGGGTTCCAAGGTGACAACGAGCGTACAGTCCGCCGGTTCAATGCCTTGCGCTGCAGCGTCCTTGAGACATTCGACTTCCGCATGTGCCTGCCCTGCGGCATGATGCCAGCCACGGGCCACTATCGCATTATCGCGAACAAGTACGGCGCCCACAGTGGGATTGGGGCAGGCCAACCATCGGCCTTTTTCAGCCAGGGAAATGGCTTCATGCATGAAGGGGGCAAATTCCAAATCAGCCATGACGCAGTTCTCCGCTTTGGGCGCTGGTGACAGGAGGGGTGAAGGGCATACGCTCCACACGAATGCCGGCCTCGCGCAACAGACGTTCAGCGAGTTCGTCGGGATAGCATTCGACATGGTATAGATGCTTGATCCCGCAGTTGATCAGCATTTTCGCACAGGATACGCAGGGATGCGTGGTGCAGTAGAACTCAGAACCCTGAATGGGTATGCCCTGTATAGCTGCTTGGATAATGACGTTCTGTTCCGCATGCAGGCCGCGACAAATTTCGTGCCTCTGTCCGGAAGGGATACCCAATTGCTGTCGCAAACAGCCTACGTCAAGGCAGTGCGGCATGCCCTGCGGGGCGCCGTTGTACCCTGTGGCGAGGATGCGTTTATCCTTGACAGCCAAAGCACCGACCTTGCGTCGAAGACATGTGGAACGTCCGCTCACCAGATAGGTGATGTTCATAAAATATTCAGGCCAGGGCATGCGCTGCATTGGGATATCCAAAAGAACGTTACCAGGTGAAGAGGGGGAAGCAGCGGGCAAATTCCTCAACCTTGCTGCGAATCTGCGCCAATGCGGCAGTATCGTCATGGCGAGCCAGGGCGTCAACAATGAAGCCGCCCACAGTGCGTATGTCGTCCTCACGCATGCCGCGCGTGGTCAAGGCCGCCGTGCCCAGGCGTATGCCAGAAGTGACAAATGGTGAGCGTGTTTCAAAAGGTACGGTATTTTTGTTGACGGTAATGCCCGCCTGATCCAGAGCATGCTCAGCATCTTTTCCGGTCATATGCGTACTGGTCAAATCCATCAGCATAAGATGGTTGTCCGTGCCACCGGAAACAAGCGTATAGCCCGCATCTATGAGAACCTTGGCAAGGGCTGCCGCATTGTCGACAATACGCTTCTGGTAGGCAGTAAAGGCGGGCCGCAGGGCTTCGCCCAAAGCCACGGCCTTGGCAGCGATGACGTGCATGAGTGGGCCGCCCTGGATGCCAGGAAAAATTTGGCTGTTCAACGCCTTCCCCAGATCCGCATTGGAAAGGATCATGCCCCCCCGCGGGCCACGCAGCGTTTTGTGCGTGGTGGTCGTTGTGATGTGGGCAAAGGGAATGGGACTTTCGTGTAGGCCGACGGCCACGAGACCGGCGATGTGCGCCATGTCGACCATCAGCTTAGCATCCACGTCATCGGCAATGCGCCGGAAACGGGCAAAATCAATACGGCGTGGGTACGCACTGGCCCCGGCAACGATAAGTTGCGGATGGTGTTTGCGCGCCAGGTCAGCGACCTCATCATAGTCAATGCGTCCTGTCTCTCGCTGTACGCCATAAGACACGATATGGAACAGACGCCCAGAAAAGTTTACCGGACTGCCGTGGGTGAGGTGGCCGCCGTGGGAGAGATTCATACCGAGAATGGTGTCTCCGGGCTTGAGTACGGCCAAGTATGCGGCCATATTGGCCTGGGAGCCGGAATGCGGCTGCACATTGGCATAGTCACAGCCAAAAAGTTTTTTGGCTCTGTCCAGAGCGAAATTTTCGGCCATGTCCACATATTCGCAACCGCCGTAATAGCGCTTGCCAGGATAGCCCTCCGCATACTTGTGGGTCAGTACGCTGCCTTGCGCCTGGCGTACGGCTGGCGAAACAAAATTTTCCGAAGCAATGAGTTCCAGCTTGCTGATCTGGCGGTCTGATTCCAGGGCAATGGCACGCGCCAATTCCGGATCCTGAAGAAGAATTTCATCCATGAGGCGGAATCCTTGTGTGAAATTGCCCGCAACACGACGGGCAGATAAAATGTGAAAGAAGCCAGGCAAGCAGCGCAAAACTGCGCTTTCACCCCTGCCATTTTTTGAAAATCACGCTGGCATTGGTGCCGCCGAAACCGAAAGAATTGCACATGGCATATTCACAGACCACATGCTCCGAGCCATCGGCCATGTAGTCCAAATCACAGACAGGGTCGGGATTGTCCAGATTAATGCTACCCGGCAGCATTTCGTCATGCAGGGCCAGTACCGTAAACACAGATTCGATGCCCCCAGCTGCGCCGAGCAGATGCCCAGTCATGGATTTGGTGGCCGAAATTTTGATTTTGGGGGCATGTGCGCCAAAAACGACCTTGATGGCTGTGGTCTCCGTGCTGTCGTTAAGCATGGTGGATGTGGCATGGGCATTGATGTGCCCAATGGCGCACGCATCTATCTGCGCATCGTGCAGAGCATTTTGCATGGCGCGCGCCATGCCTTCGCCATCCGCACGAGGGGCCGTCATGTGATAGGCATCGGCTGAAGCCCCGTAGCCCACGACCTCGGCGTAAATTTTGGCATTGCGTGCCATGGCCGAGTCTAAGGTTTCCAGCAGCAACAGCCCGGCGCCTTCGCCGATGACAAAACCATCGCGTTTGGCGTCAAAGGGGCGCGAAGCATGCGTAGGGTCGTCATTGTAATGCGTGGAAAGCGCTTTCAGGGCAGAAAAACCGGCAACGGCCAGCGGGGTGACCGTGGCCTCGACACCGCCAGTGATGACAGCCGCAGCTCGTCCCAGGAGTATCTCGCCGTAGGCCGTACCCAAGGCATGGATAGCCGAGGCGCAGGCCGAAGTTGTGACCACGTTGGTTCCCTTGGCTCCAGTGAAAATGGAGATTTGGCCCGGCCCCATATTAGATATGAGCATGGGGATCAGGAAGGGCGAAATTTTCTTTGGACCGGCGGACAGCAGTTTGGCGTGCCATGTTTCCAAAGTTTGCAGACCACCCAAGCCCACGCCGAGGATAACGCCTGTGTCGAAGGCATTTTGCGCAGTAATCTCGTAGCCGGAGTCTGCAAGCAGCATTTGGGCTGAGGCCATGGCAAACTGGGTAAAACGATCCATGTGGCGGGCCTGCTTTGGCGAAACATACTGTGCAGGGTTGAAGCCTTTGACCTCTCCGGCTATGCGTGAATCGTAGGCGGAAGCATCAAAAAGTGTGATGGGCGCAATACCTGATTCGCCTGCCAGAAGCTTTTCCCATGTGGTTTCCATGTCATTGGCGAGCGGTGTTACGCCGCTTATGCCGGTAATGACGACGCGTGGACGGGCCATGCTTGCTCCTTTGCCGGGGGGGGGCTACGACCCCCCCGCTACAGTGCCACAAAAATCCCGGACTATTGCTTGCTCTCGATGTAGGCCACGGCGTCCTGCACCTTCAAGATTTTCTGAGCGTCATCGTCGGCGATTTCAATGTCAAACTCTTCTTCCATGGCCATAATCAGCTCAGTCAAGTCAAGAGAATCCGCTCCCAGGTCTTCCACGAAGGATGCTTCGGGCTTCACTTCTTCGGCGCTCACGCCCAATTGATCCACAATGATTTTTTTTACCTTTTCGGCAACCTCAGACATAATACCCTCCCACAAGGAAATGATGTTCACCGTATGTGCAACTTGTGCATATAAACTGCCAATGAAGCGGCATTGTTCCCCATCGTCCCGTTCCCCAATATATTCCGGCGCCTATGGCCTAGGAACGCAATCAGCAATACATGCCCCCGTTGACGCCCAGCACCTGACCGGTTATGTAAGCCGCCCTGTCCGAAGCCAGAAAGGCCACGGCTTCGGCCACATCTGTGACCGTCCCCATGCGTTTGAGGGGAATGCTGTCAATATAGCTGGCGCGCACATCTTCCGTAAGTCCTGCCGTCATGTCTGTTTCGATAAAACCCGGGGCCACGGCATTGACCGTTATCTGGCGGGCTGCCAACTCCTTGGCGCAAGATTTGGTAAACCCCAGCAGGCCAGACTTGGATGCGGCATAGTTAGCTTGCCCGGCATTGCCCGATTGTCCCACGACGGAGGAAATATTGATAATGCGCCCCTTGCGCGCCCGGCTCATGATTTTAGCGGCCTCACGCGTGCAGAAGAAGGCTCCGCGCAGGTTGACGGCAAGGATGTTGTCAAAGTCCTCATCCTTCATACGGACAAGAAACACATCCTTGGTGATACCGGCATTGTTCACCAGCACGGCAAGGTCAACCTTGCCCTTGACAGCCGTAGCAAAAAACTCGGCGACATTCTGGCTAGAGGCGACGTTGACAGGAAAGGCCCATGCCTTACCACCGTCATCACGTATTTGCGTTACCACGGCGTGTGCCTCATCCGCACGGCTGGCATAGGTGAGAAAAATCTGAAAACCGTCTCGGGCGAGCGTTACGGCGATGGCCTTTCCTATGCCGCGCGATCCGCCCGTGACGACGGCTGTAGGTTGCGCGGAATCTGGTGTCTGGTGTTCTGTACTCATGCGTATGCCTCTATGTCCTGTCCATGAACTGCTGTGTTTCAGGGTTCTGGCAGCGCAATGCCTAAAAACGCAACAGGGCTGCCCCCCACGTCAGGCCCGCTCCAAAGGCTGTTGTCAGGACGCGATCCCCAGGGCGGATGCGTCCATTGTTCATGGCCTCAGCCACAGCCAGAGGGATGGAAGCAGACGACGTGTTGCCGTATTGGGCCACATTGGTAAATACCTTGTCGTCAGAAATTTTCAGACGCGCACCTACAGCTTCAATAATGCGCAGGTTGGCCTGATGTGGCACGAGAAGTTGCACGTCGTCAACGGTCAAATTGTTACGTGCGAGCAGATCTTCGCAAACCTGCGTCATGTTGCGCACGGCATGTTTGTACGTTTCACGTCCGTGCATAGTGATGAAAAAACGTTCGTCAACGGCCTCCCCCAGTTCATAGGCGCAGCTCGTTCCGCCGCCCACATGAATGAGATACTCCTTGCCACCATCGCTCATGCAGATGACATCTTCAAGACTTGCCAGCGAAGCGTCATGCCTTGCAGACAACAGGCAGGCCGTAGCCGCATCGCCAAAAAGCACACAGGTCGAACGGTCGTTCCAGTTCACGCGCCTGGTAAGCGCCTCCGTGCAGACAAAGAGAATATGAGCGGCAGGGGTTTGGAGGAGCAAAGCTTGGCAAAGGGAAAGACCGTACAGAAAACCTGAGCAGGCTGCTCCCACGTCAAAGGCCATAACATTTTCTGCCCCTAAACGACCAGCAATAAGGCAAGCTACGGAAGGAGAGAGCATGTCCGGTGTGCAGGTAGCCACCATGACATGCGTCAACGCATCTGCTCCGATGCCCGCATCGCTCAATGCCGCCTGTGCTGCCCTAAATCCAAGATCGGAAGCATTATCGCCCGAAGCAAGCTTGTGCCGCTGGCGTATGCCCGTGCGACTGCGAATCCATGCGTCGTTAGTGTCCACGAACTTGGCTATGTCATCGTTGGTCAGCGCCGTGTCTGGCACATGGACGCTCAAAGAGAGAATGTGACAGGATGGATTCTGCATACACATACCGTGGGGTTAAATAGCGCGAGAAAAACGGGTGAGTTCTTCATTGGCGAGAATGGTTTCCGCCAGGCGCGCATTAGTGCCTTTACGCACAAAAGCACCGCACATCTTGATGGCATTGGTCATGGCTTTGGCGCTGGAACGCCCGTGACAGACAATGGACAGCCCCTGAAGCCCCAGCAAGGGGGCGCCGCCATACTCGGCATAATCAATGGTCGCGGCAAAACGTTGGAATGCTTTTTTAGCAAGCATTCCGCCCAGGGCTGGCAGCATGCCGGAAGTAAACACGCGCTTGAGCATGCGGATGAGCGAAGAGGCCAGGCCCTCGCTCATCTTGACCACCACATTGCCCACAAAGCCGTCACAGACGACCACATCTAGGTCGCCAGTAAAAATATCACGTCCCTCGGCATTGCCGGCAAAATTGATATTCTGGGCCATTTTCAAAAGATCGTAGGCTTCCTTGACCTGGCTGTTACCTTTGCCTTCCTCTTCACCGATACTCAAGATACTCACGCGGGGCGACGCGTAGCCCAAAAGATCCCGGGCAAAGGCATCACCCATGAGGCCAAACTGAAACAAATGGTAAGGACGGCAATCCACATTGGCCCCGCAATCCAGAACAACTACTGGCTCCTTTTCCGTCGGCAGGAGAGCGGCGAGCGCAGGGCGCTCCACGCCAGGCAAGCGTCCCATAATAAACATGCCGCAGGCCACGGAAGCACCAGAATGTCCGGCGCTGACCACGGCGTCGGCAGCGCCGTCCTTAACGAGACGGCAGGCCACCTGAATAGAGGCATTTTTTTTACGACGCAGGATGTCCGAAGGTTTTTCATTCATGTATACCACATCATCGGCCTGCACCACGTCGTAATGTACCCCGTCGAGGACGAGTTTTTCCAACTCGGCCTCCAGTTTGGGCACATCGCCCACAAGCTGGACGTGCAAATCAAAGCGTTTTGCGGCATCTATGGCACCGGGAACGATCACGGAAGGGCCAAAATCCCCCCCCATGGCGTCGACGGCTATGATGGGGCGCTCGTTCATGCAGCTAGAGGTGTTTGCTATTTGCTGTTGCCTGTCGCTACTACCTTGCGACCTTTGTATGTACCGCAGTGCGGGCAGACGCAATGGGGCAGAGTGGGTTCGCCACAGGAACAATAGATGACCGTAGGCACGGCCACACGGTCATGGGATCGACGCATGCCTTTGCGGGAACGGGATTTTTTGTTTTGCTGAACGGCCATAAAAAAACTCCTTTT
This sequence comes from Desulfovibrio sp., assembly GCA_017454855.1. Taxonomy (GTDB): domain Bacteria; phylum Desulfobacterota; class Desulfovibrionia; order Desulfovibrionales; family Desulfovibrionaceae; genus Desulfovibrio. Next base: position 47,076 of record JAFTCE010000039.1, read on the forward strand.
TCACATGGAAAGCAAGAAATATGATCATTGTTGCGAACAAGGCTCATTGCTCCGTCCACAAGCAGTATTGCATAGTCAAAAAAACAGGTATTGTCTAGTTATTATGCACAATGAAGCCACGAAGCGCCGCCATGCGCGGGTCACCTTCTTCTTCACGGCATGTACATGGGCCTTGGTTGAGATTGGCACCGCAATGAGCGCACAATCCCTTACAACTAGTGCAGCATAGCGGATTTGCGGGCAGAGCGAGTACAAATTCCTCCCAACACAGCGCGGTCAGATCAAGCATGGGGACATTGTTGCACCATACGACATAGGCGTCTGCGTCCATGTCGTCTGATGAGCCATCGTTCGCGTCGTCAGAAGAGCTTGCACTCTGTTTCGCTGCAGCAAAAATTTCAAAATGTACGTCAATGGGAACTAGTGCGTCTTCGGCGCAGCGGCTACAGGGCACAACAACTCTGCCCGTCAGAGAGCCGCGTACAAGCCAACCATTGTCCACGGGCAAAATATGCCCCTGAGCCTTGAGTGCTGAGTCCACGCGGCAGTCCATATGGAATTCGAGCAAGGGTTCCTGCCAGATAGCAGGATCATCTACGGAAAAGTCCGCTCCGTCCGGAGGAACGTCATAAAAAGAGAGACGATACTCTTGCATTGCATACCTCTGATTGAATGAAAATACGTCCAAGCAGAGGCGTTGTCAATGTGCTTTGTCGGTGCGCATACGCCGTCCATGTCTTTCAGCCGAGTTTACGTGCCTTGTTGCGCAACATTGCACCGAATTCGGTCAACCGACCTGCTCAAAAGCTACAGCATGGGACGACATCGAATATCCGAATACAGCTTATTCAAAAAAAAGCCCCCCGTGCGCGGCTATTTTGCTGCTGCAAGGGGGGGCAACTAAATCGTTGACAGCGTCCTACTTTCCCACATGTTCTTATGCAGTATCATCGGCGATGGAGAGCTTAA
>JAFTCE010000040.1 GCA_017454855.1 Desulfovibrio sp.
AATTATATATTTCTTTGAAAAATTATTTCTAATTTTTGACATATCCATATTTTTAAGCCAATAATTGATACCTGTAAGAACATCATGAAACGATGTTGCTATAGCATTTGCTGTATCATATTGATATGACTTATTATATTTATTAAAAAATCTCCAAACCATTTGTAAAATTGTTCTTCTTGAATGATCAAGATTTTTTAATAAAATATGGTGTATCACATGTGATCGAATATCTAAATACAGTGTCATAGGAGATTCTTTACATTTAAAATCTTCCTGCCATATACCTACACCATTCAAACTCATCATGCTAAAATGATTTGTATACGAAAACTCTATGTCGTCACCGCGTACGAAAAATGGAAAAACATATTGCTGCACTTGCGCTAGTGGAAACATAAAAAACCACCAGGCACCATATATGGGCTTTTCAATCTTCTCTTGAGTAATTTCGTTTTGTACAAGCATTTGGATATCCCGCAGGTCATACTGATGATGCAAAGGATAACAACGCTTGTCGAACCAGGCCCCGCATTCCCATTGCATAAACTGCACATCAGCAGACAACATGCTACCACATATGGCCGTTGCCGGGTCTTGGGCATGGCGTAAAAAGCTCATTGCTCTGAAAATGGAACCGGCCTCGCAACTGGCGTCGTCGTCCATGAACAGGCAGTGGGTAAAGTCTCCGGCATCCTGATAGTGGATCATCCCGCGCATGAAGCCGCCCGTGCCACCCAGATTGCGGTTGGGTAAGAGCGTGGCACTGGGCACGTCCTTGGCTTCGAGGGTTTGCCCATTGTCAACAACGGTCAGAGAAATTCTGTCATGGTACAAAGCATGTCCAGCAATGGCCTGACCCAAACGCGCTATGGCCGCAGTAACGGCTTTCTCACGCTTGAAGGTGGTGATGGCGATGCCCAGGCGCACGGGCTGTGTCACAGGATCGTCCGTGAGATAGCCGCCGCCATAGAGCGTACTTTCCTCTTCAGCATGGAGACGCAGGCCCAAGATGCCGTCTTCAGGATAAGAACCCAGCGGCAAGACAAAGGTCGTGCGTTGCGCGGCCTGAACCTTCCAGGAAGCCAAAATCTCTTGACCATGTTCATGGAAATGGAAAATTTCTGCTATGCCTTTGCCTTGGAAATCAACGTACACGGAGAGATGTTCAACATTAGTGTACTTTTGCCATTTGCAGGCGCTGAAGGCATTGAAATAGGTGAGGCAATCGGCTGTGGTCTTGGGCTGCAGGTGAACGCATCTCTCTTCAAAAGAGAAAAACGAGGTATCATGGCTGACTTTGCAATATAAGGGTTCCTCACAGCAAAGCTCATAGGTGGGGAATGAGAAATCGTAGAGTATCTTGTCAGGATCAAGGGCAGTTGGTTCTGCATTCTGCAGCTGATCTTGATAAATGAGGCTTTCTTCCAAGGCGCTTATTCTGATTTTCAGAATGCCGTCTTCAACTCTGCGCAAATCAAAAGCAACTGTTCCATACCCCTGGGGCGAAGCCGTAAGCAACTCTTCCCCGCACCAGGCAAAGGACTTGCCGTCGGCGTCCACGCCTGCCTTGACCAGAATTTTTCCGGCAAAGTGCATGGCTAGGGTGAGCGTGTCCCCATGCGTTTTTTTCAAGGATTTCACAGCCAAGGGCGACAGCTGGATGGTGTCCAGCCAGAAAACCTTGCTTTGGGGAAGATACAAGGCATCCCCCTGCCAGACAAAATCACAGGGCTGCGCCTCCTCTTCTTGAGGCGCTTCGCTTCGATTCCTGTCCAGAAATCGAAAAATATCTATGGCTTGCCCTTGTTCCATCCCTCTCGCCCTACTGTCCGGCTTCCTGCAGCTCAGGCCTCTGTCGCTTTTTTTTCGCATTTGCCCGCACATGAAACGTGGAGCGGCACAGGCATCAAAAATTGGCTTATGGTGAATTTTACCGTTTTTTGTGTCAAAAAAGTATATGTTTTTGGATATAGGCTTTTCCCCTATATGTCAAGAACATTGAACAAAACTTTACCTAGGTATCTCAAGCTATTTTTACCATATTCAGCCTAGCGAAACTGCCTATAACATATACTTTTTTAGACGCAAATATCTATGTATTTTTGCTGTATTTTTAGGACATTACAAACGTCTGTCACGGTCGCTACTGAGGACATTTTTTTCGCTGGCTGATGACGATTTGGGAGGGGAAGCGGCGCTGGACTTGGGGCAAGGTGGGAAGATGGGCGACAGGTTGTTCGTTATGCCTATAGCAGAAGGGAGGCCTTAGGCCGCAGGCATAGCCATTGAGGATGCTGCAGCGCTTGGCTGGCAGAGGCGCAACGAAAAACCGCCTCCTTGCGGAGGCGGTTTCCTTGCTGTCGATGCCGGGGCGAAGCCCGGTCTGGCAATCAGAGGTTCATTGCAGGGGCGTGGTCACCGGCGGCACAATGTCGCCGCCGCCATAGCCGCCAGCCCCCAGGGGCTTTTCACGCAACAGGGGGCGCAGGTCGTCGGTAATGGGGATTGTGGCCGAGCCCATAGCCAAAACCTCGTTACCCGGCGTGTGCAAGAGCCGGATGCTGAAGCGCACCTGCTTGGGCGTGATCACATAGGTACCCGCCATGATAGCCTGTCCGCTGGCCCTGGTACTGAGCAGCTTGCGCACGTCGCGGGTGAGCAGGAATTCACCCTTTTTTCTGTCAAAGTAAATATCCCGTCCCTTGCGCAATTCCTGAAAACGGTAGCCCTTATCCATAAGGTAGGTGGAAATTTCTTCCATCATTTGGCGCGCCAGGGGACAGGCTCGTTCCAAATCATTGATATTGACGGGCGTGGTGCCCATGATCATGATATGTGCCCGAGCGAGTTTTTTGCGCTGGGAACGCGTCATGCCTGAGTCGTCGCCGGCGTAGCGCGTCATGAGCTGCTCATCGAGCTGATCGGCAATATCTTCAGCCGCCTCGGGCACATTGCCGCCCAGGCCGAGAAAGGCCGCTGCCGTCAAGGGAAAGAACAGGGCTGTCAACACCAGGAGAGTGATAACAAGTCGGTTCATGGCACACTTCCCGTGGTCATCGCATGGTGCGCAAAAGGAGTTCCACGCCATCCAATTCTCTTTTGAGAATGTCTAAGGTTCTTTGATCCGTGCAGAGGGAGAGCGCCATGAGATAGTGCTGGCGGGCCAGTTCATAACGTCTCTCGGCACGCAGTCTTCTTGCCTGTTTGAGATAGCCCAGGCTATGCCTGTTGCTCGTGCCGGGATAGGGCTGATATATCCATTCCTGTCGGCTGATGTTATCATCCCTTTCGTCATAGGCCGACAGGGTGTCGGCCTGAACCGGAAGAACCGTGGCGAGCAAGGCTAGCAATGCCGTCCGCAGCACGGCTGAAAAACGGTTTTGCACGACGGAAAGCATACTGTCCTCCGGCCTATCGGGCCTGCCGTATGTTCATGGAACCGCTGCCAATGGCGGCTGCAGGGGTATACAGTCCGTTGAACGGGCTGTATTTTTTCACGCTTTCCCCGGAAGCCTTTTGGGGCCTGGTCGCCATCACGGGCGGCACAGACTGGGCCATGCGCTGAATGATGGGCGTATTGACCAAAACGAGCTGTCCCGTGCGCAGGACAAGACCATCGCTGGCGCGCACAAGGCGTGCATTGATAAAGGTAGCGTCCTTGTCCACATAATAGGTGCCCACGACCAGGGCAGCCCATTTTTGGCCGTTGGTACTCACGACCTGATTGGCAGCGAGCGCCAGATCGTCCCGCCCGCCCTGGACGGAGATGGCGCCATTGAGGCGGTATTCCCTGGTGGGGAAACCCCGCTGGTTGAACTCGTAAAAGAGCGATTCGGCCAGGAGCCTGCCCAGGGGCGAGGTGCGCGACGTATTGTTCTGATCTACAAAGGACGTGGGCATGGCCACAAAGCCCTCAAGGGCATCATTGGGCATGGTGGCCAGCATTTGATCCGCCAGTTCCCGGCTTTTCAACTTCACTTCCACAGCGTCCGTGTATCCGGGCGAGAGGGCCGTCTGCTTTTGCGCACAGCCGGTCAGCAAAACCAGGACAAGCGCACAGGCCATAAAAAGGCGCGGCAACATATCCATACCTACCCCGTTGATGTTGACAAGGCGCATGCATGTGCCATGAGTGCCCCGTATACCAATCTATCGTCATCTTGAGCAAGAACTTGAGAGAGAGGGGGAAATTTTGACCGCGTGCAATGGCGCCGTCCCCTTCCTGTGGGGAAGTCTGCAAAATGTATTCCAGGGAAATTCTTGCCGGGAAAAGAGCTGTGGCGCACACTTGGCTTGAGAGCGAAAAAGGCTTATAGCCATGAATGCCTCCTATGGCAACTTGCTCCTGGCTGACCTTGTGCCCGGGGCATCAGGAATTTCTTACCTATGGATTGAAACATGGGGAACAACACCCGCGCCCTACGGCTCGGCACGTTGGCCATCGGCGGCGGCGCGCCCGTGGCCGTGCAGAGCATGACCAATACGGATACGCGCAATGTGGAAGCCACCGTGGCGCAGATAGCGCGGCTGGAGGCCCGCGGCTGCGAGGCCGTGCGTCTGGCCGTGCCCGACATGGCTGCGGCCAAAGCGCTTGGAGCCATTCGCCACAGGACGCGCCTGCCGCTTGTGGCCGACATCCATTTTGACCATCGTCTGGCCCTGGCTGCGCTGGAGGCCGGCGTGGATGGGCTGCGCATCAATCCCGGCAATATCGGTTCTCGCGAGGGCGTATGGCGCGTGGTGGATGCGGCCAAGGCCTGCGGCGCGGTGATCCGCGTGGGCGTCAATTCCGGCTCGGTGGAAAAGCCCCTGCTGGAAAAATACGGCGGCCCCTGCCCCGAAGCTCTGGTGCAGAGCGCCCTGGGCCATGTGCGCCTGCTGGAACAGCGCGGATTTTCTGCGATCAAAATTTCCCTCAAGTCGTCCTCGGTACTGCATACGCTTGCCGCCTACCGCAAACTGGCCGCTGTCTGCGACTATCCGCTGCATATCGGCGTGACAGAGGCCGGCGGACTTTTGCGCGGCACGGTGAAATCAGCCGTTGGCCTGGGAATTTTGCTGCATGAGGGCATAGGCGATACCTTGCGCGTCTCTTTGACGGCGGATCCTGTGGAGGAAGTGACTGTGGCCTGGGAGATATTGCGCGCCCTGGGCCTGCGCACTCGCGGGCCGGAAATTATTTCCTGCCCCACATGCGGACGCACGGAAATAGACCTTTTTGCCCTGGCGCGCGCCGTGGAAGAACGACTTGCCGAATCCACGGCCCAGATCAAGGTGGCCGTCATGGGCTGCGTGGTCAACGGACCGGGCGAGGCTCGCGAGGCCGACCTGGGCCTGGCCGGAGGTCGGGACAAGGGCATTATTTTCCGCAAAGGCGAAGTCATCCGCACGGTCAGGGGCCAGGATGCCCTGTTGGCGGCCTTTATGGAAGAATTGCAACAACTGCTTAGGACAAAGGAATGAGGCTCATGCGTTTCAGCCAGTGCTATATCCCCACACTCAAGGAAACTCCGGCAGAAGCCGAGGTGGTCAGCCACAAGCTCCTGTTGCGCGCCGGCATGGTGCGCAAACTCACCAGCGGCATGTATACCTATTTACCCCTGGGCCTGCGTGTGCTGAACAAAATCAGCCGCATCATCCGGGAAGAAATGCAAGCAGCAGGCTATCAGGAACTGCTCATGCCCATGGTTCAGCCAGGCGACCTGTGGAAGGAATCCGGTCGCTGGGAACACTATGGCCGGGAATTGCTGCGCTTCAAGGATCGCAATGAGCGTGACTATTGTCTTGGACCCACGCATGAGGAGGTCGTTACCGATCTCGTGCGCGGCGAAGTGCGTTCCTACCGGCAGTTGCCCGTGCGCCTGTTCCAGGTTCAGACCAAGTTTCGCGACGAAATCCGCCCGCGCTTCGGCCTCATGCGCGGTCGTGAATTTGTCATGAAGGACGCCTATTCCTTTGATGCCACGGCGCAGGCAGCGGAAAAAAGTTATTGGGAATGTCACGCGGCCTATAAGCGCATCTTCCAGCGCCTTGGGCTGCGCTTTCGTCCCGTGGAGGCGGATTCCGGCTCCATTGGCGGCAATTTTTCCCATGAGTTTATGGTTCTGGCCGAAGCCGGGGAAGACATGATTGCCTTTTGCCACGACTGCGACTATGCCGCCAATGTGGAGCGCGCCGAAGTATACCATCAGCCAACGGGGACACAATCAGGGTGCTGCCCGACGGCAGAGCGCGTGGCCACGCCGCAGGCCCATACAGTTGAAGAAGTTGCGGACTTCCTACACATCCCCGTCACAACCATTATCAAGACCATGATCTATGTGGTCGATGGCCAGCCTGTAGCGGTTTTGGTTCGCGGCGATCGCCAGGTCAACGATGTGAAGCTCAAGCATGTGTGTCACGGACAGGACGTGCAGCTCGCCAACGCCGAAATGGTCACGGCCCTGACCCAGGCACCGGTGGGCTTTGCCGGGCCGCTGGGGCTGCAGATACCTGTCTATGCCGACAATGAACTCAAGGCTGGCACGGACTATGTGACCGGCGCCAACATGGCTGACAGCCATTGGCTGCATGTGGATCTCGCCCGAGACGCCAGCGTGACGGCCTGGGCCGATCTGCGCATGATCACTGCTGAGGACGCCTGTCCGCGCTGCGGAGGCCGCCTGGAACTCACGCGCGGCATTGAGGTGGGGCATGTCTTCATGCTGGGCCGCAAGTACAGCGACGCCATGCAGGCCACATTTCTGGATGAGCATGGCCAGGAACAGACCATGATCATGGGCTGCTACGGCATTGGCGTATCGCGTGTGGCTGCTGCGGCCATTGAGCAGAACCATGACGAACAGGGCATTGTTTTTCCGCCAGATATGGCGCCCTTTGACTGCGTGCTGCTCAACCTCGATCCGCGCAATGCGCAGACGCTGGCCAAGGCCGAAGAAATCTACGCCCTGTTGCGAAAGATGGGCGTGGACGTCCTCTTGGACGATCGGGAAGAACGGCCTGGCGTCAAGTTCAAAGATGCGGATTTGCTGGGCATTCCGCTACAGTTGATCGTGGGCTGCAAGGGCCTTGCCCGTGGCGTGGTGGAATGCAAGGATCGCCGCAGCGGCGTCAAGGGGGCCTTGCCCGTGGACAAGCTGGAAGATGCCTTTGCCGCCTGGGCGCAGGAGGTTCGTGACGGCTGGACTGCCCAGCAGGGCTGAGATTATGCAGGGCGAAACGGCCATATTGGGCGTCCGAGAACTCACGGAACAGTTACGCGGGCTTCTGGAAGCGAAATTTCCCTTTGTCTGGGTGCGCGGCGAGGTGTCCAATCTCTCGCGTCCGGGATCAGGGCATATCTATTTTAGTCTCAAGGATCAGGACGCGCAGTTGCAATGCGTCTGGTTTCGGCAGCGCCAGCAGTTGGCACGTCACGGCTTTGACCCCCTGACAGGGGAAGTGCGCGCTCCCGGCAGCCCTTCCCCCGTGGATATGTTGCGCAACGGGCAGGATATGCTCTGTGCCGGGCACGTTACTGTCTATGCGGCCCGTGGACAATATCAGCTGGTCGTGGAGCTGGTGCAGCCCGGCGGCGAGGGCCTGTTGGCCCAGGCATTGGAGGCGTCCAAGCGCAAGCTGGAAGCCCTGGGCTATTTCCAGCAGGAACGCAAACGTCCCCTGCCCTTTGACCCGCTGCGTGTGGCCCTGATCACCTCTCCTTCCGGGGCGGCCATTCACGATTTTTGGGAATTGGCCGCAGGGCGAGGCAGCGGAGCGCGCATTCGCCTCTTTCCGGCCCTGGTTCAAGGCCCCGGGGCCGCTCCTGCCCTGGTGCGGGCGCTGGAAGAAGCCAATGCCCAGGACTGGGCGCAGGTCATTGTCCTCATCCGAGGCGGGGGTTCGCTGGAAGATTTATGGGCCTTCAACGAAGAAATCGTGGCTGAGGCCGTGTTTCGCTCACGCCTGCCGGTACTGGCCGGCATCGGGCATGAAGTGGACGTGACCCTGGCCGACATGACGGCCGATGTGCGCGCTGCCACGCCTTCGCATGCGGCCCAATTACTCTGGCCCGTGCGTGCCGAACTCATGCAGCGCATTGACGAGGCAACAATGGCCCTGCGTCGGGGCATCCAACGCCGCCTGGAACGTGTCATGGAACGCTTTGCGCGCCTGGACGGAACCTTGCACCTGCTTTCCCCCCTACGCCACCAGGCCCGGCTCGCCGAACGCCTTGAACTTTTACACCGTGCGCTGGATCGGGCTGTCCGCCAGTGGTTTGCTGGCCTGGAGGCGGAATTTCTGCGCTGGGAAGCCGCAGGTCAGGCGGCCTTGGACACGGTGCGCCTGGATTTGCTCGCCGGACGGCTGGACATGACGACGCAATGTCTGGAGACGGCGCTGTCGCGACTGCTGCGCCTGCGGGCGCAAGAATTGGACGCGGCACGGCAATGCCTGGCGACAGCCGTCTCTACCCTTGTGGATCGTCGGGATCGCCTGCTGGAAACCTTGCACGTGCAACTTACCGCCGTGGATCCGCTGCTGCCGCTCCAGCGCGGCTATGCCCTGGCGCACACACCCGCTGGCGCATTGCTACGTTCCGTGCAAGGATTGCAATCTGGTATGGCCGTGGACGTACGCCTCGCCGACGGCACGCTGGAAACCGTGGTCAGGCGGGTGCGCTCGTCAGGGCCGGAGGAAGGAGAATTTTGATGCATTGTATCAGATTTGGAGTCATGGCGGCCTGCGTCCTGGGCCTGTTGGCCCTTGCGACCGAGGCTTCTGCAGCCTGGCTGCTGGAAGCGCCGAAACGGGTTGCGCGCGGAGATGCCTTTCTGGCAACAGTGATGAGCAACACGCCCTTGCGTTCCGTCACCTTTCGGTGGTTGGGAAAAAAGCATCGGATCACGGCTGCTCCGGTCAACATGGGCAGTCATGTGCGCAAGGAGGGCCAGGCTGCCCGCCGTACGCAGTGGCGCGCTTCCATACTTTTGCCTGTGCCCCTGGATTGCAAGGACAGTGCGCAGAATCTCACTGTGATGCCCCAGCCGGAATACGCTGCGGACATGGCCGCTTCGGCACCCGTGGTGCGCAAGCTGGCCTTTTACGACAAGAAGCGGCCAGTGCAAAAACTCACCGTGGACAAGAAATACGTCACACCGCCACCAGAACAGGCTGCACGCATCAAGGCCGATAGGGAAAAGGTGCGCGCTGCCCTGGCCACAAACCTAGCAGAGCATTGCTGGTCACTGCCTTTCTATCGGCCCGTGCCGGACAGGGGCATTTCCAGCCTGTTTGGCCTAAAACGGGTTTTCAATGGTCAGCCGCGCGGCGTCCATCGCGGTCTTGACCTGCGCGGCCCGCAGGGACAGCCCGTGAAAGCCTGTGCCGACGGACTTGTCGTTTTGACCGGAGATTTGTATTACGGCGGCAAGGTTGTGTATATCAACCACGGCGAAGGGGTGTTTACGGCCTATCTGCACCTGTCCGAAATTCGGGCCCACGAGGGCCAGCGTGTGCGCCGCGGCGAGGTTGTCGGTCTTGTGGGAGCCACGGGGCGCGTCACAGGGCCGCATTTGCACCTTTCTCTCATCGTTCAGGGCGAATCTGTCGATCCGCTGCCCTTCTTGGCCGCCCAATCTTCAGCCCCCGGAAAAGCGCATGACTGACAAAAACGAAGCAACCTTTGAGCAAAGAATGACCAGGCTGCAGGAAATCGTAACGGCTCTGGAACATGGCGACTTGCCCCTGGAACGAGGCATGGCCCTGTACAAAGAAGGCGCTGTCTGTGCGCGTCTGTGCCGCGAACAGCTCGAAAAAGCCCGCCATGAGCTGGAAGTCTGGCAGGACGGACAAGCGCAGCCTCTAACGTTGAGCTGTCCTGAAGGCGAAGAGGCGGAACAGCCATGATGCCCAACACGATGCCCGAAAAGGCCATGAAGGAACTGCTGCGGCAAAGGGGCGGCGAGGTAGAAGCCTGGTTGTCAACCTGCCTGGACGGACGGGAAATGCCCCCCCGACTGCGCGAGGCCATGCTCTACAGCCTGCTGGCCGGCGGCAAGCGTCTGCGGCCTGTGCTGTGTATGAGCGTGGCCGCACTCTGCGGTCTTACGCCAGAGCGAGTCCTCCCCTTTTCCGCCGCCATTGAAATGATCCATACCTATTCGCTTATCCATGATGATTTGCCGGCCATGGACAATGACGATCTGCGCCGGGGCAAACCCTCCAACCACAAGGCATTTGATGAGGCCACTGCCATTTTGGCCGGAGACGGACTGCTGACGGATGCCTTCCTCGCCATGTGCGCCACGGATCTTCCTGCGCAACGTGTGCTGGCGGCCATTGCCGAGCTGGCCTTGGCGGCTGGAAGTTCCGGCATGGTGGGCGGACAGGAATGGGACATGCTCTACACCGGTGGCCCGACCATTGCCCTGGAACAGCTGCGCGCCATGCAGGCAATGAAAACCGGCGCACTACTGCGGGCTTCCTGTGTGTGCGGCGCCCTGCTCGCTGGCGCTCCCCTGGCCGTGCGCGAGGCCGTGGCCAGCTATGGAACGGCATTGGGCGTGGCCTTTCAGATCGCGGACGACATCCTCGACGTGGTTGCGGACACGGCGACCCTGGGCAAACCCGCAGGCAGCGATGTGGCCCAGGGCAAGCATACCTATCCCTCCCTGCTGGGCCTGGAGCAAAGCCGGGCCTTGGCCCACCGTCATGCCCGCACGGCCTGCGCGGCCCTGGACGGTTTGGATGCTACGGACGGACAGGAGGCAAGTTTTCTGCGCGCCTTGGCCGAATACACCGTGCAACGGGTGGCCTGACATGGCGGGAACAGACTTGCTGGACGGCTTGGACACGCCCTCGCGGCTGCAGACCTTTTCCGATGTCCAACTGGCCCAACTGGCCCAGGAAGTGCGGCATCGCATCATCGACGTGGTTGCGCAGAACGGAGGGCATCTCGCCCCCTCCCTGGGCGTTGTGGAATTGACCCTGGCCCTGTTGGCCACCTTTGATCTGCAGCACGACAGACTCGTCTGGGACGTGGGCCATCAAGCCTATGCCTATAAATTGCTCACGGATCGCGCCGACCGCTTTCACACCCTGCGCACCCTGGGGGGGCTGTCCGGTTTTCCGCGCATGGCGGAAAGCCCCTATGACCATTTTGGTGTGGGCCATTCCTCCACGTCCATTTCCGCCGCCCTGGGCATGGCCCTGGCGCGGGATCTTGCGGGCTTGACCCATCACGTCATCGCCGTCATCGGCGACGGCTCGCTGACTGGCGGCGAGGCTTTTGAGGGTCTCAACCTGGCCGGACACATGGGACGCCGACTTATTGTGGTACTCAATGACAATGAAATGTCCATTTCGCCCAACGTAGGCGCGCTCTCCCTCTTTCTCAGCCGCACGCTTTCGCGGCGCTGGGTGCGGCAAATGCGACGAGATGCGCTCAAATTCCTGCGTGCCATTCCGCGCATCGGCCAGAAGCTGGCCGTCTACGCCATGCGCGGCGAGTGGAGCTTCAAATCCTTCTTTACGCCTGGGATGCTCTTTGAGGCATTCCGTTTCAACTACATAGGTCCGGTGGACGGCCACAATATCCCGGACTTGCGCCGTCACCTGGCGGCGGCCGCCGCCATTGAAGATGGGCCGGTACTCCTGCATGTGCGTACGCACAAGGGCAAGGGCTACGCGCCTGCTGAGCAAAATCCAACGCTGTACCACGGCATCGGACTGTTTAGGCCAGAAACAGGCAAGCCGCTGCAATCCAAGACAAAATGGCCATCTTTTACCAAGGTCTTTGGCGACACCCTGACGGAAATCGCCGCTCGAGACACTCGGATTATCGCCATTACTGCCGCCATGCCCGAAGGAACTGGCACCAATACCTTCCGCAGCCGCTATCCAGACCGTTTCGTGGACGTGGGCATCTGCGAGCAGCATGCCGTCACCTTTGCCGCCGGTCTGGCCAGCCAGGGCTACCGCCCAGTGGTGGCCGTGTATTCCACCTTCCTGCAGCGCGCCTATGATCAGATCGTCCACGACGTTTGCCTGCAAAATTTGCCCGTGACCTTCTGCGTGGATCGCGCCGGACTGGTAGGCGAAGACGGCGCCACCCATCACGGAGCTTTTGACATTGCCTATCTGCGGCACATACCGCACATGCGCCTTCTGGCCCCGCGCGATGAAGACATGTTACGCCACTGCCTGGCCACGGCTCTTGCCCTGCCAGGTCCCTGCGCCCTGCGCTATCCCCGGGGCGTGGGTTTTGGCGTGCCCCTGTCCGCAACATTGCGCGTGTTGACAGCGGACATGGGCGAAATATTGAAGGAGGGCGACGACGTGGCCATCATCGCTGTGGGCAACAGGGTGCATCCCGCCTTGGAAGCCGCAGCCCTGGCCGAACAGGAAATCGGCATCCAGGCGCTGGTCTTCGATCCTATTTGGCTCAAGCCCTTGCCCGAGGAGCAACTGGCCGAGCTGGCCCAAAGGTTTACGCGTATTCTCCTCATTGAAGAAGGTGTGCTGGCCGGCGGTTTTTCTTCTGCGGTTCTGGAATTCTGGAACGACAAGGGCCTGTTGCGCGGGCAACGTATCAAACGCATGGGCTTACCTGACGTCTTTGTGGAACACGGGAGCCAGCTCGCCCTACGCGAACAGGTGGGATTGCGCTCCAAGAATATTGTGGATGCCCTTAAGGATTTGTGCGCTCCGAGAAGCCAGGGTACGTAATGAATTTTATTACCAAGGAGGTGCGAACATGACAAAATTCCTCAAGCACTATGCGCTGGAAATATACACCGTTCTCTCCATGATGTTGCTTCTTGTGGGTGGCCTGTTGGATAATTTGACCGTTATCCAAAAATACACGCTCGTTTATGCTTTCCTCTTTATCCTGCATGAATGGGAAGAAGGGCATTACCCTGGCGGATTCATCGACATGATTTCAGCTTTGATTTGCATCAATCCGTCCGATGAAATTCGCCGCGCAAGCAGAATTCCAACAGGGATACTGCTTCTAACGTTCACATATGTGCCATTCGTCCTGAAAGACAATGTTGTTGCCATCCTTGTTGTCGCTTTTCTCGGCGTTCTGGAAGGATGTGTGCATATTGCAGGCATTCGCCTCTGGCATCAAAAACGGCCATATACGCCAGGCATGGTAACTGCGGAAATGGAACTGATTGTGAGCGTCGCGCTTTTCTTCTATCTGTCTCGCAATGGACTTGCTGTCTGGACGGACTACATGTTCGGATTTGCCATCATGTTTGCCTGTTTCGTTGTCATGCAAAAAACACTTACCATGATGGTTGGCATTCGCTATAGTGATATTCCGAAAATGATACGGAAACAGTGGAAAAGCTAACCACATGCAACCTATCTTTCACATTACCTTTTTAGCATCATGCGAGAACATTCTTCGCTATTGGCGTAAAATCGTGCGCAGGGTTTCGGCTTCCGGGCCGGAATACAGCGGAAGCAATGCCTGTACACGTGCCTGTACTGCCGGATGTCGTGGGGCGATGTCATAGAGTGAGGCCGCTGCTGCGGCGCAGGCGGCAAAATCTCGGGAATTCTGCATGCCCGTGGCCTTGAGGTGAGCATAGTGCAGGGCCGCATGGATGATCGTGTCCAGAAGTCCTGTGTCGCCACAGGCCATGTAGCCGCTCCAGTACATTTGCACCACGGTCTTTTCCGAACGGATGTTCCACGCTGCCAGGGGAGCTGGGCTGTTGGCGATTTGTGCGCGCAGGAGACTGTCTTTGGGCGTCAGCAGTTGATCAAGAACTGCGGCTTCGTCGGGAAGCCGGGCAAGATGACTTGCCCAGGCCAATGTACGGCGACCATCCCGACCTACGCTGGTCGGCGGCGGCAGAAGGCGACGCCGAGCCTTAGGGTCGGTGCGCAATACCTGGGCGAAAAAGGCCGCAAGGGTGAGCTGCTTACGGCTGTCCGCCAACGCGCCATCGGCCTCAAAGGTACGCAGGATGCCCGCCAGGGCTTCGGGCCGCGGCTGCTGGGCGTAAAATTCCATGTCCCTGGCATAGTGCTGCAGCGATTTGGAAAGCGTGACAGCCGTTTGGGCTTGGGGCGGCAAGACAAAGTGCGCGAGCTGCAGCGCCAGTAGGAGTCCGGGCAGAAGTAAAGGACGAAAATAGTGCATGCCTCATTCCTCGCTAAAACTCACGCAGTCCCCATGCCCCAACCTAGGCATAATTGCCATCGTATTCCACAAGGGACGCCTGGTCGACGCACCCGGACTTTGTCAGCTGCTCCAAAAAATCCGTCTTGCCGTCGCGAATCTTGATTTCCAATGTCAGTTCCGTGTGACCGGCAGTACTACTCCTGTTCTTCAGTTTGGCCTTCAAGGGACGTAGCTGTTTGGCAACCTCTTCCTCATTGGACTGGGCATAGTGGAGGATAAGCAGGTAGATGCGCTTGTCCTTGCGGACAAGCGTCATGCCGATGTAGGCCAGGCCAACAAGAGCCGTGCCAAACAGCGCCACCGTATACAGCCGTGCGCCAGAAGCCAGGCCAGCAGCAATGCCCCAATAGAGGAAGCCCACATCCAGAGGATCCTTGATGGGCGCACGAAAACGCACGATGGAAAGTGCGCCAACCATGCCGAGGGTCAGCACGATGTTGGTGCCAATGGTGGCAATGATGAATGCCGTAACGCCGCACACGAGAATCAGGAGAACGGCGAAGTTTTCGCTGTAGATGACGCCGCGGTAAAAATTGCGGTATACGAGGTAGATGGCCAAACCGCAGCCCAGGGCGACGGCCATGGTCACGGCCAGCGCGGACAGGGACAGCGCCTCCTGCTGGGAAAGCATCAAAAGTATTCTTTGCAGTTCGTCGCTCATGGTATGGTGAAGAAGGATGGTTGTCGATTGCGATGTTGCCCCTACGTTCCTAGAAAACGGGGAAGAGCCTGCTATCCACCGGCTTGAGCGCCCGCAGCAGCGTCGGCCCCTGCTCGCTCATGACGGTCGTGACGGCATAGTGGCTGCCGTTGGAGCCGTACCAGGAGATGCCCCTGATGCCGGACTTGCTAAAGGTGGTCATGTACAGGCCGTCTTTTTCCACCGGCTCGCTGGATTCAATGCCTTGCTGGTTTTTGAGCGTGGCCGTGGTCATCACGGCGACTTCCCTGGCGGAAAGCGTGCCGGGACTTACCGTGATGGTGACAACGCTGCTGTCTTTTTTGTTGACGAAAAGGGCAAAGACGACATTGTCCTGTTCCACCACGGGCTTGGGCATAAACCAATCTGCAGGCAGGGAAAGGGCGAAGTACGGCGTCGTGATTTCCTGCGCCAGGGCAGAACCGGTCATTGTCAGTACCAGGACGAGGGCAGGGAAAATTGTATACAGTGTCTGCATGGGCAAGACTCCTAAAGGGTACGCGCGTCTCCCACATGAGCTATGCGGGACGGATTGTTCCGTTTTCCACGTGAAAAAGCGCGGCATGCGGTTCGGCCTTGCGCAGCATGTCGGCAATGTGCGGGTGGCAGGTAAAATAGAAAAGCTGATGCGCCTCATCCTGACCGACGGAAAGATCCACAAAGGCTCGGGCCGTGCGTTCGGCCCTTTGTGCGTCAAAGTTTACCAGCACCTCATCCATGATAATGGGCAGAGGAGCGGCGTGCGCCGCATGGTTGGCGATGTAGGCCAGTCGCAGGGCCAGGTATGCCTGCTCTCGGGTTCCACGACTGAGATTTTCCGGGCTGACGGGTTCGCCATGTTCGCGCAGGATAAGCAGGGTGGAATTTTCCAAGGAGGCATTGATGCCCTGCCAGCGACGACCGGTAATGCGGGCGAAAATGGTCGAGGCCAGGCGGATGACCTCGGGTTGGCGTTCCTGCTCAAAGGTCTGCTTGGCAGCTTCCAGAATTTCGTGCGCCAGGGCCAGCTTGCTCCAGGCAAAGGCAAGACGTTCCATGCTGTCCACAAGGCTCGCTTCGCGCAGGAGGAGTTGAGAGAGTTCGCTGGAATTGACGAGCGCGTCAACTTTGCCGCTCAGTGCCGAAGCCTGTTGGAGCAATTTTTCTTCCCGTTCCCGCAAGTCGTGCAGTTCTTCGCCAATGGCGGCGCAACGCCGCTCCTGTGTATCCTGATCCTGATCCTCAAAGGATGCCAGGAAGTCATCCCAGGGCATGTTGCCTGCAGCAAGAAGTAAGGCGTCTTCCAGATCCTGAAGGCGCTGGGTCAGACTTTCTCTTTGCTCATGCACTGCCGCCTGCCGCAGGAAATCCTCGGCATCAACGGCGCCAGCCAGAGCTAACAGAGAGGATTCCGCGTCACGTGCGCTTTTCAAGGCCGCTTCAGCGCTATGGCATTCGTCCTCAACTTCGTTGACCGTGGCACTCAGGTTTTGGCGATGTGCATGGGCCTGCGCGGCTTTTTCAGCTTCTGCCAGGGCACAGTCCAGGCTGGCCAGCCAGTCAGGCTGACCCTCGGCATCCTTTTGCGCTTGCCGCCCCAAGCGTATCAGCAGGTCTTCCAGCGGGGCGCGCAGGGCGGTCAATTCGGTGCGCGTTTGGGCCAAATGGCTGTTTGCCTGTTCCATGACCGTTTCGGCAGAAAGGCAGTTTTCCATGTATTTGAATGCCTCGCGCACGGTTTCCGGGGCCAGTGCGTCACCCAGGCCAAGGCTGTGCAGGGCTTCCTGCCATTGCGTTCTGGCACTTTCCAGACGGTCATGGATGCGGCGCAGCTCGGCGTCGGCCTCTTCCTGACGTGCGGTCGCCCGTCGATGTTCGTTTCTGGCATTTTGCAGAGCGGCTTCGGCCTTGATACGCTGTTCACGCATGGCATCTGCCTGACGGCAAGACTCCAGCGCTGCGTTGACCGCGTCGTTGAGGTTCGCCGCATCGCCGTCCAGGCGTTTGGCAACGGCGGGTATGGAACATATGTGTTCTTCCGCAGCGCGGATATCGTCGTTCAACGCACACAATTCCGCTTGGGCCGTGCGCACGGCCCCAAAGGCCATACGCGCAGATTCCACGCGTGCGAAGAAGGCCGCCGCCCCCTCAGGCGAGGGCACATTGTTGACGTGCAGACCCTGCATGAACCCATGCCAGCGGCGGCGTATCTGCTGGACAACGGTATCAGCTTCCGCACGACAGGTCTGCAGCAGGGTCATCTCTGCGTGCGCCATGTCCATTTCCTGTTTCAGACTCTCTATTTCCTTGTGAATGCGCTCTTCCTGAAAGAAGCGTTCGCGGTCGTGTTCCAGCAGGGCCTCCCTGGCCTCAATGGTGATCATGTCCAAGCTTTCAATATTGGCCTGGACGCAAAGGCTGGATGCCTGTTCGTTGAGTTCGGACAGGTGCAGGGCACAAGTGTCGCGCCTGATGCAGAGCTGTTCGAATTCTTGCCTACGTCTTTTCAACTCTGCATTGTTGAAGGGTATGGCCACGGCCAGACAAATGACACCGATAATCACCAAGAGGCAGCCCGACCACTGTTCCAAGGGGAGCTGCAGGTTTCCCGGCAGAGCCAGAGCTTGGGGGCCAAAATGCCATACGCTCCACAGCGTGGCCAATCCGCCGAGAAAAAGGATGCAGGCGGCTGCCAGCATGGGAACGCTTCGGACTGCTTTGAGCGGCGGTTCGCTGTCGATGCGGCCTGTCAATCCTGCAAGGCGTTCCTGCTCTGTGGTCATGGTGGCGGACAGGGCGCGCAGCTTGCGCAGCGCAGATGCCTGCACATCCAGTTCGTCCTTGCTCAATCCGTCCAGGTTTTGTTCCTTGTAGAGATGATCCATGCGCTTTTTCAGGTTGCCTATCCAGTCTTCAGCCTGACGCACATCCTGAGCCGCAGTTTCGGCCTGTCGAATTTTTTCCTGCACTTCTTCGGCCAGTTTCAGGGCCTCATCCTGCTGCTGCAGCAGGTTGTCCAGATGCTGGCCTGTATGTTCCTGCGCTTCGTCGGGCAGTGTGAGACGCAGAGGTGTGCAAGCGCGTGTGAACGTGGTTTGGACTTCCTGCAGAGCGCGCTCACGCGCCGGGCGCTGGCGTTGCGCTTCTTCCAGACGGTTCAACGCTTTGCGCAAGCCATCGCGGCTTTCGGCATCCAGTTCGGCTGCGGTTTCGGGCAGCTCTGCCAGGGCCGCTTCCGCCGAGGACACTTCCCGTTCGGCATTTTCCACTTCGCGGTTGCAGGCATGCAGTTTGTCCACAGCCGCCTGATGGGCCGATGTGGCGGCGTCCATTTCCCGAGCCTGACGCTCCAAGTCCTCTCGGGCAAAGAGGGATCTGTCCGTAGCGCGGATGCGCTCGCACGTCCAGTCTGGTCCCAAACGGGAGAGCTCGCGCTGCAAATCTTCGCGGGCGCGGTTGCATTCCGCTTCCAGCAGCGGCAAACTGGTTACGGCCTGCCGGAAGCCGCTCTTGCGTTCCGCAAGACGGCGCAGCTCGGGCAGGGCCTCGAGCAAGGCCGTATCAGGAATAACAGCATCCCGGCGTTGGCGAAGACGCTCCAATTTATCCTTGAGGGCGCTCCAGTGA
This sequence comes from Desulfovibrio sp., assembly GCA_017454855.1. Lineage (GTDB taxonomy): Bacteria > Desulfobacterota > Desulfovibrionia > Desulfovibrionales > Desulfovibrionaceae > Desulfovibrio. The sequence continues at coordinate 18,492 of JAFTCE010000040.1, forward strand.
TGTTCGCAGCCTTCCCGAGCTTCGCAGGCTTGCGCAAGTCGTGCCCTGCCGTCTTCGGGAAAAGATGCGCTGGCCGGAGCAAGGCGTTCCAGACTCATGCCCGTAGTGCGCCATTCATTCCACTGCTTCCACACGCCCAGCCTGCGTTCCAAAAGACGACGTTCCTCCTCGAGTTCCAGCTTGTGCGCGCGCAGGCTGGCAAGCTCGTCCTGCCTTTGGTGCAACTCGTCGGCCAACAGGTCGTAACCCGCCCCCGCCTGTTCCAGATCCGCCTTGCGGCGGCGCACGTCGTTCAGTTCCCGCAGCAGGGCATTGAGCGGCGGCTTGCTGCCGCTGGACTTGAATATCTCCTCCTCTTTCTTCCGCAAGAGAGCCAGGGCTTCACCTGGCACACGCAGGCCCGGGCCAAAACTGGCGCCGTACAGGGCATTGCGTATGCCCTCGTCGGTGAGACTGTTAAGGTCTTCCAGTTCCGTCAGACTGAAACCAAAGACCTTGCGGTACACTTCGCGTCTGACTCCGGAGAGTACAAAACGGAGGATGTCATGGTCTAAGGGCGCGCCATCGGCATTGGTAAGCGTCAGCACACCGCCATTTTTCCCCGGACGCCGCGTCAGGTGTACGGCGCCGTATTCCTTGGTCTGGAGCAGCAGGCTACCACCTGCTTGTCCACCCCGCAGCGGCCCGGGCATGTCCTTGGCTGCACGACTGTGCGGCTCCGGATAGCCCGTGAGCATGGTGCGCAAAAATTCCATGCAGGTGGATTTGCCAGCTTCGTTGTCCCCGAGAAAGATGGTCAGGCCCGGAGTGAGGTTTTCCACGCTCGTGTCGGCATAGATGCCAAAACCATCCATATGAAAGGATTGGATGTACATCAGCGCACCTCCAGAACATCTATGCACAAGCGCTCGGCTTCTATCAGCAATTGCCGTAAATGGGCATCGTCAGGACGTTGGAGAATCTTGCGCAACTGTCCATGCTCGTAGAGCGGACGCAGCGCCCTGTCGGCTCGCAGGCGCAATTGCGCAGTATCTTCCGTCATGCGTTGCGCAAGCCGCAGGGCCTCGCCCAGCAGGTCTTCCCTTTCCAGATACTGGGCACGATCCACGTAGGGAGCCGTTTCGGCGCGCAGATCCGTAATCCATATGCCAGGTGTGCCTGTCTGTAAATGTTCCAGGCGTTCAGCGAGATCCTCGCGGGCGGCATCTTGGCGCAGGTCTTTGTCCAGCACGGTGCGTCCATGCAGCCGTACCCGAACCAGCAGGGCCTCGCAGCCGGGTTCTGTGGCGTCGACGAGGGCTTCCAGAGAACTGGTCAGACGCCGTTCCACTTCGTCCAGGTGTTCCACGCCGTTGATGTCCGTTTCTACACTGGCCCACTGCACCGAACCCAGGCGGATGAATTCCTCATGGCAGGCATAACCGCCGTCCGGGGTCGGCGAAACCGTGACGCGCAGGCAGCCTCGTGGCCCTGGTTCGTTGATATGCAGGCCCTGGGCGCTGCCGCTGTAGGCGATAAAGGGGGACGCAGACAAGATGTTTCGTTCGTGAACATGCCCCAGTGCCCAGGCGTCCAGATGCGTTGCCTTGAGATCGTTCAGCGAGCAGGGGGCGTAACGGTCTGCGCCTGATCGTCCGTCCACGGCGCAGTGCAGTACGCCCAGTTGGAAGCACTCCTGTCTGTCGTCGCGCCGGAACAGGCGGGCCAGGTTCCGGCTCTCCTTGACGCTGTCATGACTGATGCCATGCACAAGGGCGATGGTCTGGCCGTCTCTTTGGATGCTGTGCTGCTCCACCGTCGAACCGAAGACGGTAACGTTGGGAGGCCACTGCATGGCCGTCAAACGGGAAGATAGAGGGTCGTGGTTGCCATGCGCCAGAAAAACCCGCACGCCTTGTTCGGCCAGACGCCGACAGCCGTCGCAAAGCTTGAGCTGGGCTTTGACACTGTGATTTTCCGCATTGTAGATATCGCCCGCCAGGACGAGAAAGTCGGGCTTGTCCGTTTCGCACAGGCGGAAGAGCCTGTCCATGGCCGTGAATGTCGCTTCCTGAAGCAGACGACTCAGGCGTCCGTCGCTGGTCGCCATGCGCGAAAGTCCGTGGAAAGGGGTATCTAGATGCAAATCCGCAGCGTGAATGTAATGGATGTCCATCAAGGCCTCGTTAGTGTGGAAAACTCCTGTCGCAAGGCGGCAAAGGGCGTTTAAGAAGATTTGGAATTTAGACTTTTTCCAGAATGAAGGCAACAGCGTTTTCCCGCCGTACAGATTGCTTTTTTTCATTTTTGCGCTGTGGATTTGCCGGAAATCGTCGCACCCGCTGAAACATTTCAAGGCGCCAGCCAGAGGATTGCGCCGAATATCGTGGCTGTCGAAAACTGTGGTCACTATTTTTCAACACCCCAGGCCGTCCTTTCCTCATTCCCGTTGAACTAGGCCATGTTATCATATTTTCCTCGTTCGTGCCTCTACGGCAAACCTTAGTTGTCCGCGCCCAGCGTTGTATCAAAAAAAAACTTGCCAAATTTCATCGCATAGGCTATCAATCTTTTGAAGCCGAGGTGGTGGAACTGGTAGACACGCTGTCTTGAGGTGGCAGTGGCGAATGCTGTGCGGGTTCGAGTCCCGCCCTCGGCACCAAATTTCTAAGTCGCCGCAAGTAACTCCTTGCGGCGACTTGTTTTTTTGTCCGCCGGAAGTACATGCCTGCCGGACAAAATCCGCTCTTGGTCGGATATGGGGTCAAGGAAAGGTGCCGGTCTTGAGAGTGACGCGCAGTGCCGTCTTGTCCGAGTTGTCAAATCCGATGGAGGTGTCCTGCTGTCCTGCGTTTCACAGCCTGATTAGGCGGTTCACTTTGGTGTATTGTCGCTGAAAGAGCATGTCGATTGCCCGTGTGGAACGGCACATATAGCACCACGCCACCGTTGCCCCTTCAAGAGGGACAGCGGTGGTGTGGCGAGAACGTGTGTAGCTTGTGTGTCACAGGAACAACTTTGTGTCTGAGGACAGAACACTACATAGACAGGGCTTCAGCCGTCAGACGCTGTACATCCTCACGGGAGAGGTCGGTCAGTGACATGATCTGATCTTCGTCCATGTGGATGGTCGGAAGCTTGCGGGCAACAGCCATACGTCCGTCACACTCTCCCTCCTTCTTTCCTTCTTTCTTGCCCTGTTTAATATACTGATCCTTCCAATGCAGGCAGGTGCTTTCGATCATAGTGCCAACCTCAAGGGTTACAGCACTGGGGAAACACCCACAGATTCCGCTGTTATGTTTGGTGACGTAGCACGTGCCGCAGCCATCAGACGCTGTACATCTTCACGAGAGAGGCCAGTCGCACGTATGATCTGATCTTCGTCCAGATTCATGCCCACAAGGTTGCGGGCAACCTCCTTCTTTCCCTGTTCAATATAGTGATCCTTCCAATGCAGGCAGGTGGTTTCGATCATAGTGCTGAACTCCTTCAAGTCTATGATTTCGGGAAGCTTCTCGTCTACCATGCCGACACGCTTGGCCAGGTGCATGACCCATTGGGCGAAGAGAGTGCGCAGTTCCTGATATTGCGGGCCATCCATACGAACGTTGGCGTCGTGGACGATCTCTTGCAATTCATCAATGTTGCGCATCCGCTCCATGCGGAAGAGCAGCGTTGCAGGCAGCGTTTATTGGCAAGTTTGTCCTGGGGGATATCCTTCACATCCAGCAGGAAGTAGGCTTGTTGCGGTTGCAAGCGATGCAGCGGTTCCGGTACGGGAATCTCCATCTCTGCCAGTGAAAGTGGGGCTGTCCAGGTGTCGAGGCCGTTATGGAGTACCACGGGCACCACCAGAGGCAGCTTGTCGCCAAGCTTCAGCACAGCACTGCGGTACAATCCGTGTAGGAACACCGAGACGTATTCGGCAATGCGGATGGCCATGAGGGGATCGTTCCGGCTCTGAAACTCTGTCAGGATGTAGATGTAACACCATTCGCTATGACAGGATTGGACACGCCAGATCAGGTCTTCCCGCCGTTCGCGCAGTTCCCTGTTGATGAAGGTATCTGGGAACCGTTCCAGTGTCTCGTATCTGAGAGGCCCCGTGACGGGAATAGACTCGCGCAGGAGTTCCGCCATCATCTCCAGAAAACTGAAGGCAAGTTTATAGATGGCATCGTAGGGAGTGCGTACCCTGTGCGCCTTGCGACGCAGGATAGCTTTGCGCCTGCGGGGTTTACTGGTCTTGGTGGTTTGTGG
>JAFTCE010000002.1 GCA_017454855.1 Desulfovibrio sp.
CAGACGTTATGATTTACTGGGGCGTATCCAAGTGGTAAGGCAACGGGTTTTGGCTCCGTCACACGAAGGTTCGAGTCCTTCCGCCCCAGCCACCTGCTTTTTCTTCCAATGATCATTGAAGGCAGAACGCTTCATGTACAGCGATCTCAAAATTGTCACCGGTTCTTCCAATCCTGAACTAGCCAAGGCAATCTGCAATCATTTAGGCTGTCAACTTACTCCCACGCTGGCAACGACGTTTAGCGATGGTGAATTGCGCATTGAGATTGGCGACAGTGTGCGTGGAGATGACGTTTTTGTGGTTCAATCCACATGTCCACCTGCTGTCAACCGCAATCTTATGCAGCTCTGCCTCATGCTGGATGCCCTCAAACGCGCCAGCGCAGCGCGTATTACCGCTGTCATCCCCTATTACGGCTATGCCCGGCAGGACAGGAAGGTAAGTCCTCGTGCGCCCATCAGCGCAAAAATGGTTGCGGATTTCATCGGCGTCGCTGGTGCGCAGCGCGTCGTGACCATCGATTTGCATGCCGGTCAGATTCAGGGCTATTTTGACTGTCCCGTTGACAATCTTTTTGCCGTGCCCGTCATGCTGGAAGCGCTGCAGCAACTGCACGAAGAAAATATGGTCATTGTCTCACCTGACGCTGGCGGGGTTGAACGGGCTCGATCCTATGCAAAACGCATCAATGCACCCCTGGCCATCGTTGACAAACGCCGCGATAAACCCAACCAGGCCAAGGCCATGCATGTCATCGGCGATGTCAAAAATCGTCCGGCCATCATCGTGGACGACATGATCGATACGGCAGGTACGCTATGCGCTGGCGCCAAGGTGCTGCTGGAAAACGGTGCGACCAAGATCATTGCCTGTGCAAGCCATGCCGTGCTTTCCGGCCCGGCCATCGATCGCATCAATGCCACGGAAGCGCTTTCACAGGTATTCGTCACGGATACCATCCCCCTTGGAGACAAACTCGAGCGCTGCCCCAAGCTGCGGGTTGTTTCCGTAGCAGCCCTCCTGGGCAAGACCATACACAACATCCACACGGGGTCGTCAATCAGCGTACTATTTGTCTGACAGGGCGTCGTTCTTGGCGCAACGGTCTCGTGAACATCTTCCGCGCGTTTGCAGCAGCGGGCAAGTCAAGGAGCAGGACATGAATATAGAAAAAACATTATGCGTGCAGAAGCGCGAAGGTTGCGGCAAGGGAGCTAGCGGTCGGCTTCGCATGCAAAAATTGGTTCCAGGCGTGTTTTACACCAGCAAGGGCGACAATATCCCCGTACAGTCGCCAACGCTGCCCTTGGAAAAAATCTATGAGGAAATGGGCCGCACCACGGTTTTCAACCTTGAAATCGACGACAAGGGAACCAAGAGTGTGCATCCCGTACTCATCTGGCAAGTGCAGTACCATCCCTATAAAAAGGCTTTTACGCACATTGACTTTTACGGTGTGGATTTGGACAAGCCCGTAACCGTTGAAGTTCCTGTGGAATTTGTCGGCGTTTCTCGTGGCGTCAAGCAAGGTGGCGTCCTAGAAACCTACCGCGAGTCTGTCCGTCTTACCAGCAAACCTCTGGACATGCCCAAGAAAATCACTGTTGACGTATCCGACCTGGGCATCAATGATACCATCGCCGTAGCGGATCTCCAATTGCCAGAAAATGTCAAGGCCGCCTACGATCAAAATTATGCCATTGCCAGCGTCCTGACCAAGAGTGACGATGCTGCTGCGGATGCGGAAGGTGAAGCCAGCGAAGCCAGTGCTGCCAGCTAATCGCCTAGTCCCCCCTACGGGAAGCCGCTCGTACGTATACCCTAGTACACTCCGCACACATGTCGGCCGGTTCCATAGGGAACCGGCCCGAGTGTTTTTTCGATGTATCATTTGCGCTGCATTACCCGCAAAATCCGCAGCAAGAGCCGGTCGCTCTACCTTGAACTCTGGCCCAAGCCCGGAGCAACAACGGTTTTGTTTTATCCGGGGTCACTGCTCTCTCCGTACCAGTACCGCACCCTGTTCCATGCCCTGCACAGGGCTGGTCTGGCCGTGGCCGCCCTGCATCTGACGGGTCACGGAAAAAACCAGCACTGGACACTTTTTGCTTTTTCCGACCTCCTGGAGGACGGTCTCTATGCCGAAAACTGGCTACGCTACGAGGGCTATGGTTCCATTGTCATCTGCGGGCACAGCCAGGGAGGCATATTGACGCTGGCGCATGCGGCGGCATCATCGACCGTGGTCGGGGCCTTTCCCATCACTGGCGTTTTGCCGCAGACCCCGGAAGCCATAGGTTTGACACATTTCCAACCACTGGCAAAGCACAGAACGCCCCTGATTCAGAGCATTGCTGCCTGGGCCAGGCTTGTACCCCGTCTGCCAGTACCCCTACAGGCATACCTTTCCACGCGCAGGATTCTCGCCGCAGCGCATGGCGCGGTCGTCAGCAAACGCAAAATGCGCTGGACATACCCTCTGGCCTATCTGGACAGCCTTTTCCGAACGACAATCCCCCCCAGGATCGGTTGTCCGCTCTGTTTTTTCAGTGCGCCGGATGACGCCCTGTTTACGCCCGACATTATCCTGCGCACCTACGAGCGCCTGACAGCCCCATCACGGCGACTCGTCTGGCTCCCTTCCGGCGGACATCTGGCCGTTTTTACCCCATCGATCTGCCGCTATCTTGCCAACACCCTGGCCTGTGTCTGTGCCGGATGGGGCCTTCCCCTGCGCTGCACTGGCTTGCACTCTGCCGGAGGCAGGCATGGAGTATAGAGGCGTTATCGCCGGTCTCGGCAATCCCGGCGCTCGCTATGCCGGGACGCGGCACAACTGTGGCTTCGATTTCGTCGACGCCCTCCTTGACATGGCCGCAGCAGAAGGCGATGTTTTGCAGCTTTCGGGGCACAAATTTTCCTGTGAACTTTGGCGCGTTCGCCTGCCAGAGCTGCACGGCTGGTGGTTGGCGACGCGCCCCTTGACTTTCATGAATCTCAGCGGTCAGTGCATCCAGCCGCTTCTTGCCTGGTACAAGCTGTCCGCAGACGACCTCCTCGTGGTGCATGACGAACTGGATATTCCTCCCGGCGACATTCGCTTCAAGAAAGGCGGCGGCAATGCCGGGCACAACGGACTCAAATCCATAACAGAATGCCTGGGGACTGCCGATTTTTACCGTCTGCGCTTGGGCATTGGCAGACCACAAAACAAAAGCGCCGTCATCGACTGGGTTCTTGGCCGTCCCGACGCTGCTGATGCTGAAAACCTGCAAGCTGCGCGCCTTAACGCCATGCAGATACTCTTTATTTTTGCCGACAAGGGACTGGAAAGCGCCCAGCAGGCTCAAAAGTGCCTGCGCAAGAGCAAGATACCACAACGACCGTGACACGTCCTTTCCAAGGCGAGATTTTCTGTACGGCTAAGCGCTTGTGCTGCACAAGAGCGTTGAGCAGTAAAAAAAATATTTTTTTTTGCTGGACTCTTGTTTTTATTTCCCGTACTGTATTTACAAGCTCTCATTTCAATGCCTTCCCTCCCAGCCAATCCTGCATTCGAGCTACGTCCCCAGGGACGGCAGGACACACCGAATCATGGTGATGCCCATGTTTACCCCAGACGATCTTGTCGTATATCCGGCACATGGCGTAGGCAAGATAGAGCGCATCGACCAAAGGAACGTTGGCAATGCGCTCTGCGAGTTGTACATTGTCCGCATCCGGGCAAACAACGTCACGCTCATGGTTCCCGTGGGCAATGCAGCGACTGTGGGCCTGCGTACGCTGACGCCCCCTGGAAAGGCTGCGGCCATACTGGAATCGCTGTACACAGGCTGCGACAAAAGGGTTTTTATCGGCCAGAACTGGAACCGGCGCTTTCGCGAATACACGGAACGCATCAAGAGTTCTGATTTGTCCGTCGTGGCTGAAGTTTTGCGTGAACTGATGCTGATTGGTCGCAGCAAGGAACTTTCCTTTGGCGAAAAACGCCTGCAAGAGCAATCCATGGGACTCGTAGCAGGAGAATTGGCTGAGGTTCTCCATCTGGACGAAGGAACAATCCGTGCGAACCTGCTGGAAGCCTATGCACCGCCTGTCATGGAAGAAAAACCATAGCCAGCATCGTTCAATAATGCCCTGAACATGGCAAACGTGCATTTTTTTCTTGCCATGCGGCCCAAGATTGTCTAGGAAAAAGCGTCCATACCTTTTTCTGATACCCAATACCTTTCTGTACTTTGTTCGGCAAGCCCTCTGTTGCTGACGTATATCCTTTTCTTGGAACACATCGGACTACCATGCGCAAAAAGAAAGCCACCCCCCCACTGTTATCTGACAGCGCCCTGAACCTTACGAATCTGAAAACGCGAAGCATGCAAGAACTTATGGAACTGGCAGAACAATTTGAGATTGAAAATGCCAGTTCCATGCGCAAACAGGAGCTTATCTTTGCCCTGCTTTCAGCCTGTGCCTCGCAAAATGGCGCCATCTACGGCGACGGAGTTCTCGAAATTCTCCCCGACGGTTTCGGCTTTTTGCGGTCGCCCCTCTGCAGCTACATGCCCGGACCGGATGATATCTATGTTTCCCCTTCGCAAATACGCCGCTTCTCCCTGCGCAAGGGAGACGTCGTTTCCGGACAGATACGGCCACCCAAGGAAGGCGAGCGCTACTTTGCCCTGCTCAAGGTCATGGAGATCGGCTTTGAACCACCGGAAAATGCCAAAAATCTCGTTCTTTTTGACAACCTTACCCCCATTTACCCCGACCAGCAGTTGGTCATGGAAAATGGCGAAAAAAACCTCTCCAATCGCGTTATCGACATCATGGCGCCCATCGGATGCGGACAGCGCGGCCTCATCGTTGCGCCGCCGCGCACGGGAAAAACTATTCTCTTGCAATCTCTTGCCAATGCCATTAACGCCAACAATCCCGATGTATATCTCATTGTGCTGCTCATCGACGAACGGCCCGAAGAGGTCACTGATATGGAGCGCACAGTCAAGAAAGCCGAGGTCATCAGTTCTACCTTTGACGAACCGCCGCAACGCCATGTGCAGGTCTGCGAAATGGTGCTGGAAAAGGCCAAGCGCCTGGTAGAACGAAAGCGCGATGTTGTGATTCTCCTCGATTCCATCACGCGCCTGGGCCGTGCGTACAATGCCGTCACGCCGTCATCTGGCCGTGTGCTGTCCGGCGGTCTGGATGCCAATGCCCTACAACGCCCCAAGCGTTTTTTTGGCGCAGCGCGCAACATCGAAGAAGGCGGCAGCCTGACCATCATTGCCACAGCGCTCATTGATACCGGTTCCCGCATGGATGAAGTCATCTTTGAGGAGTTCAAGGGCACTGGCAATATGGAAATCTATCTCGACAGGCATCTTTCTGAAAAAAGGGTGTTCCCCGCCATTGACATCAACCGTACGGGAACGCGCAAAGAGGATCTGCTCCTGCCTGAAGACATTCTTAACCGCGTCTGGATTCTGCGCAAGATTTTGGCCCCAATGTCACCCATCGACAGTATGGAATTCTTACTGGACAAAATGCGCGGCACCAAGTCAAATACCGACTTCATGAATGCCATGGGCAAATAAGCTACTCCAGATCAGCAGGAGATGCAGCAGACTTGCAAACTGCCATCTCCTGCCCCACGTCCATTGACGACGGGCCTTGCCACATGCCCCGAAGCCCCCGGTCAAGCCAGAAGCTGCCTGTCCGTGTCATGGGGGAGTCCCTGTATCACTTGACGGGAGATCTCAGTTCGACGACTTATGAACAAGGCTTCAGCGCCGTAACAACGGCCGACATGGTTGGCACGTTCACAGCATGTTCAACCCTATCGAAGCCAATGGACATGAGGTCTGTCCGTATTTCGTCAAAGGCGTATACGCGGCCTTGTGCTGTGCAAAGCAGCATGTTGATGCCGAACAAGGCACCAGCCTCTGGAGATGTCTTGTTGTCATCCATGACAAAATCTCTGATGGCTATCATGCCGCCTGGCTTCAGGGCCGCCAGCGTCTTGCGGTACAAATCTCGGCATGCTTCTTGTCCCATCTGATGGATGATGGCACTGATCCAGGCGAAGTCGAAGCCGTCGGGAAAATCAGTTTTCGTGAAGTCGCCTTCCATGAGGACAACACGCGCTTCCATGTCAGAATCGACAAAGCGTTTTTTGGCCTGGGCAATGCCTACTGGCAGGTCGAAGAGTGTAGCGGTTGCCTGTGGCAGCTTGCGTAGAAATGCCTCCGTGTATGTGCCAGATGCTCCACCAATATCCAGCATGTGCATGTCGGGCGGTAGGCTGTCAAATACCTTTGCCTTGTCGAGTGCCTTCATGGTTGTCTCTGCCAACCGCAGGGCAATAGCGTTCATGGCGGATATGAAGGTGATGCTATCTTGTGTTGCACCGAGAAAGCTAGATGTGCTTTCTTTTTGTGGCGTCCCGTTCTTCACAGCCCACGAAAGTCGAGACCAATGTCGTTGCAGGTGTGCGCGATGGCGCAGCATGGGGATGTAGGATTCTGATTCACGACTGTCCAGCAAAGATGCATAGGGAGCGACGACAGCATATATGGCCGTTGCGCCTATGCCGGATTTGGAGAAATAGCCAAGAGCAACGAGCGCATCAAGCAGCGTCTGCATTGCCCTGGCATCGCAGCTGCAAGCTGAAGCGCACTGCGTAGCTGTCGCAGCATTGTCACAACGTAAAACCATTGTCGCCACATCTAACTCGGCCATGGCGGCGAGTACGGCGGATCGCATAAATCCAGAGCTGTCATTTTCTAAATTTTCAAGGGGGAAGTGCATCATGGTAGCAACCTGAGTTATCGTGTTTGTGCATCCCTGGCTTACATACCACATCGGCAGGAGCCACCATCCCACAGATGGCTTAAGAAAAAATACGCCACAATCTTGACGCTAGCTTTGTTGCGCAGGGTCATAGATGCCTGTTTCTCAAGCCCGGCCCGCATAATTGCGCACCAGCCATTGCCGGTACGCGCCGCTGCGCACATGCTCCACCCAGGCGGCATTGTCCAGATACCAGCGCACGGTTTCAAGTAGGCCCGAATCCAGATCATGCTTCGGCTTCCAGCCCAATTCCTCGGTAATGCGCGTGCTGTCAATGGCATAGCGGAAATCGTGGCCCGGTCTGTCGGCCACAAAAGTAATGAGGCGAGCATACGATCCCTGCGATGAGGGAGCCATGTCGTCCAAAATGGCGCAAACGGCACGCACCACATCCAGATTGGCACGCTCGGCATGACCGCCGATATTGTACTTTCTGCCAGGCTGTCCAGCCTCCAGCACGCGGGCCACGGCGGCACAATGATCCTCCACATGCAGCCAGTCGCGAATATTGGCCCCCTTGCCGTACACTGGCAATGCCTTCTGTTCCAAAGCATTGAGTATCATGAGAGGGATCAACTTTTCCGGAAACTGTCGCGGCCCGTAATTGTTGGAACAGTTGGTCACGAGCGTGGGCAGGCCATATGTTTCATGAAAGGCATGCACCAGGTGGTCGGCTGCCGCCTTGGAGGCAGAATAGGGACTATTGGGACTGTACGGAGTCGTCTCCGCAAAAGGCTCGTCTCCAGGCTGGAGGGCGCCGTAGACCTCATCCGTGGAAATGTGCAAGAAACGAAAAGCCGCCGCCGTCTGCGGGGGAAGGGTATGCCACCAGTCCTTGACAACACGCAGCAGTGTTGACGTGCCCAGCACGTTGGTTCGGACAAAGGCTTCTGGATCCATAATGGAACGATCCACATGGCTTTCTGCCGCAAAGTTGACCACGGCATCGGGCCTGTAGCTGTCAAGTAAATGCGCCACCAGCTCGGCATTGCCAATGTCACCGCAGACAAATACATGCCCGCCATCGCCGCGCAATGCGTCCAGATTGTCCATGTTCCCCGCATAGGTCAGCTTATCCAGATTGATCACGCGCACACCGCGTTTGCGCGCTTGCAGCACATAGCAAGAGCCGATGAAACCGGCGCCGCCGGTGACGAGTTGACACATCATAAGCAATCCTTTTTCTTACCGGAAAAACCCCTATAACGGCGCCTGGACACCAAAGCACCGCACCCAGCCTCCATGCACAGAAGGCAAGCCCTTGATGACACAAAAAAAATTGCCTAGAATATTTAACGCCACACACATGAATGCCCAAGCACAGCAAACCACAGGAGACCATATGTTGCCTAAATATGTCGTGCATTCCATGTCCGGAAGGGCGCGCTTGCGCCACCCCCTACTGCTGGACGATGTCAACCGCGAAAAAGCCCGTGCGCTGCTGGCCAGAGAAGCAAGCGTGCTTGACGTACACCCGGGCTACGCATCCCTGCTGTTACTGCTGCACCCGGAAGCTGATCTTGCGGCCTTGTGCGCCAAACTGGAGGAGTCTCTGCCCCTCTTGCGGGAAACCACAGCCCCTGCTCCACGTTGCCCGTCCTCGTCATTTCTCGCTGACGTCTCCCCGCGTCGTCTGGAATTGCGCCTTCTGACGGGCATGTCCCTGCTCTGCGTAGCCTCGGCATTTTTGGATTCCGGCAAGCTGCACATGTACGCCGGAATTGCCTTTGCCGCCCTAGCCGCACGCCATGCCTGGACGCGCAGAAAAGCCCTCTAGGGCCACTGTAAGGCCACCGCTCACCTAAATGTGGCCATCGGCAAGGCGTCTTACTCTTCGGTTTCGCGCACCACCTCGAAAATGGGCGGCAAGGCGCGAATGGTCTCAATGAGCTGATAGAGCTGCGTCGTGTCACGCACTTCGACCGTGAAGTGCATGCGAGCCCGACCGTCCGCCTGGATTTCCAGGCCCATGTTCGTAATGTTGACGTTGCTCCGGCTCATAGCTTCCGCCACCATGGCCAGTACGCCGTGTTCATTCTTGGAAATGATGAAGATGCCAGCTTCGTAAGGCTTTTCCTCCTGACCGTCCCAATGCACGGAAATAAGCCGCTCCGGCTCCATGTTGGCCACATTGGGACAGTCAGCCAAATGCACGGTAATGCCCTGCCCCCGGCTTATGTAGCCGATAATGGGATCGCCGGGAACCGGGTTACAGCATTTGGCCATGCGCATGAGTACCCCGTCCACACCAGAAATGCCCACTCCGCCACGCTTGCTGCGGGCGCTCTCCTTGCTTTCCTTGACCGTGGGCGTCGGGGGTTCGGCAGATGTTTCGTCTGGATGCAGCACAGCATAGAGGCGATTGAGAACCTTGCGCGGCGTGGTATGGGCGTAGCCCACGGCTGCCAGCAGATCCTCCACACTTTCCAGGTTCATGTCCGCTGCCACAAGGGCCAATTTCCCTTCCTTCATGGCCCTGGCCACATTGAGATTGACCTTGCGGCCTTCTTTTTCCAACAGATCGCGCCCCAGATTGACGGCGTGCAGCCTTTCCTCAGTGCGTAGATAGTGCTGAATGCGGTTGCGGGCCTTGGCTGTCCGCACCAGCTTGAGCCAATCCCGGTTGGGGGCACGAGCCGGATCGGTGAGGATTTCCACCACGTCGGCGTTCTTTAGCTCCGTCCCCAGGGGCACGAGTCGACCGTTGACCTTGGCCCCGGAACAGTGCTGTCCCACCTTGGTGTGGATCATGAAGGCGAAATCCAGGGGCGTGGCACCCTCGGGCAATTCCTTGACATCGCCCCTGGGGGTGTAGACATAAACCTCGTCTTTGAACAAATCCATCTTCAGCGAGTGCATGAACTCGCGGGAATCCGCCTCTTCCCCCTGACGATTGAAAATTTCACGCAACCAGGCAAATTGCTCTAGATCCTTGCTGTTAACACGCCCCTTTTCCTTGTACAGCCAATGGGCAGCCACGCCGTGTTCTGCCTGCCGGTGCATCTCTTCCGTACGAATCTGTATTTCTATGCGCTCGCCTTCCGGCCCAATGACCGTCGTGTGCAGACTCTGATAGCCATTGGCCTTGGGCATGGAAATGTAATCCTTGAAGCGCCCATGCACGGGCCGCCACTGGGAATGCACCAGCCCCAACACGGCGTAGCAGTCCTTAATGTCCTTCACCAGAACACGGAAGGCCATGATGTCGTGCATCTCGTCCAGCGTCATGGACTGGGCCTGCATCTTCTTATACACGCTGTACTTGTGCTTGATACGACCGTAGACCTGCCCTTGCAAGCTGTTAGAGGCCAACATATCGCGGATGAGGCCCACGACTTTTTCGATAATCTGCTTTTCCACCACCTGGTGCATGTCCAGCCAGTGATCAATCTGATTGTAGATGTCGGGCCGCAGGTATTTGAAGCTCAGGTCTTCCAAATCGCGCTTCAACAGGTACAGGCCCAGGCGGTTGGCAAGAGGCGCGTAAATGTCCATGGTTTCCTGGGCAATGCGCTTCTGTTTGTATTCTTTCTGAAAATCCAACGTGCGCATGTTGTGCAAACGATCCGCCAGCTTGACCATGAGAACGCGCATGTCGTGACTCATGGCCAAAATCATCTTACGGATGTTTTCGGCCTGGGCTTCTTCCTTGTTTTCAAAGGTGATCTGGCTGATCTTGGTGACACCGTCCACAATGTCAGCCACATCCTCCCCGAAATTTTCGTCGATTTCCTCAATACTGGCCTTGGTGTCCTCCACCGTGTCGTGCAAGAGTCCGGCGGCCACCGTGGGTTCGTCAAAACCCATGGAGGCCAAAATATCCGCCACGGCCAGAGGATGGGACAGGTAGGGTTCACCGGAAAGACGCGTCTGTCCTGCATGGTGAGTAGCTGCATAGACATAGGCCTTCTGAATCAGCTCCAGATTGGCTTCATGGTTGTTGGCGGCTACTTTGTCGAGAATTTCCTGAATGCGTATCACGGCACACTCTTGAGGGGTTGGGAATTTTCGGACCAGCCTGGACGGGAAAAACGCACGGCGTCGGAACTTCGCGATGCCACAGGCAACAGTTGGCTGCCCTTCATGGTTGCCCTTATTGTCGCGCCTGTCAAGGCTGATGGCGCATGTTGCCCTAGGGAAACTGAAAAGGTCTTCCAGCCTTGGACGCACGGATTCCTGGGTATTGAAATTTTTTGCCATATTGCGTATTTTTCTCCATGTACAGCAAGAATGCTCTCCACTTAAGCAAAGCCCAAACGCAACAGGTTTGACGTCCCTGAAGGATTTTTTATGTCACAAAACAGTCTCACATCACCGGAAACCCTGGAAAACGCCAAGCACATGGTCAGGGAAATAGCCCTGGAACTCGGGTATTCCCCATCGCAGCTGGACGAACTGGACAAACGCATCCTGGACGGCGAACCGCTCTACAAGATCGTCGTGATGCAGGAAAGTCTCGTGGAAGAGCGCTATGAAATGGCGCTACAGATGTTTAAGAGCGGAAAATTGGAGAATGCCGAGGCTATCTTCCGTTGGCTTTGTCTCTTCAACGGAGCTTCTTCCTCCAACTGGATGGGACTCGGTGCCTGTCTCCACGGCCAGGAACGCTGGGAAGAAGCCAGAACCGCCTACGGGATGGCCCTGGCCTGGAGCGAGGAAAACGATCCGAAACCCTTGTATTACCTGGGTGTCTGCAATTATATGCTGCACGACATGAAGACCGCCACCATGGCTTTTGAAGAGGCGGTGGCAGTAGCCGGACTCAGCGACGAGGACGATCGCGAACTGGTAAAGCGCGCCTGCGCCATGCTGGAACACATTGAAAACAAGGGCTGACCATGTCACAGTTGTCCATACATATGCAACCGCCTTCTCTGATGCAGGTTCAGGGACTGGAAAATCACGCAGAGATCAAAGGCCACAAGAAACAAACGCACATAAACAACAATCAATCAACTGTCGCCAAATATTCTTCAGAAATCAATTTCAAAGCATTGGGCGTGAATCCGCAAAACTACAACCAGGCAGCTCTGAACGCCCTCAAAAACAGCCCTGCTGCCATCAGGGGACTCGCCAACTACCAACTCAACCGGCTTAAAAAGACCCAATCCAAGGAAAAAGAGATAAAAACC
The DNA here is from genome assembly GCA_017454855.1 of Desulfovibrio sp. Taxonomy (GTDB): domain Bacteria; phylum Desulfobacterota; class Desulfovibrionia; order Desulfovibrionales; family Desulfovibrionaceae; genus Desulfovibrio. Next base: position 11,983 of record JAFTCE010000002.1, read on the forward strand.
AGCAAGTGGGAGAATGCCAAAAACTCCGGAACAATGACCGAAACGGAATATGAGGACGCGGTACGCGGACTGAACGATTCGCATTCCGAGGAATTCAAGCGCACGAAAAAGGAACTGGAAGAGATACTGGAGACCGTGGAGAAGAATCGGCAGATCAAGGAAGGAGAGATTGTCAAGACCCACGGTCTCGATTCCGTCGAAACGGACAACGATATAAAAAAATTGGACAAGTTTGACGAAGTCGCCATAAAGAAATTCGTAAAGGATCTTCCCCCGCTCGACGAGAAACCCAAAAAATCCTTCTTCCAAAGGCTTTTCTCCAAATCGGGGCTGGCGATCCTGGCCACCGCCCTTGTGGGGGCTGCGGCCATCGCCCTCGGCGTCATGGCCCTGCCGGCAGTCGGAGTCCTCGCCGCCGTCGGTTTCACTGCCGCGCTCGCCATACCGTCCCTCTACTCGACCGTCAGCTCCTTCATAGCAGTCTGCAATCCCAAGACCAAGGACACTCTGGAAAACATCGACGACATCCGCAAGGGTGCGTCGGGTGCCCCCACGGCCTTGGCCAGTGCCAAAAGGCAGCTCGACGCCGACCGCCATGCAGAGATTCTGCAGACCATAGACGAAACGAAAAACCGCTCCGCAGTGGGTTCCGACGATCTCCTTGCCGCATGGGAGAAGGATCATCCTCAAATCAGAGAGGATACCAAGATTGTTGTGGGGCGCGAAGACATTCGTGTGATTGATCCGGCAATATTTGGGTTAAAGAAGATCAAGAACAAGGATCTCGAAGCGTTGAGTTCAAGTCCCAACGCCGTCGCAAAATTCGCGAACCACACCATTGCGAGACAGCAAAAACTGGACGAAAAGGAAATCTCCATCCTAGAGAGGAAGCTCAACGGCCTGGTGGCGGTGGGGGAAAAGACGGAAGCCGAAAAAAAAGAAATCCTCGATCGCTGCCGCGAACGCCAGCAAAACAACATGGATGCCCTGTGTACCAAGCTCTCTTCGACCCTGGATGCGGCAAAACGCAACCGCGCCCTGGTGCAGGCGCGGGATATTGCCGCATCGGTAGCGCCAGGCGGGAAGACCTTCGATGAGTTCTACGATGTCCGTGAGAAGGCAGACAAGGAGCTGATCGAAAAGTACACAAAGGATCTGCCCGATCTCGATCCGGACAAGAAGAAGTCCTCATTCTTCAATCGCCTCTTCACGTGGAACGGTGTGAAGATGGTCGCTTCCCTCGCCTTGGCGGCTCTGGCCGTCACGGCGGCCGTCATGGTGCCCCCGCTGGGGATCGCGGCAGTCTTGGGTCTGGCCGTTTCCGCAGCCGCCAGTTCCTATTCGGCGGTCAGTTCCTTCGTCGCCATCTGCAATCCGAAATCCAAGGATGTCCTGCAACATATCGAAGACATCAGGAACGGGATAAACGGGCGTCCAACCGACCTCGCGAAATTGAAGCGCGAAGCCGAGAAGGCTCGCCATGAGGAAATTCTGGATCGCCTGAAGGCTGGATCGTCAGATACGCTCGGCATCCAAAAGGAAGCCGAACAGGTCATGGGCAAAATTGAGGACAGATTGGAGAAAGCCCGCGCTGAAAATAACGGTCGGGCCGTCGAAGAGTTGTCCCTGCTCCAGAAATCCGTGAAGACCGTGGTGGACGCCGAAAAGGAAATCGCCACGTTCAAGCCCCAGGCAACATCTCCAGAAAATGCCGTCAAACCCCAGACAGATGTCGAACCTACGGAAATCAATCTCGCCATATTGGGTGTGGCCGCTCCGAGATATTCGAAGAAAGCCCTCGACGCCCTGAAGAACAGCCCCAAGGCCATCCAAGAACTCGCCACCCGCCAGATCAACCATCTCAAAAAGTCCCAGGAGCGAGAAAGCAAAATCAAGACCGCCAAATGGGAGACCTTGATCCAGACAGGGGAAATGTCCCGAGAGGATGTGGAAAAAGCCCAGGATGCGCTGCGTACACAACAGGCTGCGGAAATGGAAAAGGTGCGGCGGACAATGGCGGGATATGTCAAGACAGCCCAGAACAACCGGCTCAAGATGGAAGGTGAGATCGCGGACACGTATGGCCTGGATTCCATAGAGACAAACAACCGCCTCGACAAGTTGGATGCTTTGGATCAGGAAACCATCCAGAAGTTCATGAAAGATACGCCATCCCTGGATGAAAAGCCAAAAAAATCCCTTTTGCGCAAAATCTTCTCCAAGCCGGTGCTGGGTATTCTGGCTACGGCAGTCGTCGGCGCGGCGGCCATCGCGCTCGCTGTGGGTGCCCTGCCAGCCTTAGGAGTCCTTGCCGCCGTCGGTTTGACCGCTGCAGCCGCAAAAACAATCGCCGAAAAAACGATCTATTCCACGGCCATTTCCATCGCCGCTGTCTGCAACCCCAAAACCAAGGCTGTCCTTGAACACATAGACGATCTCCGCACCGGGACATCCGGTTCCCCCACGGAACTCTCCGGCGCGGCCAGGCAACTCGTGGCCGATAGACACGACGAGATATTGCAGACCATTGAGGCCACAAGAAATCCCTCGACCGGCAAAGCGCAACCCGGAGATCCGCTCGCCGCATGGGAAGCCGAGCATCCCGATATTCGCGAGATCAACAAGGATATCGTCTTCCGCCACGGGCACGAAGACACCGAACCGGTCAACGCGGAAATCCTAGGTCTGAAGAATATCGGGAAAAATGATCTCGTACGCTTGAGCAGAAGCCCCGATGCGGTGCAACGCCTGGCAAACATGGAGATCGCGAAACGGCAAAGAGCGAACGAGCTTGAACTAGCTCTCCTGACCAGGAAGCTGGACGGTCAGATGGCGACGGGAAGCAAAACCCAAGCTGAAAAGAATGCAATCCTCGAGCGTTGCCGGGAACGCCAGAGCAAAGACATGGATGATTTGTGTTCCGGGCTTTCCCTGACTCTGGATATGGCGCGTCACAACCGAGACACTGCCACGGCCAGGGATGTGGCCAACTCGGGAACAATAGATGCCAAGATGACCTTCGAGGAACTGCACGAGATACGGAAAAAAGCAGACGAGGATCTGATTGCGAAATACTGCAAGGATACCCCAGAAATTGATGGAGACAAGAA
>JAFTCE010000041.1 GCA_017454855.1 Desulfovibrio sp.
AAAATCGACCCTGTCATGGATGAGGGCGTTACCGTCATCAGAGAACTCAGCGCCGATGAGGAAGCCCGCTGGATTGCCGATATCAAGGAAAAACAGCGTCGCGACCTAGACGCCTTCTATCAGACAGGGAGATTAAAAGGCAGAAACGAAGGCGCAGAAAACCGCAGCCGTGAAATCGCAAAGCGTCTGCTAGATATGGGCCTACCCTTGGATCAGGTAACTATCGGCACCGGCCTCACTGTGGAGCAGCTGCGCGAACTCATGCACTAAACCACGCTTATTGTGCTGCGCAACGGTTCACCGCCTGGCCATTTTCTCCGCAACCAGAGCCATAAAACGAGCGGCCTGGGTTTCGGCGTCCCAGGCTTCCTGCACCGTGCGCCGAGCTTGACAACGCACGTTGTCCAGGAGCGGCGCACGTTCCAGGACATCGGTCAGGATATCCGCCATGCGCTCGCTGTTCTGAGTGGCGCAGACAAAGCCATTGACGCCGTCGCGCACCACCTCGCGCACGGGCGGCGTGTCCGAAGCCACGACAAGGGCACCGCAGGCCATGGCCTCAAGTAGGCCAGTGGAAAAAACCCGTGGCGTTGCTAGGTAGACATGCGCAGTGGACTTACGCAGCATTGCCCGATAGTCTCCAGACGGACACGGCCCCAGGAGACGCACACGGCCACCAAACTCCGCTGGCATTTCTGGCAAATCCAGTAAAGCCCGAGCAGTGGAATCGTCCTGCCCCTGTCTTGCCATAGACCGACCATTGTCCGGCCAGGCCAACAGAACCAAACAGCGGGGGCGGCGAGAGAGCAAACGAGGCAAACAGTGCTTGAACAGGCTAAAACAGCGCGCGGGATCCTGGGGCGGTGCGCAAAAGGTCACAATTTCGCCGATGGGAGCGGCTGCTTCCTGAACCGGGGCAGGTGAAAAATAGCGCGTGTTGATGCCCGCATGCACCACATGGATGCCTGCCTGCAAGAGCGGCGGATACTGTTCGCGCTGCCACAGGGATGATGTCACTGCAAGATGACAATCGCAAAGGGCATTGTATTCCCACAGATTGCGCACATGCGCCGGGGCGAAATCCACTATGGCGCGCATAGCGCCGCGTCCGCCCCCACCGTGGCGCACCGGGGTGCTGAACCAGTCCCCGTAGCACACGCAAAAGGCTTCGGGAAAAATATCGCGCACATAAAAGCTTCCGCCCATGCTGGCTGCGGCAATGACGATATCCGGCGCAAAACCCTGTCTGCGCAAGCCAAGCATGGCATTGCCCGCTCGTGCGGCGCGCCTCAACATGCGCACACACTCCTGCTCGGCTGCGTCTGCGCTCTCATAATATTGGGGTGGCGCCAGACGCAAGCGGCGCACATGGGGCAAGGCCGCAGACTTCTGGCCCGACTCAGCCAGAAAAAGAACAAGATGCCCTGCCGCGCCGTACGCTCGGGCCAAGGCCCGAAACTGTCCGGGAAATTCGCTGTTCAAAAACAATACGCGCATGGAATGCCTCAAAGAGCCTGCTCTTTGTCCTCGTGCAGGAGCTGAACAAATGCCTTACCCTCCTCAGCCTCCAGTAGGTCACGCAACGCATTGACCACAACAATGTCGTATTTAGGTGGCTTTTCCTCAAGGATACGCAGGGCATCCTCCATGCTGTGTTCGGCACGGTAAGAACGCGGACGCATGAGAGCGCAGAAGGTATTGGCCACTGCCAGTACGCGGGCATTAAAACAGATTGTCTCCCCCTGGAGTCCTGCTGGATAGCCGGAACCGTCCGTGCGCTCATACATCTGGGTAATGGCCTCCAGCACGGGCAGTCCAAAATCAATGCCTTCGAGAACCTCCCGTGCATAGTCAACATGCCTGTGCAGCAGTTTGCGCTCCTCCGGCGTCAAGGCTCCGCTTTTGGTGAGCAGGCTGCGCGGCAGACGTATCATGCCCACCTGTGACAAACTGGCTGCCGTGCGCAGTGTCGCCAGCGTTGCGGCATCGCCCCGCCCGAGATGGCTGGCCAAAAGCTCCGCAAGCCGAGCCGTGAGGGCAGATTGACCGCACAGATAGGCATCCACAGCCTCAATGGCGCGCACGAGAGCGCTCACCGTTTGCGTTATCATATGCTGGGCGCGCTGTTGCGCCACGGCCTGGGCTGTCACGTCATTGTATACGGAGACCACTCCAGAAAGCTTGCCCTGTCCGTCATGGAAGGGCATGCAGGAAGCCATGTAGTAATGCCTGCCCCCCCCCTGGGACAGTGTTTCTGTAAAATCCGCACGTGCGCCGCTGCCATGTACGGCCAGGGTGTGCGTGACCAGGCTGCGGGCCAATTCCATGCCCAGGGCCGTGTGCTGCTGCCCTGGCAAAGACTCGACCTTGTGGCCGCACATGGCGGCAAAGCTCTGATTGGCATAGAAAATGACGCCGTTCATATCGTTGAGAACAACGCCAGCAGGCAGGGCCGCGTTGACGCCATCAAGTATCTGTTTTTGCTGATTGACCATGAAATAGAGGCGACGCATCTCTTCGGCCAGGGCATGTTCACTGCGCCCGACGAGCGCCCACCACAAGGCAGCAAGCACAACGCCGATAAAAGCTACGGTCAGGGCGGTGAAAAGCAAGATGTTCCTGCGCAGTGTCATTTCATCGACAGCAAGCCGTTCGGCGGAAACGCTCTGCTCCACCAGCCAGGGCAAATAGGGCACAGGACGGGCAAGACAATATGACTTCCCTCCATCCTGACGCCTAGGGTCATTTCGGGTGGCCGGAGAGAGTCTGTCCTCATTCAGTTCCCAGCCAGGCAGATCTACATAGCCCTGGGGCGCATCAGGATCAATGCGCTGCAGTTGTCCACCAACATGCTGCAAAATGGCCGTATCAAATGCCTCGTCTGCGGTATGACGGGTCGCGGCCCTGGCCACGGACAGCACGTTGCACGTCCCCAGGAGAATGGCCACGACGCGTTCCCCGCTGGAATCTACATAGAGCGGGGCAAACACGGGAAAGGCCACATCCATGACCAAATCTGCATCGACGCGCCTGACGGGCATGAAGACGGGCTTCTTGCTCTGCAATGCCTGTTCAAGATATGCCTTGTCCTGATCGCCAATGATGGGTCCGGCTGCCGGTGTCAAGTAGACCTGAAGATCCGTATTCACGAGACAGACATCCCAAAAGCCAGTTCTGTCGATAAAATCCTTAAGCAGACCACGCATGAGCGGAAGACGTGGTGCCAGCGTACCCAAGGCCGTGCCGTTTTCGCCGTCCTGGCTGACCGACTGCCCTGCGTGTGCGGAAGCCTTGTCCTGCTCCTGGGCAAGACGCAAAAATTCCCGGGCCGGAATATGCGTTTCGTTTGCCTCAGAGGCAAAAAGACGCAGCATGTCCTGGGACACAAAAGCATGTATCTGATCCACCAGATTTCCGGCCCACACCGTCAACAAGGCAGCCTTGCTGTAAGCCTGGGCGTCCATGGATTGGGTGGTTTCACGCAGGAGCTGGGCGCGCGAATTGGCATGATACCAGTGCGCACCATAGCAGATCACGCCGACTGACAGTGCGAACAGGGCCACCAGGAACAGCGCGGCGCGACGGTTACGCCTGGTTGCACCCGAAAAGTGGGAATCCTGCGATGCCATATTGCCTTCCTCCTCAGCACGCCGGTCACGAGGTTTCAACGTTCACGCAAGGCGTTCTGCTTGGCTTTCAGTATGGGCTTGAGCAGGTAGTCAAGCACAGTCTTCTTGCCAATCAGGATATCTGCCGTGACGACCATGCCCGGTATGATGGGCAACTGCTCGTTGTGATGAATAATGGCGTTCTTCCGCGTCCGCACCTTGACCACATAGTGGTGTTCGCCCCGCTTGTCTTCAATGGTATCCGCGCTGATGGACTCCAGTTTGCCCTCAAGGCCCCCATATATGGAAAAATCATAGGCCGAAATCTTGACCATGACATCCTGGCCTGGGCGCAAAAAAGCCACGTCCTGCGGCTTGACCCTGGCCTCTACCAGCAGTGTGTCGTCCAGGGGTACCAGATCCATGATGGGTTCGCCCGGCTTGACCACGCCGCCTACGGTACTGATGTAAATCTGCATCACGGTTCCGCGCACAGGAGCGCGCAATTCCGTACGTGTCACGCGGTCACGGCCTGCGGAAAGCGTTTCGCGCACAGAGTTCAATTCAAGACGGCGTTTGTTGATCTCGTCTTTGATGGCGGCGGTCTGCTCTGCCTTGCGCGACACTATGCGCTGCTGCGATTCCTCGGCAGCAGCCTGTGCCTTGGGAATGGCCGCAGCCAGGGCATCGACCTGCCCCTCCAGCTCCACCACCTTCTGCTGCATGCCCAAATATTCTAGCTTGGAAAAATTGTTGCGCTGCACCAGGGCATGCGCGGTATTGCGCTGCTGAATGGAAATGGCAAGGCTGCTGTCCAATTGTTTCTTACGGGCCATCTGCTCATCCACATCGTGCAGACGCTGCGCATGCTGCGACTGCAAAACCGCAATCTCGGCCTTGAGCTGGGCCATGCGGCTGTGCCAGAGATTGGTCTGATCGCGCACGATCTCACGAGCCCGCGCCAGGGCAGATTCCTCCACATCACGGCCCACGAGCTGCCTGGCCCAGTCCTCCAGAGGTGACGGGAAAACGGGTTCCTCGCCCTTGATTTCGGACTCCAGGCGCACCAGGGCCAAGCTGTTCTCCATGGCCTTGTTCACGGCGTCGCGATAGGCGCTTTCGGCCATTTCATTGTCAAGCTGCGCCAGTACGGCCCCCTTGTCAACAATCTGGCCTTCATGCACCAGCACAGCCCGCAGAATGCCGCCCTCAAGGTTCTGTATGGTCTGGGTGCGCTGCGACCCCACCACCTGCCCCTCAGCATGAGTAACTTCATCCACAGAGGCAAAAGCGGCCCAGACGACAAGGCTGACAAACATCAGGGCCACACACACGGAAAGAACCCGGGCGCCGAAACGCGGTCGCCGCGCCAGGGCCGCATCGACCTCATTGGCAAACAGAATGTCATCAGGAGTCAGGCCGCGCAGAGGGGCATCCATGGCCGCAAAGAGTCCAGGATTGCCCTGCTTCCCCTTGTCGGCAACGGTGGAACCCAGACGTTTGGCCGTCTCGCGCAAGGAAGAACCCAGGCCCACATCCGGACGCTGTTCGGAACCGCCGCCCATGACAACCTGACGCAAAAAAGCACCAACCCCGCCACTGTCCTCTTCCGTCCGTGCAGCAGTCGGCGTAAGCCCCATGGGCTGCAGCATGTCTTCTGTAAGCATGGCGCCGCTGGATGCGGCAGGAGGCGCTGCATTCGCAGGGGAGGGTGCATCCCCTGGCATGGCCGGTAGGGGGGCATCCGTCGGCGTTGGCGGAGGAAAATCCACGATACCAGACAATCCGCCCCAGACGTCTGCAAAAGCCGTCGTGGCAGTGGCAAGGGGCAGGACTCCCGTTTGGACAGCGACGTCTCCTGACTGCGATGACGTAACGCCCAAGGTCGAACCGTCCGCCCTCATGCCGTCAGCCCTTGCTTGCGCTTCTGTCTTGTGCATGATTCCCGTTCTCCTGAGCTGGCCGTCACGCGCCACTCTGCTTGTGCTCCACCCGCGCCATGCTACGGTGGGACTTCTCCTTGAGTGCTTGCAGGATTGCATCGCGCGGGCCGTCCATCTTTATCTGCCCGTTTTCCATGACGATGAGCCGGTTGACAATGCGCAGCATGGAGAGCCTGTGCGTCACCATGATGAGCGTGCGCCCGGCCATGACGGATTGCAGCCGCTTTTGAAGCAGCATTTCTGAATCCGTATCCATATTACTGGTAGGTTCGTCCAACATGAGGATTTCGGGGTCACGCACCAGCGCCCGAGCCAGGGCCACGGCCTGGCGTTGCCCGCCGGAAAGCGCCTTGCCCTGTTCGCCCACCTGGGCCGCAAAGCCAGCAGGATTGTTGCGCACAAAATCCGTCACGCCAGCCAGGGACGCAGCGCGCAAGATGAGATGGTCAGTGATGGTCGGATCGCCGAGGGCGATATTTTCACGTATACTGCCGTAGAAAAGCACCACTTCCTGCGGCAGCACACCCACACGTCCACGCAATTCCGACACCGGAAGCTGGCGTATGTCCACGTCGCCAAACTTCACAGCTCCAGACTTGGGTTGGTACAGACCGAGCAAAAGCCTGGACAGCGTACTCTTGCCAGAACCCATAGGGCCGATGATGCCCACGCGCTCGCCGGGGTCGATACGCAGAGAAACGCGATCCAGAGCCAGCCGCTCCTGCTGCGGATAGGCAAAGGAAACATTTTCCATGCTAAAGGAAGGCCGCAAGGTTCCGAAATCCATGCAGGTCTTTTCCATGGTATTTTCGGAAGGCAGCGTCATGAGGATATCCAGGGCCTTGAGTGCCACAGCCGAGTTCTGGAGACGCGTAAAAAGCGAAGCCATCTGCATCAGGGGGGCCATGGTGCGCCCCAGCAAAATATTGCAGCCAATGAGCGCACCCATCGTCATCAGCCCATCCCCGATGCGGTACACGCCCCAGACAATCATGGCCACGGTCACCAGCTGGGTGACGAGCATGGCGGACGTGACCGCCAGGCTGCTGTAGCGGCGAGATTCGCTGTTAGAAAGCGCAGAAAGCCCTACCACGGATTCCCAGAGCTTTTGCATACGGCTCACGGCCATGCAGGCTTTAATCGTCTCCAGACCGTTGACCATCTCCACCAGCAGGGCGTTCTTTTGCATGTTCTGCTTGTAGCCGGTTTCTGATATGCGCCTGGAACGGCTTTGTAGCACAAAGCCAATGCCCAATAGCACGGGTATGGCCGCCAGAGACAGGCAGACCAGAGGGCCACCAATAAAGGCCGTGAGAACCAGAAAAATCACCAAAAAGGGCAAGTCAATACAGGCCAGTAGGCTGGATGAGCTGAAAAACTCGCGCAGTTGTTCAAATTCGCGCAAATTGTTCACCAGCGCGCCGGTGGATTCCGGTTTTGCATCCAGGCGCATGGAGAGAACCTTGTCCACCAGGACACTGGAGAGAACCACGTCCGCATTGCGCCCGGCCACATCCACAAAATGCGTGCGCAAGGAGGAAAGCAAGCAGTTGAAGGCGTAGATGATGCAAATGCCTATGGCCAAAACCCAGAGTGTTTCCAGGGCATTGTTGGGCACCACGCGGTCATAGACATTCATCACAAAGAGGGGGCTGGCCACGGCAATGAGATTGATGACCACGCTGGCCAAAGCCACATGCCGATAGATGGGCGCGTAATAGCGCAGCACGTCCCAAAACCAACGCTTGCCCCGGCCCAAGGTAAGGCGCTGCGCCCTGTTGTCCGGCATTGCCTCCACGGCGGCAAAAAGCGCGTAGCCAGAATACTCTTCACGCAGGGCATCCAAGGGCACAACCTGCGCGCTCTCGCTCGTTTCGGGAAAAATGACCTCCGCCGCATCGCCGTCCAGGGCCGTCAGCACACAGGAACGGTCGTGCGTCAGGAGCAGGATGCAGGGCAATACCAGCCCTGGAATATCCTCAATGCTCGGTCGCCAGGCAATGCGCCCGGTGAGACCGGCCTTGCGTGCGGCGCGCAGGCAGGCTTGTGGCGTCACCTTGCTGCCGGACAGCCCGGCCATCAGCGACTGCGGCGACACGGCCCGACCGCGCAGACGCAGCAACACAGCGAGGCTGCGCAACATGCCTGGCATGAAATCCACATCCGAAGGGCGCAAAGGCCCCATGCCTGCGCTTTTGCCCTGCGCCTGAGGGGCAGGTGCGGCTGCGCCGACGTCTTGAGAGTCCGCAGGACAGGGCTTTGAGGCTTGTGTAGTATTGGGCGAAGACGTTTCCATGGCAATCAACCCACTGCAAACATTGCACTGCAATCACGCCGCACAAGACCCTTCAATCAAACCAGCCGGGAGCAAACTGCTCGCGGGGATCGGCGGGATCGCGCACGGGTTTTTTGTCCAGAGGCCGCAAATTGATGGACATGTCCTGAAGCATTGTTCCTGTCAAGGCCGAAAGCCTGTAGGCTCCAACCAGGATATTGCCGCGGGCTGTTTCCGCCTGGGTAGACGAATTGTACAGCTCGCTTTGCGCATCCAGCACGTCCAAAATGCTGCGCTTACCAATCTGAAACTGTTCATCATAGGCGGCACAGGTATACTTGTTGTATTCAATGGCCTTGGCGTAGTGCTTGTACTGCTCCTCTGCCGCCTGATAGTTTGTCCAGGTACTGTCCACATCCAGCTTCAGGTCGTCCAGATAGTTGCGCATTACCTGACGGGCCTGGCGCATGCGCGCCGAAGCCGCTCGGTGTTCGGCCAGATCCGCTCCACTGTTAAAGATGTTCCAACGGGCCACCCCCATAGCGTCAAAACTGTAAACCCAGCGGTCATCTGCCCCGCCGCGATTGGTGTAATTGGGTCCAGCTTCCAGGCTGAAGGAGGGATAGAAGGCGGCGTCTGCCTGTTCACGCGCTGCCCTTGCGGCACGGATATCCTGGAGATAGGCAGCCAGCTTGGGATTGGATTTTTCGGCCAGCTTGAGTACGGCAGCTGCGCTGGCGTAAACCTGCGGGGGCAAGGTCACGGGCTGCAGCTTGGCAGAAGCAGGAAGGCCCGTCAGCCGGGTATAGGTATTTTCGGCCACCAGCAGCGTGGCCTTGGCCTCGGAAAGGCTGGAAAGCGCGCGCTGCATGCGCGACTGCGCCTGCGTCACGTCGGCTGCGGTATCCGCGCCGAGAGCCGCACGATCCTCTGCCTGGCCCACCAATTCCTTGTGGCGCTCGACGTTTTCCTCGGACAGCTTGTAAATGGCCCGACGACGCAAAAGATCAATGTGGGCGATAATGCCGTCCAGTGAAAGGGACGTGGCCGTATCAAAGACCCTATGCTTCTGGCTTTCCAGCGTGGCTCGGGCTGAGCGCACACGCGAACGCGTGGCAAAACCGTCCCAAATGGGCTGTACGAGCTGGGCGCTCAGACCTACCATGCCATACATGCGGTCATCCAAATCCTGACTGCGCGTGGAAGAATCACTGTACTGGCTTAAGCCCCCCCTGGCGGTCACGTCCACCCGTGGGCCGAAACCAGCTTGGGCACGGCGTAACTCGTGTTCCAACACTTCACGGTTTTCCTGCATTTGCCTCAGGTTGCGGTGCGAACGCAGCACCCCATACACGGTGTCCTTCACCGTAATCGGTTGCCCAGGTTTCGGCGGCGGTGGATACGTACTTGCCCTGGCGGCCAGCGCAGGCGACGCTAACAAAAGCAAAAAGGCCAACACGACCGTAACAGTGCGCTTCATCCATTCCCCCGATACATTCCAGACAGCAGCTAACGTGTTCTTGTACCTCTGTCACAATGCAGGTAAAAAGCAAGGTATCAATTCCATATATTTTCGCAAGGAATATTCTTTTTTCGCCGCAAGACAAAATAGCATTTCACCTTCAAAATGCGCCTCGCGGCGACTTCGATGCCAAAATCACCTTCAATGACTGCGTCTCAAAATCCAAAAAATCAAGAGCGGTCTCTACGAGACCACTCTTGCGTACAAAAGATGCCTATCCGCTGCTGCGGAGACCTTTAGAAAGAGTAATTTAATTCGGCGAAATATGCCTGGGGATGCGCACAGGCAGGGCACACATCCGGCGCCTGCTCACTCTCCACAAGACAGCCGCAGTTCAGGCAACGCCAGACCGTGGGTTTGGAACGACGAAACATACGTCCTTCCTTGATGTCCTTGGCCAGGGCCAGGAAGCGACGTTCGTGGTAGGATTCGGCTACGGCAATATGGCGCATGACATCGGCGATTTCGGGGAAACCTTCCTTTTCCGCCGTGGCAGCAAAAGAGGGGTACATGACCGTGTGTTCGTGATTTTCACCGCCAGCAGAAGCCAGAAGGTTTGCTTCGCTGTCGCCGATGATCCCAGCCGGGAAGCCAGCCGTAATTTCCACTTCACCGCCTTCCAGAAATTTGAAAAGGCGCTTGGCGTGTTCCTTCTCCTGCAGGGCCGTTTCCGTAAACACCTGTTGCACGAGTACAAGACCATCTTTCTTGGCCCGACCAGAAAAAGCGTCATAGCGGTTGCGCGCCTGGGATTCCCCGGCAAAGGCCGTGAGCACATTTTTTTCCGTCTGCGTTCCCTTGATGGATTTCATACAAGTCCCCCCCGTTTTTGTTGTCAGATGCCCCCCCGCACTCCACATTGGGGCGTAGTTTTAGCATTTTGGGGATACTGTTTTTTTACTGTCCTGTCAAGCAGCACGATGCATCAGAAAAGCGTTGTCAAAGGCAGGGCCTGCAACCAGAGGCAGAGAGAGGTACGAACCGATAGCTATCAAACGCGGGAAAGCCACATTTGGGGCAGCGCGCACCCAAGTTCCGCGCCACCCCGGCAAAAGGTTATTCTTCTTCACCCTCGCCTTCAAATTTGATGAAGCCGGGGTTGGCATTGACCATGCAGTTGACGATCAGTTCCACCAGGCCGCCGTAGGCAAAATTATTCTTGGTGTAGAGATCATTGTGTTCCAGCAATTCGCGTATCTGGCCCTTGCAGTTGGAACAGGGAGCGCAGATGTACTTGCGGGTCTCGGGGCCGAGGCAATCCTTGAAGGCTTCGGAAATCTGCCACATCTTTTTGCGGCCAGAGATGTTGCCACGCCACTGTTCAATGTTATTGCGCGTCATGATGGCAAAGCCCGAACCGCCGCCGCAACAGTAGTTGTCCACGCCATGGCAAGGCATTTCACGGAACTTGGGGGCAATGGCGCGCAGGATTTCGCGTTGCGGCTCCACAATGCCCATAAGGCGCACGATGTTGCACGGGTCGTGCAGCGTCACCGGGAAATCATTGCGGGAAGGATCCAGCTTGAGCCTACCAGACAGGACGATGTCGCGCAGGGTGACGTAGCAGCCTTCGCGTGGCACCTGGTATTCATAGGGGATGACGCGGTCGGCGATGACGGTGAGCGCCTTGTGGGCATGCCCGCACTCGCCAATGACGATCTTCTTTACCCCCAATTCCTTGGCAGCCTGCATATGGGCCAGCGCGATGCGTGCGAGCTGGGCGTCGTCGTAAAAGACGCCGTAATTCACGCCGTCATAGCCTATGGCCTTGCTGGAGAGCGTCCAGGAAAGACCGGCCTCCTGGAAGATGAGGGAGAAGGCGGCCACGTTTTCCGGCCAGGCCATGATTTCACCGGCATTGTGCAGGAGTAGAATGTCCGCGCCCTTAACGTCGAAAGGCGTCGTGATACCTACGCCGGTGATCTCCGTGTAATCCTCGTCAATGAACTCCACGTTTTCCTTGACCACCTCCGGCGTCATGCCGGTGGAGGAACCGCATTTCATCTGGTTGACGGTACCCTTCTGGTGCAATTCTGGCGGATAGAAACCCATTTCCTGGCTGAAAATCTTGCGGATTTCGCGGGCAATGAGACCATTGTCCACGCCAATGGGGCAAGTCTGTGCGCAACGGCGACAGAGGTTGCAGCGATAGGCCAGCTCACCAAGCCGGGCCACGGTCTTCCAATTGAGATTCATGTCGCCGTAACGCCATTTGGCGAAGGGCTCTTTTTTCACATACTGCTTGTAAATGCGACGGAAGATTTCCGACCGGTAGTTCGGTCGATACATTTCGTTCTCGCCAGACATCTCGTAGAGATGGCAGGCTTCGGAACAGGAATTGCATTGTACGCAGTTATCCATGCTGGTTTCCAGCATGGGCAGGCAGGTCCAGTTGTTTTCCTTGGTGAATAGCTTGCGCATGCCGCTGATGAACTTGTTCACCAGTTCTTCTTCTTCGGCCCGATTCTTGGGCTTGGGAATGTTTAGCACGCACACATCGTCCAGAATGCAGGCAGTGTTTGCCTTCTGCTCTTCAGTGAAGGGCTTCCAGGGCATGGGCGCCACATCAATGGGCAGCTTGGGCAGATCGTTGATATCGATGCTGACCATCTGCCCTTCCACATTGGAAACATCGGTAATTTTCAAGGTATCGTTTTTCATGGTGTGACTCCCTAATCTTTCTTGGGGGCTGCGGGATTGGTCGTGGCCACCTCAAGCCATGTCCTGGCCTGTCCGTCACCCGTAATATGCTGGGCCGCCCACGTGGTCTTGTACTGCAAAATACCAGGGATCTTTTGCTGATTTTTTTGATCCTGGGCCGTGGGTGAATCCCCCCAACGAATGTCGTGATACATCCAGTATTTCATGATCAAGTGCCCCATATTAGTCACGGGGATGAGTATCATGAGCAGGAAGCCCACCAACAAATGCAGACAGAACAGCGTACTTCCCAGACAGACGAAATGAAAAGTAAGCAGGTTGTGCATGAAATCACGAGCCAGAGCGTAAAAAGAAGGATTAGCCAGCCAAGCCAACAGGCCCAACACGCCGAAGACGACGAAGGCGCCCAGATTCAGGTAATGTTCCTTCGTGCTGTAACGACGCAGCCCCTGATCCGTCAGACGGCGATGGATGAGAGCGCAACCACCCACAATAATGCAGAAGTTGCCAGCCAGGCTGCATGCGTTGAGTACGTTGCCGATAACGGTCATCAGCCAGCTCTCGGAAGAAAGTCCGAGAAGTTCAAGAACCGTGCCGCCCAGCAGGATGATGACGCCGCCCATGAGCAGATACATGCCCAAGTGGAAGGGATAGGTGCGCACCCAAAGTTTCAAATTGTGTTCAAAAGTGGCATGCAGGAAGAGTACTTCCTTGAAGATGCCCATGATATCCCCCATATGCTCCATATGGCGGGGTTTTGTCCACCACTCACCTTCTTCCATGAAACTGCCGCCGTAGCTAGCCTTGGCGCCTTCATGCGGCACAGGGTACAGTTCCCAGCGCACATGCAGGGGACTTGCCTTGTAATAGCTTTTAATCTTCACATACGCCAATGCCACGAAGCCAATTACCGCAAGATACGCGAGAAGATAAAATACTGTGGTCATGCTGCGATACTCCCGTTGGTCAAAATTCCCCCAAAATTTCGTCTGCGTTCGGCTACCGCCACCAGCCTGTGCAAGCATGGCGACACATCGACTCATCGACATGGCCTTTTTCGCTCATTTCTCGCTCAGACCAGGAATTGCCTCAACGCACGGTTTCTTGAAAGATACTTGATATTATCCAAAAAGCAAAGCAAATAAAATACAATTAAAAAAATTGTATTTTTTTACATCGCATTTTTTCGCCCTGTCCCACAGGCAATGCTGTTCCCGTGAGGCATAGAGCTTTCTTCAAAATTTTGGTAGAGATGTCCCCACACAGAGAAAAAAATCAATGCCCCGGAGGATACGGCTTTACACAGCACACAGTCTATGTCAAATTTTTTGCGTCATGAAGAACATATTCGCCCGACTCTTCGCCCGCAAGGACGTCCTTCCCTCGACGCTGGAGTTTACGTTGTCAGACGGAACAGTGCTGACGGCAGCAGTGCGCCTTTCCTACAGAGCGCGCCGCATCAGCAGCCAACTCGACAGCCGTGGCAAGGCAACACTTGTGCTGCCAGCTCATTTCCCAGCGTCTTTGCTGCAAAGCTACATGCCCGACATCCAGGCTGGTTTTGATCTCGTGTGGAAAAAATACCACAGCAGGCCAAGCCCGCAACCTCTGGAAAGCTCATTGCCAGAGAGCATTGTCTTGCCTGCCATTAACGAGACTTTTCGCATCAAGGTTGAAACCAAGACTGAAATTGCTGCCTTGCAGAATCTTGCTCACGCCCCCAAAGGGCCAAATGTTGTGGGGAGACTGCTGGTCTATGGTTCGCAGAACCAAAATGTCCTTGTTTTGGAAAGCCCTGACGAGCTGCTGCTCCAGCAGAGCAATGACAATCTGTGCCTCTGCGCACGCTCTCTGCAGTGCTGGTGCCGTATTAAGGCGACATACCATTTGCCACTGCACCTGGAGAGACTGGCCGCCAAAGGCGGCTTTGCCCTCAACAATGTCAGTGTTCGCGACCAACGCAGTCGCTGGGGGAGCTGCTCGCGCAAAACAGCTCAGAACGCATCACCCGCGGGCAATATCAATCTCAACTGGCGGGCGCTGCTCTTGCCCGTGCCCCTGCTGGATCACCTCTGCTGGCACGAACTCTGCCATTTGCTGCACATGAACCATTCCCCGGAATACCACAAGGCCCTGGCCAGATTCTCTCCCAACCAGGCCGAACTAGAAAAAGCCCTATCCAGGGTCTGGCGCAACCTGCCCTGGTGGACGCTGCCCGAAAATGGCCCGGCAACGCCTCCCCGCTACGAGCCCAGTCGGTAGCAAAAAATATTTACGCCTCCAAATCGGCAACGGAATTGGCCTTTCCGGCCACGACCACGGTATCGCCCTTGTGCAGCACGGTCATGGCAGGCGGCACGAAGATAAATGCTCGCTGGCCCGCAGGACGGATGCCCATGACCATGACGCTGAAACGCTTCATCAGGTTGAGATCCACAAGGGTCTTGCCGTCCCAGGCGTCCACGCGCAACTCTTGAATGGCAATGCCGCCGTACTTGGGGATGAGATCGAGCATACCCGGATAGGTCAGCTGATGCGCGGCCATGACGGCGGCCTCGGTTTCCGGAACGGTGGCTCGGTGTACGCGCAGGCGTTGTAAGATCTTGCGGTGTTCTTCATTGGACGCCTTGACCCAAATCTTGGGTCCGCCCAGCTCCTGAACATTGAGCGTAATGTTCAGGGACTGTTCCACGCTCTGTCCCACACTGATGACCACCCAGTCTAGGTCTTGCACATGTAGGGAACGCAGTGCGGCCATATTGGTGGCATCTGCCTTATACACGGATTCCAAGACTTCCTCGGCGCGTTGTACGCGGGCGTCGGACATGTCTATGCCCACCACGGTATGCCCCAGGGCCACGAGCGTTGTGGCCATGCGCATGCCGAACTTGCCCAGCCCGATTATGCCTATTTCCAATTTTTCTTCAGGCATGATTCCCTCGCTGGCTGCGGTTCACCGGCTGCCCGGTATCCTTTCTCGCACCAAAAGCCAGCCCTAACCAATGGGCAGCTGCGCCTCGGCAACGGCATACGGCTTTTTGGCCTGCAGGCTCTGCACGGCCATGAGCAGGCTCAACATGCCCACGCGTCCGGCAAACATGCAACACATGAGTATGCCCTTGCCAGGCTCGCTCAAGGCGGACGTCATATTCAATGACAGGCCCACCGTTCCCAGGGCGGAGACGCATTCAAACAAAAGCCCCCCCTGGGACATGTTTTGCCGCGCATGGTCAAGGACAAGGTCGCTTTCGGTCATTTGCAGCAAAAAAAGCGCCAACACAATGGTTGTGGCATACAGAAAAAACATGGTCAGCGCACGCGCAATATTCTCGGCTGGCACGCCACGTCCTTCGAGGACGATCTGCCTGTCGCCGCGGAACTGGGAAGCTATGTAACCCACCAGCACACGAAAGGCCACGACCTTGATGCCTCCCGCACAGGAACCCGGCCCACCCCCGATGAACATGAGGGCCATGAGTACCATCAGGGATGCCTGACTGAATGTGGCCACGTCCACGGTGGCAAAACCTGCCGTGCGCGCCGCCGCAGTGTGAAACAAGACCACGCCGGCGAGATCCCACGGACTGTGGTACTGGAGCTGCATGCCTTCGCGAAAATATTCCAGACAAAAAATGCTCACGAATCCTGCAAGCACGAGCAAGAGGCTTGTCTTCAGTACCAGCCGACTAAAGCGGCTCAGGCGCGCAGACGGGGCGCCCATCTTGCCGCCGGTGCATATGCCCAAGAATTCGCGCAACACCCCAAAGCCAATGGCCCCCAGAAAGACACTGCAAGCAATGATGATGTTGACGACCACATCGTCACGCCAGGGCATGAGTCCGGCACTGCAAAGCGAAAAGCCCGCATTGCAAAAGGCCGATACGGCGTGAAAGACGGCGCTGAAGGGATGAAAAAACACGGGATCGTGACACCAGAGGCCAAAGGCAGCCACAAGCTCAATGCCCAGCATGATTCCTAGAACCTGGCGCAAGAACGCGGGCAGGCTGAAATCGCCCCACAATAGGGCCTGCCCCACGGCTTCACGGCTGTTGAATGGCACATGATTGCGCCAGAGCAAAAATATCAGGCTCGTGTACGTCATAACGCCGACTCCACCCAACTGGAAGAGGCAGAGCAGTACGCCCTTGCCTAAGGGACTGAGGACGGCGCTGATGTCCACCGGCGTCAGGCCGGTGACGCAGACAGCTGATGTGGACAAAAACCAGGCATCCAGGAAACTGTGGTGAACGTTTGCCTGCCAACAGGTCGGCAGGCTCAACAGCAGCCCGCCTGCGGCAATCACTGCGGCAAAGGACAGTACCGGCCAGGTAAGGGGACTCAAAAAGCGTTTGCGCGTCATGGCTGTCTTATGCCGGACTTGGCGCAGAAAGGCAAGCGCGCCAGACCTGCGCGCCCGGGGCAGTCCCCACACTGCGTGATGTCGCAATTTCTCATGGTGTATGGGAAAAGGTGGGATTTACAGTCAGGACTTTTCCGTGTATGGGGAAAATGTGCTGGGGGAGCCGTCGGCCTGAGTCGGACGGCTGAGAGTGGGCCATGCCCAGACCCCATGAACCTGACGCAGTTCGCACTGCCGGAGGGAAGCCACAGCCACTGTGCCCTTTCCGGCGCATGTGGCCTTTTTTGCGCCCTGCGTCGCAACACTGCGAGGCAATCCATGTCCCAATCCCTGCTTGAACAAAACCCTGCCCTGCGCTCTCTGCTGGCCGCGCACGCCGACAGGCTGGCAGACCAAGAGCAGCTCCCTGCAGAGACCATCCGCGCTGCTGTGGAATCTGGCAGCATGGTTCTGCTGGGCAATCCCGCCCATGCGGGCCTCGAGCCTATTTTGGTAGGCCAACCCGCCCAGGTCAAGGTCAATGCCAATATTGGCACTTCCCCCCTGTGCAACTGCCCTGCCACAGAGGAGCGCAAGCTCAAGGCCGCTCTCGACGCCGGAGCCGACACCGTCATGGATCTCTCCATCGCCGGCGACCTGGACGCCATCCGCACTGGCATGCTCAAGCATTGCCCCAAACCTCTGGGCACGGTTCCCATCTATGCAGTGGGGCAAGGCATCCTCGATGCGGAACGCGACATTGCCACCCTGCGCCCCGACGAACTCTTTGACGAAATCGCCAAGCATGCGGCCCAGGGTGTGGACTTCATCACCGTGCATTGCGGTCTTTCCCGGCGTGGCGCGGAACTGGCCGTCAAGGACAACCGGGCGCTGGGCATCGTGTCGCGCGGCGGCTCCATGCTCGCCCGCTGGATGCTGGAAAATGAGCGCGAAAATCCCTTGCTGGAAGATTTCGACCGCCTCCTGGACATCTGCCGTCCGTACAATGTCACCCTCTCCCTGGGCGACGGACTGCGGCCTGGGGCGGGTGTGGATGCCGGAGACGCAGCACAGTGGGAAGAAGTCATCAACCTCGGACGGCTTGCCAGCTATGCCCTAGAGCGCGGCGTACAGTGCATGATTGAGGGGCCAGGACATGTACCGCTGCACCAGGTGCGTGCGCAGATTCAGGGCATCAAGAGGCTGACCCACAACGCGCCGCTCTATGTCCTGGGTCCCCTATGCTGCGACAGCGCGCCAGGCTACGACCACATCGCCGGAGCCATTGGCGGCGCGCTGGGCGTAGAAGCCGGCGTAGATTTTCTCTGCTATCTCACCCCGGCCGAACATCTGACCCTGCCCACGGAGGAAGACGTGCGCGCTGGAGTCATGGCCTCGCGCGTTGCCGCGCATGTGGGCGAGGTGGCCCTGGGACGACCGACGGCAGTACAACGCGAAGCCGCCATGAATGCCGCCCGCAAGGCCCTGGACTGGGCAGGCATGGCCAAGGCCGCCTTGGATCCCTCCACACTGGCCAAACGGCGTGAGGCGCACAAGAGCGAAGAGGTCTGCGCCATGTGCGGCAAATTCTGCTCCGTTAAGATGCTGCGCGGGCACTGAGACACAACAAACGCGCCCGGTCATGCTTCTGCACGACAGGGCGCGTTCCAAGAAAACTCGAATTGTTATTTCTCTCGTTGTCAGAACGCCCTTAGCTCACTTGCCATTTTGGGCTGCGATTTTCAGAGCATTGCGCGAGCCAGGAGACATGTGGCAAGGTCGGCAGCCCCTAAACTTGAGTCCATATCGGCTTTCGCTTTTTTCCACCAGGCTTGTATGACAGCCTACGCACGAACGGCCATTGTCCTTGGCATGAAAGGCCATGAACATACTGATTGGGTCGCGCGCCCGAACGCCAGGGGTGCAATGACAGGTGGTACAGGCCACATATCTGCCTTCACTGCTCACATTGTGATGACAATGCATGCAGTTGACGCCCCGATGATCCGTATGGGCGAACACCACGCTCATGCGTTTGGACGCACCGCCCGGAATTTCAAGAGGCTGCTTGATAATAGTGGCCATTTCCCGCATGTCCCTCGCCCCTGCTGGAGGACAGCACAGCACGGCCAGCGCCAGAGCCATCACGAACATTGGCAAATTTTTCATAATTCCTCTCCTAGGATAGGGATTACATCTTACAACATCTCCAAGAATACGTCAACGGTGACAATATTTTTTGCCCGCCAGACGACAGGCTCTCTCTGTTTTCAGCATCCGGTGTTCGGACACGCCTTGCGCAAGACATCTTCCAGCGATATGGAATCCAAGGCCACATTGAGATTTTCCTGGAGTTCCTCCCATACCTCACGCATGGCGCAAACACAGCAACGGTCACAGGATTCGGGACAATCAAGGCAAACAGCCAGTTCCATGCCACCCTCCATGGCGTTGAGAATCTTACCAAGAGTTACCTCATGCGGACGTTGCACCAAGATATGCCCTCCTCGGGCCCCGCGCACGCTGGCAGTGATACCTGCCGCACGTAGCTGCCTCAATATCTGCTCTATGAATTGCGCACTGATGCCCGTCTGCGTAGAAAGCCAGCTTGAGGAAACCGGCATGTCATTTTTTCTTTTTGCCATACAAAACAAAATCCTTGCTGCATACCTGGTCTTGGCAGAAAGCTTCATCAAGTCTCCCGACAGGTTAAAAGCATATCAAATTATACCAATTTATATCATATAATTTAGGAACAGTCATTCTTACCGTACTTTCATAGAAATGTATATCGTTTTCACGGTATTATATTCACTTTTTATTGGCAAAGAGCCTCAGTATTCACATTTTATGTTGACTGTTTCTTTGCTAAATGATATGCAACTGAGTTAGTTTTATATCATTTAGTCAACTTATCAAAAAAAAGACATGCGCATTTCATCAATGGCTTTTCACGCCTTGCAGTTGCTCATGGAACTCGTCCGCCAGGCTGACAACACTCCCATGTCCGCATCGGAACTCGCCTTGGCTTGCGGGATTTCTGAACATTTTACCCAAAAGATTATGCGCAGCCTGCGCTGTTGTGGCATTGTGCGCAGCGTTAAAGGCATTGCAGGCGGTCATCTGTTAGCCCGCAGTGCCGACAGGATTTCCCTGAGAGATATCATTCTCGCCGTGGAAGGGAGCGTTTCTCTACCGGATGTGAAGGATAAAACTCCTAACATTGCTGCTATTACGGACGTCTGGTCGCAGGCGTGCAACCTTATGCTTGAAGAACTTGCAACCTTCAATCTGGCTGGCATCTGTACACGCACTGTCACGCTGCATTCGGTCACAAAGCAAGATGGAGAAAGACCTGCAACAGCCCCACGTTGCAGGTTGCGTATTTCTGTGGGGCGCTTGAGATGTCGAAAATCTCAGCGCAAATCCCGTTCCCTCCCTTCTTAAAAATGTGTACCGCCTGGCCTACAGCCGAACAAAGGCCACGCGACGAAGCCGCATGGCCCCTGTTCGGATTAACCTTGGTCAACGTGTTCAATATTTTCAGGAATTTCCATCATCTTGAGCAAAAGCGGCTTGAGAAACGTCCACTTGATATTGTGTTCCTCGTACACTTCCATCATGTCGCGGATGGCATCCCAACAGTTGTGGCAGGGCGTGACCACCATTTGCGCGCCGGTCGCCCGGATCTGATCCAGCTTGTTCTTGAGGCCCACATTGCGTTCCTTGCGGTACAGGCCAATGCCGTTGAGTCCACCGCCGCCACCACAGCAGAAATTGTGTTCGTTGTGCGGATCCATTTCGCGAAAATCTTCGGCTATATAGCCCATGATCTCACGCGTATATTTGCCCAACCCATCGTTACGCACATAGTTGCAGGCATCCTGCAAGGTGCAGGGCATCTTGAGCTTCTTGGCCGGATTGATCTTCAGCTTGCCTTCGCGCAATACCTTGGCCACCCATTCCACATAATGCAGGAAGGGCACCGGCGCGTCACCACTTTCACGTCCGGCCCAGTAGGGACCTTCCACCACCGTGGCCCGATGCGCATGGCCGCATTCCGTGCCCACCACCATCTTTGGCTTTAGGCGATCCACAGCGGCATAGATGCGCTTGAGATTCTGCGCACAGCCTTCCCAGTCACCGGCGAACATGGTCAAAGACGTCGTTTCCCAGCCTTCGCGCGGCACCGTCCAACTCGTGCCCGTCACATGAAAGAGAATGGCGGCAGCAGCCAAATCCTCGGGGTAATGCTTCACTTCGCGAGCGTTGCAAATGTACATGACATCGCAACCTTCCTTTTCCACGGGGATTTCCAGGCCAGGCCATTCGTCTGCGTTTTCGTCCACCATCCACTCAAGCGTATCCACCCAATCTTCCTCGGTCACGTCCATCTGCGCGCCATACACGCGATGCATGCCCGAACCTATCTTCAATTCCCAAGGCACAAAACCGTGCTTGAACAGAATGCCGCGCAGATAGCTGAACATGACACCGGTATCAATGCCGTGCGGACAATACAGGCCACAGCGGTTACAGCAGGTACACTGCCCCCAGGCCACGTCCATGGCGTGCATCATGAATTCCGTGTCTACCCTGCCCTTGCGTTTGCACATTTCGCCCAATGTAGATTGGATCTTGTACGACGGGATCTGCTTGGGATCGTTATTGTTAGTCTTATAAAAAAAACAACTGTCAGCGCACATGCCGCAATGGGCGCATATTTCCAGCCAGGTGCGCGTCCGGGACTTGCAGGTTTGCTGCAAATCAAGGTACAGGGCATTTTGATCAACCTTGAGTGCGCGCATTTGCCGGTAGTATTCCTCGCCGCCCTTGTCAGCCAGCAGGGCATGGATGCCTTCCTTGGTCGTGACAGGCGTCGGAGAACAGAGAATCTGGGACATGTCGTACTCCTTGCAAAATCGTCAGGGAAAAGCGTGCCTACCAGGGGAAGACGCCGCCGCGCGTATCGCCGCCGCGCTTGATGGCAAAATCCATGCCCAACTGCGCCCGCGACATGAAGAAAAGCACAATATGCGCCAACTTGGTAAAGGGCGCCAACACGAGGAACGCTTCCCCGGTGAACACATGCAGCAGCATCCAGGTATCATAGGCCCCCACATCCAACCTGGCCATGAAGCCGGTGAAGAAGGGCAAGAATGTCAGCACAAGGACGAACCAGTCTTGCCAGGTGTTGAGCTGCCGCAGCACGGGCGACGTGAATCGCCGCACAGCCAGCAGAATGAGTCCGGCAATGCTGGCCACGCAGAGGACATCCGCCAGGGCCGTCGGCAGCGAAGGCAGGGCGATGCCGATGGTTTGTTCCAGCACCACGGTATGCCCCAGCAGGAAAAGGGGCAGCAGCACGGCGCCGAAGTGCAGCAGGAAAAAGGCCAGCATGGCTACCGGCTGCGCACGCCAGCCTGCCGTCCCCCCGGGAAGGAGCCATTTGCCAATGGAAACAAGAGCGCCGGGTATGGATCGCTCCTTGTGGTAGGCATAGGCAACGCGTTCCAGCCGCCAATCCAGCCCCCGCACATACCATATGGCCCGAACCAGCATGCCGACAAAAAAAATGACCAGCGAGACCACAAAACATGGGCCGACAAGTGTCTGCATCATGAGCGTCTTTCTCCTCAAGCGGCGCTGTCACGCCGAAAAATATATGGCTACTTCATTGCCCTGAGCGTATTGCCCTGCGCATGGCAAGACCGACAATCCCCAATCGAGGGGCCACGCCCGCTGGCCTTGTGGCAGTCCGTACATGCAGTGTGCATATAGGTCACCTGCCTGTCCGCCTTCTGAAGGCGCACATCCAAAACAGAGACTGACAAGCCCTCGGAGGTGACTCTGTGGCAGCGCGAGCAGTCGCTGTCGTGCTTTTCCACATAGGCCACATGTGCGTCATGATTGAACATGACGACCGGCATAGTGGGACTGTCCACAGCGGGAGTTTTGACAACAAGCAGCTCGTCCGCTTGAACGCCCTGAGGGGAAGCGAGAACGAACGGAACAAGAAACAGGCTGCAGCAACACAGGCATGCGCTCCTCAAGTTGATAGATGGCATAGTCTCTCCTCTTCAACGGGTTGACCCCGTTTCTGAACTACATGCACTCTCTCGGCAGTTGTGTTGAAAACCGAAATCAAAACGATGCTGTTTTTTCAGCCAGCAGGGCTTCCGCGACCGATCGGACAAAGACGGAAGATTTGTAGGCGTCATTCTTTAAGCAATGCAGCACATAGCAAACTGCCGCGATCAGTCCCAGCCTGGCTTCCCCGTCCAGGTTCGTAGTCTGCAACCAGTAGTCCGCCGCGCTTTCCTCAGCAGTCAGACTGCGGACAATGCGGATGTCCTCTTCGCTCAAGCCGTGTGGTAGGTTGGAAAAGACATCCAGGAGCTCTTCAGCAAGATTCTGACGATCACACACGATTGCCATGACAACCTCCAAGGTTTCACTGTGGCAAAAACACAATACAGCGCTTGCCTTAATTCATAAAAATATACTCTACTTAAAATCGCACAAATATTGTCCCCTAATAAGATGTCCGTGTCAATACTATTTTGCAACATAAGGGAACCTTCGCAAAGAATCCCATTTTAAAAATATCTTATAAAATACGTATGATACAAAAGCCCCTGCGCAGACCAACGCAGGGGCAGCATGAGGATTGGCACTTTTGTGCCGCAGATGTCGCAGCGGCATCTGCATCCCAAGAATACTGGGACTTTTTGTATGCTATAACGCTGCATATGTAAAGCAAATTTTACAAATACGCATTCAGTTAGATTTTCTCCCATGCTTTCACGCCAGCAAGGCAAGCCACTTCGGGCCGCAAAACATGCCTGCACAAAGAGGACGTTTTATGATAGCAGAACCACAGCGGTAGCGACAGGCATCCTGCGCTACCGAAGCTGTGAACAAACAAAGGAGGTGCCGTCCGTGCAAGAACGCGCTCTTACCGACCTCAAGGACGTCTATGCAGGCAATGCCCAACATGAAACAGCCGCCACCGGAGTCACGGTACTGCTCTTCCCCCAGGGAGCGCGGGTCGGCGTGGACATCAGCGGGGGCGGTCCCGCCTCCAGGGAAAGCGCGCTACTCTCTCCGCTGACAGCGCCCACCCCCGTCAACGCCATCGTGCTTGCGGGCGGTTCGGCCTACGGCCTGGCTGCAGGCGACGGCGTGGTAGAATGGCTGGAGACGCACGGCATGGGCTACGACACCGGAGTCGCGCCTGTGCCCATTGTGGTTCAGAGCTGCCTCTACGATCTGACCTATGGCTCCGCAGACATCCGCCCAGACGCCCACATGGGTTGGCAAGCCTGTGAAGCCGCCTGGTCTCGAGATCCCTTTGCCCTGGGTTCCTTTGGCGCTGGAACCGGTGCCACGGTTGGCAAAATCTGCGGCATGCGGCGGGCCATGAAATCCGGCCTCGGTGCCTATGCCGTGGAAGTGAACGGCCTGAGCATGGCCGCTGTGGTGGCCGTCAACGCACTGGGGGATATTTATGAAGAGTTGAGTGGGCGCAAAATTGCCGGCCTACGCACGCCCGACAGAAGCGATTTTGCCGACACGCGCACAGCCATGCTTGCCATTGACAAACCCACCGATCTCTTCAATGGCCAGAACACAACCCTTGGCGTCGTCCTCACCAACGGTGACCTGGATAAGGCCAGTCTGACCAAGCTGGCGGCCATGACCCGCAATGCCTATGCCCGCTGCATCTGCCCGGCAGGCACACTGGCCGACGGGGACAGCATTTATGCCGTTTCCACTGGAACGCATCCTGTGGATCTCAACATGGCAGGCGTCCTGGCCGCCCAGGTCATGGCCGAGGCCATACGGCGGGCCATTGTGGCATCGCGCATGGACGACACGGAATTTTTGCAACGCTGTTGGGAACACAAATAGAAAGGACAATGGCGCAAGTTGCGACAGTATCCGCTGCGACACGCATGCCACGAAGAAATTGCAGTCCATTGACAATATTTGAGCCAAAAAGTATTTTTGACGTAATGCGATTTTCGTTCCACGGCATAGAACATCGGTCAAGAAGCAGTATGGAGCGCTATCATGGCCAATACTACGGAAATGCGTGTGCTGACGAGAAAGTGGTCTCAGCGCCGATTCTGGCCGAAATTTGTGGAGTGGCTTGAAATTCGCGGCATTCGTGGCTGGGCAGGGCAGCGCATCACATTTGAATTTCCCATAACTGTTCTTGTCGGAGAAAACGGTTCCGGAAAAAGTACCATATTGCAAGCCGTTGCTGCCTGCTATAAAAACAGCCTTCCAGGCAAGCAATGGTTCGCGTCTGATTTTTTTCCAGACACTCCGTGGGATTCTATAAATAATGCATCGCTGCGCGTCGGCATCAAGGAAGGCGAACAGCATCTAGAAACATCCATCAGAAAGGCTTCCGACCGCTGGCGTGGAAATTTGCTGCGGCATCAACGCCCTGTGTACTACATAGATTTGCGGCGTATCCAACCGCTCGTGTCCAGGTCTGGATATGTGAAACTCGCAAATAAAAATTTACAGGAAATCAGCTCAAAGAAATTTTCTCCTTCTGTCACGCAGCGCCTCTCATTCATTCTCAACAGGGAATACACCAGCGCAAAAATGGCTATTGCCGGAAGTACCGAAGGGCATGAAGTCCCTGTTATGGAACGAGGGGAACACATGTATTCCGGCTTCCATCAGGGGGCTGGAGAGATAACAGCTACAGAGCTGCTCGCTGCGGATTTTGAAAAATATTCTCTTGTCATCATTGACGAAATAGAATCCTCACTGCATCCACGCGCACAGCGAAGACTCATGAGAGATTTGGCAAAAATCGCTGAAGATCGAGAGATACAATTCATCATATCCACCCATTCACCGTATGTACTCGAAGAAATCCATCCTGACGGGAGAATGCTTGTTATGGATACGCTGTCTGGGAAATCTCTATTTTCAGGAGTCAGTCCGGAATTTGCCATGACAAGCATTGACGACAAAACACATCCCGAATGTGCCGTATTTGTCGAAGACTGTGCGGCAAAAATTCTCGTCACAGAGGCCGTTGTCTCGGAAGACAGACATCTCATAAAACGTTTATCCATAACTCCATTTGGCAAAGCGCACGTTGGCGGGAGTCTTGGCCTTATGGTTGCTGAGAAAAGATTCGCAAAGCCAACAGTAGTTTTTCTTGATGGGGATCAGACGCAGACGCCCGGCACATATGTCCTTCCAGGCGGCGATGCGCCGGAGCTAGTTGTCTTCAATGCGCTTAAAGAACGAAACTGGCCTGGAATAGCTGAACGTCTCGGGCGCAAGTATTCTGAAATTTCCGATGCCCTGCCTTCGGCAATGCTGTGGGAAAATCACCATGATTGGCAAAACGTGGCAGCGGACAAACTCAGCATACCGGCAAAAACACTCTGGCAGGCAATGTGTGCTTGCTGGGTGACGAGCTGTATGTCTCAAGAAGAGCTACACGAAAGCATTACACAGCCGATACTCGCTGCATTGAGTAAGGACAAGGCTTGACATCCTCCCCCGCCTAAAGGCGGGGGATTCCTAGAGATTTTACGGCGCGTTGGATAAAATTTTTACGTCCACAGAAAATTCCTGTCTGCCCTATGCCTTGCCCATGGCCTTCCTGCCCGCCGCTTGATAGCGCTTGAGGGCCGAGAGTTCACTCTTGCGCAGGCGGATGGATTTCGGCGTCACTTCCACTTGCTCGTCTTCGCGCACAAAGTGCAGGGCGTGTTCCAGGGTCATTTGCTTCACTGGCGTCAGAATGACATTTTCATCCTTACCAGCCGCACGCAGATTGGTGAGTTTCTTTTCCTTGGTGGCGTTGACGTCAATGTCGTTGTCGCGGTTGTGTTCCCCAACGATCATGCCTTCGTAAACCGGATCGCCTGGCTCCACAAAGAGCGTGCCGCGTGGCTCAAGGTTGAACAGGGCATAGGCCACGGCGCTGCCCGGGCGATCGGCCACGATGGAACCTGTGTAACGCGTGGGGAAATCGCCGCGCCATTCTTCATACCCTTCCAGGTACGAATTCATGATGCCCGTCCCCTTGGTGTCCGTGAGGAATTCGTCGCGATAGCCAATGAGACCGCGCGAGGGCACAGAAAACTCCAGTCGCACGCGCCCGGTGCCATTGTTGACACAGTTGAGCAAACGCCCTTTGCGCTGGGCCAGCTTGTCCGTGACAACCCCCATGAAGACCTCGTCGCAGTCCACGTACAAGCGCTCAATGGGTTCCAGAGTCTTGCCTGCGTCATTCTTCCTGAGGATAACTTCGGGCCGTCCCACGGAAAGCTCAAAGCCCTCCCGACGCATGGTTTCGATGAGAATGGCCATTTGGAACTCGCCGCGTCCCTTGACCAGGTAGGCATCGTTGTCATTGGTCTGCTCCACGCGCACGGCCACATTGCGCAGCGTCTCCTTGACCAGCCTGTCCCAAATGGCGCGGCTCTGCACGATCTTGCCCTCACGACCGGCCAAAGGCGAGGTATTGATGCCGAAACGCATGGACACGGTGGGTTCGTCCACGCGAATACGCGGCAAGGCACGGGGATTCTCCCGTGTGCAGATGGTGTCGCCAATCGTCACATCCTCAATACCGGCCATGACCACGATGTCGCCAGGATTGGCCTGTTCCACTTCCACCACCTGCAAACCGTCATAGACTTGCAGCCTTGTGGCGCGCAGGGGGCGCGCCTGGCCGTCTTCACCGATGCAGGCCAAGGCTTCCTTGGCATGGACGGTGCCGTGCATGACGCGGCCCACGGCCAAGCGCCCCAGATAGTCCGAATAATCCAGATCGGCCACCAGCATTTGAAAGGGTTGCTCTGGATCATGCACCGGCCCGGGGATGTGCTTGAGAATGGACTCGAAGAGCGGAGAGAGATCCTGGCGCGCATCGTCGAGACCGCGCATGGCCACACCTTCGCGCCCGATGGCATAGAGTACGGGAAATTCGAGCTGCTCCTCGTCGGCGTCAAGGTCAATGAACAGGTCATAGATTTCATTGAGTACTTCCTGGGGCCGCGCATCCTTGCGGTCAATTTTGTTGATGACCACCACCACGGGCAAGCCAGCTTCCAGGGTCTTGCGCAGAACAAAGCGCGTCTGCGGCAGCGGGCCTTCGGAGGCGTCCACCAACAAAATGGCCCCTGTGGCCATGGACAGTGCGCGCTCCACCTCGCCCCCAAAATCGGCATGTCCAGGCGTATCAATAATATTAATTTTGACGCCCTTCCAGGTGACGGCGCAGTTCTTGGCGGCAATGGTAATGCCGCGTTCACGTTCCAGATCCATCTTGTCCATGACGCGCTCGTCCACCTGCTGGTCGGCGCGAAACACACCGCCCTGCTTGAACATTCCGTCCACCAGGGTCGTCTTGCCGTGGTCGACATGGGCGATAATGGCCACATTGCGAAGAGAATCATTGTGCTGCATGGCTATTTTCCTGCGATTTCCAAAATTCTTGCGAGCGCAGGTTGTACGCAAATTTCACAGTTTTGTCACCAAGGCACAGAGGAGCCGAGCCAGATTTTCGCCCGTTTTTTGCGCCGCAGCGCAAATTTGTTCCAGCGTCGCCGGGGCCATGCAGTCGGGTAGGTTCTTGTTGGTGAGGCAGGACAAACCCAGCACGGCCATGCCCAGGTGGCGCGCGGCAATGATTTCCAGCACGGAACTCATGCCCACGGCATCAGCCCCCCACTGACGGTACATGCGTGTTTCGGCTGGAGTTTCCAACTCCGGCCCGTGAACGCCGATATACACGCCCCGCTCCAGGCGCAATCCCAGCTCCGTCGCCGTTTCCAGGGCAAGCCTGCGCAAGCGCGCATCCAGGGGCGCACTCATGTCTGTGAAACGCGGCCCCCAGGCAGGACAGTTGTCCCCAGTCAGGGGCGAGACGCCCGTATGGTTGATGATATCGGTCATACACATGATGCTTTCCACATCAAATAAGGGATTGAGCGCGCCAGCGGCATTGGTCAGCACCAGGGTCTTTACCCCCATGGCCGCCAGAACACGCACCCCCATGCAAACATCGGCCGGGCTACGGCCCTCATACAAATGACAGCGCCCCTGCTGCACAAGCACGCTTCGCCCGCCCCCGTCGCCGCAGGGAGCGCGACCCCAGACAAAGACGCCGGCATGGCTTTCGACGCCAGAGGCCGGAAAACCCGGAATCTCCCCATAGGGCACACTCACGCGATTCCTAAGCATGTCTGCTAGGGAAGAAAGCCCAGTGCCCAGAACAATGCCCACGGGCGCATGATGGCCAGGGCCGCCTTCCTCTGCTGTGGAGAAGTCTGCCTGCTTGCCAAGCAAGGAACGCAAGGCATCGGCTGCACGCTGGACTTCTTCTAAATTTTGCATACAATTCCCTCCTGAAACTGCTTTTGTAGCAAACAAGCGCGTGGATTGTACAGTGTGCCGACCAAGCCTTCAGGCTGCAT
Source organism: Desulfovibrio sp. (assembly GCA_017454855.1). Classification (GTDB taxonomy): domain Bacteria; phylum Desulfobacterota; class Desulfovibrionia; order Desulfovibrionales; family Desulfovibrionaceae; genus Desulfovibrio. The sequence goes on from JAFTCE010000041.1 coordinate 28,816, forward strand.
AAGGGCTTGCCCCAGTGAGACAAAGGGCCGCGCATCTTGAACCCAAGGCTTTGCCTGGGCCTTGATGCTGCGAGGTATTGTGCTGTGAGCTTTCTTCGAGGGGAACATGGTGGAAAAAACGCAGGGACTTGTTCCCGTAAACAAACACAGGATACTCGTGGCCAACCGCGGCGAAATCGCCATGCGCATCATGCGGGCCTGCCACAAGCTCGGCTGCTCCTTTACGGCCATATATACGGCAGAAGACACGGCCTCTGGCCATGTGCGGCTAGCGCGTGAAATGGGCGGGAAAAACAGCCTCTTTCGCGTCTCTTCCTACCACGATGCCAATGAACTCATGGCCGTTGCCGACGCCACGGGCTGCACTGCCGTACATCCCGGCTACGGTTTTTTTGCAGAAGATTTCCGCTTTGCGCGGCGCGTGACAAAACGCGACCGCCAACTCATATTCATTGGCCCTTCGTGGAAAATCATTCGCGAACTGGGCGACAAGATCAATACCAAGCGCCTGGCGCGCAGCCTGGACGTGCCCACAGTGCCCGGCTCCGACCGTCCCATTTACGACGAACTTGAAGCCGAACGCATAGCCAAAACGGTTTTCGCCTTTCAAGAACAGCAGGGCATTGACCACCCTCTGGTGCTGGTCAAAGCCTCAGCCGGCGGGGGCGGTATGGGCATTGAAGAGGTCTACGACCCGGATCAGTTCCGCTCCGTGTACCGGCGCATCCGCAATTATGCCCTGCGCCAGTTCAAGGACGAAGGCGTCCTCATCGAGCAACGCATCACTGATTTCAACCATCTGGAAGTCCAGATAGTCTCCGACCGCAGCGGTCGCAGCCCGGTGCATTTCGGCACGCGCAACTGTTCTATCCAGTCCACGGGCCGTCAGAAACGCCTTGAAGTGGCACCCGGCTTTGCTGCGGACACGCTCACCTATACCTTTGACGCCGACAGAGTGCTGCGCGACATCGTTGACTATTCCCTGGCCATGGCGCGCAAGGTCGGGTACGACAACGTGGGTACTTGGGAATGGATCGTCACCCGCAAGGGCGATCCCTTTCTCATGGAAGTAAATACCCGCATTCAAGTAGAAAATGGCGTTTCCGCGCGCATCAGCCGCGTGCGTGGCCAAGGCGACATCGACCTCATCGCGGAGCAGATCCGCATCGGCCTGGGCGAGCCGCTGGGCTACGGCCAGGCGGACGTGACCTTTGACGGCCTGGGCATAGAGTACCGCATCATCGCCGAAGACCCCAACAACAATTTCACGCCCTGGGTGGGACTCATTGAGCGCTTTACCTGGAAACCGCAACCCTGGCTTAGCGTGCTGACCCATGTGCCAGCGAACGAACCCTACGAGATTCCGACGGAATTCGATCCCAATCTGGCCCTGGCCATTGTCTGGGGCAAAGACCTGAAGGAAGCTAGCGCACGCGGACAGGAATTTTTGCGTGATCTCCAGCTCAACGGGCACAACGCCGCCGGGCAGCCCCTGCAGTCCAATGTGGACTTTCTCAAGGCCAGCACTGAGCGCATCCTGCGCTTCTGACAGTCGGCCCTGGCATCATCTGGCAACGCACTAACGGGCATAGACAGGCCATTGACAGATCATGGACAGCAATATCGAAAAACGTCTTCAAAATCTTCGCGACAGGCTTGCCTACATTAGCGACATCTTTGCCGGCAAGCATCGGGACAATACGAACCTGCTGGAAGAAAAACTGGCCAGTTTCACAGAGCGTGCCCGAACGGACAGCCTGGAGGATCCACATGCCGAACTGGCCACGCTGGAAGATCTCTTCACCTATGTGGAACGACGCCTAGAGGACTGCATCACCCCCATGGACACGGTGCGCATTGTCCGCCACCCACAGCGCATCTGCCTGCGTGACATCCTAGAAAACGTCTATGACAATTTCACGGAAGTGGGCGGACAGGATGAGTACAGCCTTGACCCGGGCATGCTCATTGCCCGCGCTGTCATCACCAGACGTCGGGGCAAGAAAACCTATACGCAGTCGGTCATGGTCATCGGTCAGGAAAAGGGGCATGGCGCGGAATATCGCAACGGCGGATCCGTCAAGCCCTGGGGCAATGCCAAGGCGCGCCAATATATGCGCGTGGCCGAGACAGAGGGCATCCCCATCCACACCTACATTTTCACGCCCGGCTCCTATCCCGTGGAAGACTATCCAGGCGCAGCCCAGCAGATAGCCCGCAATATTTACTGCATGGCCGGACTGCGCGTGCCCGTGGTCGCCGTCATCTCGGAAGGCGGCTCCGGCGGGGCCGAGGCCATTGGTCTGGCGGACAGGCGTCTCATGCTTTCACACGGCTATTACTCGGTCATTTCCCCCGAAGGCGCGGCCGCCATTGAAGGGCACATCAAACCCGGACAGCGCGCCACGCAGGAACTCATTGAACAGTGCGCGGTCAACCTGAAAATAACGGCCATGGATAACCTGCGCTTCGGCTATGTGGACAGGGTTGTGCAAGAACCGCCACTGGGTGCCAGGCCCTGGCATTTTGACTTTTTCCGCCACCTGCGGCAAGAAGTCCTGCGCGCCACGGACGAGGTTGTCCTCTCCACACGCCTTGTGCCCGTACTCAAAGGGCTTGCCCTGGCCCGTGTGCGCAATCCCGAGGCCAAGCTGGATGAAATGTACACACGCTGGGGCCTTTCCGGAGCTGCCAAGGATCGCCTTTTGGCGCACCGGCAGCAAAAATTCCTACGCCTCTCACGTCTGGCCGCACGCGATCGCCGTCCCTTATTCACGAAGTTGGCCGTGGCCCTGCGGGATTGGGCAAGCAAGCCCTGGGTGCGCTTCAAATACGATTTTTACCGCAAGCATCAACGCCGCATCCGCACCTTCATGGAGGAATTGGGCAACGAATGGGAGGTCTTTAAGGATCGCCTGCTTACGCCCTGGCGCAAGCTCACCCGCAAGCTGCCCGCCAATAGGGAGGATGTCGGTAAGACCAGGGAATTGACGGCGCTCTCCAACTGGTCCGGAGCCGAGCAGCGCAAACGCTGGAACTACATCTCGCCGCGTTACAAGACCGACAGGGCCATCACCTGTCCCAACAGCGCGGCCTATGGCTGTCTCGACCTTTGGGGTCCGGATCTTTTCGCCGAATTCGCCGGCGTATGCAGTCACTGCGGCTACCATTTCCCCATGGAACCGGAATGGTACGTGAAAAATGTTTTTGACCTCGGCTCGGTTTTTGAATTCAACAGTGAAATTGAAGCAGGCAATCCGTTGAACTTCCCGGGTTTTGACGAGCGCATCATCGACGCCCAGAAAAAAAACAAGGCCAAAAGCGGCTGCATGACCTTTGAAGCGCGCATTGACAACATCAAGTTGGTCGTTGCCATGCTCATGGGCACGTTCCGCGGTGGATCGGTAGGCGCTGCCGAGGGCTTCAAGTTCGTGGAGGCTGCCCAGCGTGCGGAAAAAAACCACTATCCATTTCTCGCCTATGTGCATGGCACTGCGGGCATACGCATCCAGGAGGGCACACATGGCGTGATTCAGATGCCGCGCTGTACGGTCGCTGTGCGGCGCTATATAGAATCTGGCGGCCTATACATGGTACTGTACGACACCAATTCTTTTGCCGGACCTGTGGCCAGCTTTTTGGGCTGCTCGCCCTATCAATTCGCAGTGCGTTCTTCCAATATCGGCTTCGCCGGAGCAGGCGTCATCAAGGAAACCACAGGGATGGACATTCCGCCCAAGTACCACCGTTCCTACCGCGCCTTATCACGCGGCCATATTCAAGGCATTTGGGACAGGCGCGAAATACGCGCTAACCTCAAGCAGGCGCTGCTGACCATTGGTGGTCGCAATCTCTATTACCGCTAAAGGCAGCAGCCTAGGACAGCCTATGAAAGACATTTCCGCACTGCTGGAGGCCATCAAGGCCCAACCCTTTCGCGACATTGTCATCAGCAGCCCGCACACCGGCACCGTGACTTTCGCGGACATCCGCAAGGGTGACAAAGTTCTTGGCCCGCAGGGACAATGGAAGGAAAAACCCGGTACGCTCATCGCCACGCTGGAGCGCGAACGCAATCCCAAACCCATTTACGCCGCTGAGAAGGGCGAACTCACCAGCATCCATACGGAACTCCAAGGCCGTTTCGTGGAAGCTGGCACCCCCCTCGCCGTGCTGCGCCATCCACTCACGCGCGCCGAGGTGGAGAGCATGCTTTTGCGCCAAGCCCTGCACCTCTTTCTTGCACCTGAACGGGCCAAGTACTATTTTACTCCGGACGTGGACAAAAAAATCCGCGCTTCGGACGCCCATTCCGTCCTTGTCCGCGAAGGCATGGAGCTGCTCATCATGTCACGCATGAAACGCGAGGTGCCGCTGCTCTATACGGGTCCAGCCGGCATAATTTATGCCGTCTATTTCAAATACAATGAGAACATAGACGCCGGCGCCCCGCTGCTGGGCGTTTGTCCGCAAGATCAGCTCCCCACCATTCAAGAGGTGATCATGCGTGTGCAGACGGAGTGGACGGAAAAAGATTGAACGTCCGGCCAAGAGACTCGACGTCTCGGCAAACCGACAAAAGGAGCGGTATGGGACAAGCGCTGCAAATCCGCGTCATCGCAACTACCTGGAATCCCGACTTGCTGGAGGAACTCTGGCCGCGCCTTTCTGAACTGGCCTTCAGCATTCCCATAAACCATGAGCGGCGCGGAGTCCTTGAAATGGTCAGGGCTTTGGAAGACGGACTGCAGTTCATGCCCTGGTCCGAAGCCATGCGCGCTGCCCTCAAAGCGGACATCCAGGAGGCAGGCCGCCTCAAAATCCGCATGGAGGAGATGCTGGCGCAATGGAACGCCCATGAGGCCAACAAGCTCAGCGATGCGCTGGAGAGCGTTCTTGACCGGCTGGAGCGCACATGTGCAACCTGCCCCCAATAGCCGCGCACCAAACCTGCAAGAGCAACAAGAGAGGAGCAGCAGTATGCTGAACAAAGTCATGCTTATCGGGCGACTGGGCCGTGACCCGGAACTGCGCTACACGCAAAACGGCACTCCCGTCGCTTCCCTCAATGTGGCCACGGACGAATCTTATACGGATCGCGACGGTAATAAGGTGGAACGCACCGAATGGCATCGCGTTTCTGTATTTCAACGCCAGGCAGAAAACTGCGCCAACTATCTGGCCAAGGGCAGCCTCGTCTATGTGGAAGGCAGTTTGCAAACCCGCAAATGGCAAGATCAGCAAGGGCAGGATCGCTATACAACGGAAATCAAGGCGCAACGCGTGCAGTTTTTGGAACGCAAGGGTGAGCGCGAGCCTGGCAAAAGCTATCCTGGTGAGGACTATCAAGGACAGCCTGCGCCGGGCGGTGTGGCCGAACAGGGCAGCCAGTCCGGGTACGGTCAGGCAGCACCCCAACGCAGACCAGCACATGCTGAAAACCGCCGTCCTGCACAGCAATCGACAAACGACGATGTGGGTCCCGTCTTCCCCTCTGAGGCAGGCATGGACGACGTTCCCTTTTAAGGCCGTCTGCCTGTAGCCCTGGCCCAAGAGAGGGCATGACCTGTGAAAAAAAGTCCTGCTCTTACCCGACCCGACGTGGCGTGCGCCCGACGGCAGCCTCGTATTCTTTTGCAGGCCCAGGGAGATTTTTTGCTCTTGAGGCGAAGAAATCAAGGCCAAACAGTTGACTTTTTGTTCGATTATTCACAAAATAGACAGCGAACACAGCCCTCCCATTCCGTAGAATCTGAGGGAGGCCATAATACTCAACACACGGAGGATTTCGCAATGTCCAAACTGGTAGCTCCTCATGGCGGCAAAGGTCTTGTCTGCTGCCTGCTGGAAGGGAAGGCTCTTGAAGACGAAAAGAAAAAAGCCGCAGGCCTGAAACAGATCGAGATCTCTTCGCGCGCCAGGGGCGACCTGATCATGATGGGCATTGGCGGGTTTTCGCCCCTGAACGGCTTTATGAACAAGGCCAACTGGGAGAGCGTTTGCGAAAAAATGCTCCTCACAGACGGCACCTTCTGGCCAGTGCCTGTGACCCTGGACGTTTCCGCAGAAGATGCCAAGGCCCTCAAGGTCGGTCAGGAAGTCGCCCTTGTGCGTGAAGGCGAACTCATGGCCACCATGAAGGTGGAAGACATCTATGAGATGGACGAAGCCGCCAAGAAAAAGGAATGCGAGCTGGTCTTCAAGGGCTGCGGTCCTGACTCTGAAAAATTCTGGGAAGTGGCCCCCAACGATCACCCCGGCGTCAAAATGGTGCTGGCGCAGAAAGACTACAATATCGGCGGCCCGGTGAAAGTCCTCTCCCAGGGTGATTTCCCGGAGAAATTTGCTGGCGTGTACATGACGCCTGCCCAGCTGCGTGCCAAGATGGACGAGCGCGGTTGGAAGGACGTGGCCGCCCTGCAGCTGCGCAATCCCATGCACCGCTCGCACGAATACCTGGCCAAGTTGGGCGTGGAAGTGTGCGACGGCGTTGTCATTCACTCCTTGGTGGGTGCCCTGAAGCCTGGCGACATTCCGGCCGAAGTGCGCGTCAAGTGCATTGACACCCTGGTTGATAAATACTTTGTGAAAGAAAATGTCATTCAGGCTGGCTATCCCCTGGATATGCGCTATGCCGGTCCGCGTGAAGCTCTGCTGCACGCTACCTTCCGTCAGAACTACGGCATCAACCGTCAGCTGGTCGGTCGCGATCACGCCGGCGTGGGTGACTTCTACGGCATGTTTGAGGCCCAGGAAATCTTTGACAAGATTCCTCAGCCCGACGATCCAGGCAAACGCCTGCTCTGCACACCCATGAAGATCGACTGGACCTTCTACTGCAAGAAGTGTGACGGCATGGCCAGCATGCGCACCTGCCCGCACACCAAGGAAGACCGCGTCATCCTCTCTGGCACCAAACTGCGTAAGATGCTTTCTGAGGGTGCGGAAGTACCGGATCACTTCGGACGTGAGGAAGTCCTCACCATTCTGCGCGGCTACTACTCCGGTCTGACCGAAAAGGTCGAGATCAAGATGCAGCGCGCTGCTTCCGGCTCCAACATGTAACTGTTTCCAGCCTCCATATGTAAGGCGCCCTCATGGGCGCCTTTTTTGTGGACATCTGCTTCCCTTGACCTGTGCAGAAGGAAATCGTGCTTTACGAAGGCATCGCTTGGGGATAAAATGGAAAAAATATTTGTGCCGAGCGCATTTTGACGTTAACTCTGCACATAGCCGCAGGACGTACAGCAGTCTCTAGAATATTTTTGCAAAAATAAAAGTCAAAACGCTCTACGCATCCACAATCGCACATGAAGGCATGAAACCTTGCCTTGCGCGTCGCAATCCCCTCAGGTTTCTATAAAGGCTGCCCGCGTTTTTGCCGTCCCCCTCCTGCGAAGGGGAGAGTTCCAAATACTAGGGAATTTTTGATGAATCGCCCCCATACCGTTTTGCCCGGTTTAGTCCTTCTCTCCTTGCTGGCCGCCTTTTTTTGTTTTTGGACGGCTTCTGGCAATGAGTCCGGTCTCTGCGTCACGGCAGGCTGCTCCTTGTTTCAGGATACAAGCATTTTTGGCATTTCTCTTTGGTGGTTCGGCGTGTGCGCCTTTGGCGTGTTGGCATTCCTGGCGCTGCTGGGAGCCACGGGCTGGGGAACCTTGCTGGCCGGAGTATTTCTGCTGGCCGACACGGCCCTTTTGCTGCTCATGGCCATCACATCCCCATGCACCAATTGCCTCCTGGCTGCATTGTGCTTCGCCCTCCTCTATGTCGGCTTCAGACGTGCGCATGTGCAGCGCAGCCAGTCAATGCATCCCGAAGCCCCCCGACGCTCTCTGCTGCTCCTGATCTGGGGACTGTTCTTTGTCCTCAATCTGGGCGAAGCGCTACGTACGGCTCCTGGTCTCTGGGCCATTAGTGACAATGCCCAGGAAGCCACTGTGCATATGTTTTTCTCCCCATCCTGTCCGAGCTGCCGGGAAGGTATCGCGCTCTTGTCGGGACATGTGGACGTGGCCTTTTACCCTGTAGCCGAACGCGACCAGGACCTCGCCATGATCGCAGAGATGCAGCAATTGCTTGCCCAGGGCGAAAGCATGGCCACAGCCGTAAACAAAGCCCAAAGCGCGCAAGAACTCGGCGGACTGGCTGCGTTTGCTCCCAAGGCGCTCTTCTTGCGGCTGCGCCTCTTGCGCAACAAGGCGCATGTCTTTCTGGCCGGCTCCTCTGCCATTCCCTTCTTTGAATTTCATGGCTTGCCTGCCATGCTCACCAGAACATCCCGAAACACCAGACCGCCGAGAGCAACACCGGATTCAGCCTACAGGCCAAGCCCTGATTTGCCCCTGGATCCTCAGATCGCCGGACAGTGTTCCGGAACTGCGCCCTGCCCCTAGCAAGAAAAAGTACGGGGACTTGACGCGCTTTGCCATTCCCATTTATAGGAATACGGTTCGTAAAAAAAAATTTGCACGGGGTCGCCATGAGGGCAATTGATATTTTTCGCAAGCACAAGGATGAAGTGACGCGACTTTGGACAGAGTCCGTTTTCAAAACGTATCCTCTTGAAACAACAGGTTTTTTGCGCACGAAACAGGATCCCTTTGGCAATCCCGTGGGGCACATGACCAAGGAAGCAGCCGCTGCGCTCTACGACGCAGTTATTGGTGAAAGCGTTGACATCGAAGACACGCGCAAGGCTCTGGACAGATTCATCAAACTGCGTGCCGTGCAAAAATTCACGCCCAGTCAGGGGCTGGGGGTGTTCAGCCTTATGAAGCCCTTATTGCGGACGCATGTTCTGCCCGAACTGCTGATCAAAAAAAAACTTCATGACTATCTGGAAGCGGAATCACGTCTTGACAGCTTGACGCTGCTGGCCTTTGACATGTATGTAAAAGACCGTGAAATTCTTGCAGAATCACGTATCACGGAGATAAGAAATCAGTACGCGCAACTGGCTCGCTGGGCGCAAAGGCTCAATGCCGCATCGCCTCTGGCGGTAGAAGACCAAGGCGCTGAGGCAGAGATGCACAGCACAGAAGGCCAGGGCAGCGTTTAGGTTTTTCTTGTATCCTCTAGCCCACACTCCCGTTGTGGGATGTTGAGATAACCTTAGTGGAAGCGAGGTAGGAATGTTACACTCATTACTGCTGGTGCTGCTCATAGGCGCCATCGCCTGGGGTGGAGCGACCATAGGGCTCGCGAGCCTGTTTGGCGTGGTCTTGCCTTATGTGGCAGTAGTCGTCTTTGTCGTCGGAGTTGTCTGGCGCATGGTGTATTGGGCAAAATCTCCGGTGCCCTTCCCCATCCCCACCACCGGCGGTCAAGAAGCCTCTCTGGACTTTATCAAACAGGCGAAATATGACTGTCCAACCACCTGTTGGGGTGTAGTGAAGCGCATGTTTCTGGAAGTCTTCTGCTTCCGTTCTCTGTTCAGGAACACCCTGGGAGAGGTTCGCGTGGACGACCCCATAAACAAGGGACCGCGGGCCATCTATTATTCCTCCAAGTGGCTTTGGGCCTTTGCCCTGCTCTTCCATTACTGTTTCCTTCTGGTTTTTTTACGCCATTTTCGCTTTTTCATGGAGCCGGTTCCGTGCTGTATCAGCTTTCTCGAAAGCCTGGACGGCATCATGCAGATAGGTTCGCCGCGTTTCTTCATGACCGGCGGTCTGCTCTTCGTGGCCCTGCTCTTTCTGCTCTGTCGGCGCATGTTTAATCAGCGCCTGCGCTATCTTTCGCTGGCCAATGACTATTTCCCGCTTTTCCTGCTCCTTGCCATCGTGGGCACGGGCCTGTGTCTGCGCTATTGTGACAAGACGGAAATCGCCCAGGTCAAGGTCTTCATCATGGGACTCACGCATTTCGCGCCAGTGGGTGTGGAAGGCATCAATGCGCTCTTCTTTACGCATCTGGCCCTTGTCTGCGTCCTGCTGATCTATTTCCCCTTTTCCAAGCTCATGCACATGCCGGGCATTTTCTTCAGCCCCACGCGAAACATGGCCTGCAACACCAGAGCCGTACGCCACGTCAATCCGTGGAATCCGCCCAAGCAATTCTTCACCTATGCCGAATATGAAGACACCTACCGCGACGCCATGGCCGAGGCCGGGCTGCCGCTGGAAAAGCAACCTGAAAAGGCCGCCCAGTAAGGAGTTTCCCCATGGCAAAATTACCCACGCCACAAGCGCTTATGTCCAGCCGACCGGCCTTCCCCGACAAGGCCTGGCTTGACATAAAGCCCGAATTTGCGCCGGGCAGCTATTGCTACCCTGCCAAGAAAGAAACCATGGAACTGCTGCACATGCCCAATCCGCACGATTGGGATCCGTCTGCAGAAGATTGGAACCTGCCCGACAATTGGGAAAAAATTCTCTGTGACGCGTTTGAGGAACGGCTCGAAAAACACCGTTCACTCAAACTGTTCATGGATATCTGTGTGCGTTGCGGGGCATGCGCCGACAAATGCCATTTTTTCCTGGGCACCAATGACCCCAAGAACATGCCCGTGTTGCGCGCCGAACTGCTGCGTTCCCTGTACCGTCGAGACCATGCCATGCTGGGCAAGCTCCTTGGGAAACGCATTGGCGCACGCAGCTGGGACAAAGAGGTCGTCAAAGAACTCTTCTACTATGCCTACCAATGTACCGAATGCCGCCGCTGTTCGCTCTTTTGCCCCTACGGCATCGACACGGCGGAAATCACGGCCATTGTGCGTGAATTGCTGCACGAAGTAGGTTTGGGCATACACTGGATCATGGATCCGGTGAAAAATTGCAGCTTCACCGGCAATCACCTGGGTATTCAGCCCCATTCCTTCAAGGAAATCGTGGAAATGCTGGCCGACGACTGCGAGACAGTGACCGGCATCCGTCCCAAGACGCCTTTCAACGAAAAAGGCCACGAAATCCTGTTCATCACTCCGTCAGGCGATGTCTTCGCCGACCCTGGCATCTATACCTTCATGGGCTACCTCCTGCTTTTCCACGAGCTGGATCTCGATTATACGTTTTCCACCTATGCTTCCGAAGGCGGTAATTTCGGTTCCTTCACCACCTTCAACATGGCCAAGAAGCTCAACGCCAAAATGTATGCCGAGGCCGAGCGCCTTGGCGTCAAATGGATTTTGGGCGGGGAATGCGGGCACATGTGGCGCGTGATTAACCAATACATGGGCACCTACAATGGCCCGGCGCCCGACAACATGGTTACGCCGGTTTCACCGTTTACGGGCACCGTGTTCAAGAACGCGGCCTCGACCAAGATGGTACACATCGCCGAGTTCACGGCCGACCTCATTCAGCACGACAAGCTGAATCTGGATCCCAGCCGCAACGACCACATCATCACCACCTTCCACGACTCCTGCAATCCGGCCCGCGCCATGGGCTTGCTGGACGAACCGCGCTACGTGCTCAAGGCCGTGTGCAACAATTTCGTGGAAATGCCCGAAAACACCATCCGCGAACAAACATTCTGCTGCGGAGCCGGCTCTGGCCTGAACACAGAGGAAATCATGGAGTTGCGTATGCGCTCGGGCATGCCGCGCGGCAATGCTCTGCGCTATGTGCAACAGAAATATGGCGTGAATCACATGGCCTGCGTCTGCGCCATTGACCGCGCAACCTTGCCGCCGCTGGCCAACTACTGGGCTCCAGGCGTCACGGTCAGCGGCTTGCACGAACTGGTGGCCAATGCCCTGGTCATGAAGGGCGAGTCCAAGCGCACCATGGATCTGCGTCAGGAAGATCTGCCCAATGTCGCAGAAGACGACGATGCCGCGCAGGGGGAGGGTCAATAAATGTATAATGCCAAAGCTGTCACCATTGGGATCATCATCTTTGTGATCCTGTTTACCTCCCCATTTTGGGCGAGTCTGCTGGGCAAAAATTACACGGAAAGCGGTATTACCCTGCCTGCCAGAGAAAAGGAATGCGTGGAAAGTGCCGAGTTCATGCGCAACAAGCATATGCAGTTGCTCAATGAGTGGCGTGACGAAGCCCTGCGCAATGAACATCGTGTCTATGTGGCATCCAATGGCAAAAAATGGGCCATCAGCCTACAAAATACCTGCCTCAAATGTCATAAGGAATATACTGAGTTCTGCGATAAGTGCCATGTGGCCAACAGTGTTGATCCCTATTGTTGGACATGCCACCTCATTCCTCAGGGGAGCAAGAAATGAACAAGAGCAGAAGAAGCTTTCTCAAAGTGGCGGGCATTTCCGCCTTTGCCCTGAGCACCAGCGTGGCGAGTTCCCTCTCTGCAACCGCGCAGGCCAAGGTAGCCCCAGGCAGCTATGAAAAAGGTGCCAGTGCCCTGCATGCCAAGCGCTGGGCCATGGTCATTGACACGCGTCGTTTCCTTACGGCCAAGGACTACAAGCCGATCATTGAAGCCTGTCACAGGGCGCACAACGTACCCAACATTCCTGACGATCAGAACATCAAATGGTTCTGGTTGGATTCTTTCGAACACGCCTTCCCGGACGAGATGAACGAATTCCTGGACAATAGGCGCAAAAGGGCCAGCTATCCCCTGCTGTGCAACCACTGCACCAATCCCCCCTGCGTCCGCGTCTGCCCCACGCAAGCTACCTACAAGATGGAAGACGGCATCGTGGCCATGGACTACCACCGCTGCATCGGCTGCCGCTTTTGCATGGCCGGCTGTCCCTATGGCGCACGCTCGTTCAATTTCAAGGATCCGCGCAAATTCCTGTCCAACCCCGTGCCCAATCCGGCCTTTCCCACGCGCATGATCGGCGTTGTGGAAAAATGTACCTTCTGTGCCGAGCGCCTGGCCGTGGGTCAGATGCCTGCCTGCGTTGAGGCTTCGGGCGGGAAAATCCTCTTCGGCGACCTGGCTGACCCCAATTCCACGGTGCGCAAGGCTCTGGCCGAAAACTACAGCATACGCCGTAAGCCCAATCTGGGGACGCAACCCGGCGTGTACTATCTTATCTAGGGGGAACAGTCCATGCTTGAAAAAATTCTCGAAGGTCCCAGGACCTATTTTGTGTGGCTGCTCTTCCTGCTGCTCTGCATAGCGGGATGCGGCCTGGTCTATCTGACGCAGCTCCAGGAAGGACTCTCCGTCACGGGCATGAGCCGTGACGTCTCTTGGGGTCTCTATATCTCACAGTTCACCTATTTTGTGGGTGTGGCGGCCTCTGCCGTCATGCTCGTGCTGCCAACATACTTCCACCACTACAAAAAATTCAAGCGCATGATCATCTTCGGCGAATTCATGGCCGTGGCTGCCGTGGTCATGTGCGCCCTCTTCATCGTGGTGGACCTTGGACAGCCGCAGCGCATGCTCAATGTCATGCTCCATCCCACGCCCAATTCGGTCATGTTCTATGACATGATCGTCCTCATCGGCTATTTGTGCCTGAACATCGTCATCGGCTGGGTCACGCTGGAAGCCGAACGCCATGACGTTCTGCCGCCCAAATGGATCAAGCCCCGTATCTATCTTTCCATCCTCTGGGCTTTTTCCATCCATACGGTCACGGCCTTCCTCTATGCCGGCATTCCCGGTCGCCACTACTGGCTCACAGCCATCATGGCGGGCCGCTTCTTGGCCTCTGCCTTCTGTTCCGGCCCGGCCATCCTCCTGTTGCTCATGCTCTTGGTGCGCAGGCTCACTGGTTTTGACATTGGCGAAGAAGCCAAGAAAACCCTGGCGACCATCATCGTCTACGCCATGTGCGTCAATGTCTTCTTCTATCTCCTGGAGCTGTTCACGGCCTTTTACAGCGGCATTCCCGGCCATGCCGAACCTATCCGCGTCCTCTTCTTTGGCCATGACGGCCATATGCTTTGGGTGAGTTATTGGATGTGGGCCGCCGTCATCATGGCCATTGCCTGCCTGGCCATTCTTATCCCGCCGCAGACGCGCACACATCCCACGCTCATGCCTGCGGCCTTGATCATGCTCGTGGCCGCCTCCTGGATTGACAAGGGCCTGGGCCTGCTCATCGGCGGTTTTACGCCCAACATGTATGAGACCATCACGCCCTACCTGCCCACGTGCCGCGAAGTTGCCGTGGCCCTGGGCGTGTACGCCGTGGGCGCGCTGGTGCTTTCCCTCCTGTGGCGCGTTGCCCTGGGGGTCAAGAAAGAAACTGGACACTATACGGATTAGTCACATAAACACGGCATCAGCTTAAAGACAACAGGCCCCCGCGCTTTTGGCTCGGGGGCCTGTTCTTTGTCAATCCTCCGACTTTGCCCATCCGCCGACTTTGGATTGCAAGAGAAAACATTGGCACTGCTCTTCCGTGTGCTTGCGATAAGGCATAGAAAAAGCGCGGGAACTACTGTCTTCCCCCGCGCTTTGTATGGTTACACAGAAGGAATTGTACGATTGTTAGGCTGACGCCAGACCGGCCTTCTGCCAGACCTCGTTACGTGTGGCAGTGAAAATTTTTTTTAAATAGTGCATATTCAAGGATGGTAAGAGGCACAGGCCGCGCCTCCTTGCAATCGTCCCATGTTGCACGTTTTCCATCTCTTGCTTCGCGCTCTTCCTTCGTGTAACATGGGTAGCTTGTGCGAAACCGTTGAACTTGACAAAGGAAGTCATCATGACGCATGTGGTTACCCGCTTCGCGCCCAGTCCCACGGGACATTTGCACATCGGTGGGGCGCGCACGGCGATTTTTTGCTGGCTTTTGGCCCGGCATTATGGCGGCCAATTTCATTTGCGCATTGAAGATACAGATTTACTCCGATCCAAACAGGAATACACGGATTCCATCCTCGCATCCATGCGCTGGCTCGGCCTGGACTGGGACGGCGAACTCACCTATCAGACTCAGCGTGCCGACGTCTACAGCCGCTATGTGGACAAGCTCTTAGACAGCGGGCACGCCTACTGGTGCGACTGCACGCCGGAGGAAGTGGAAGCCATGCGCGAGGAGGCACGGCAAAAGGGGTGCAAGCCGCGCTATAACGGTCGTTGCCGTTCGCGGGAACTGGGTCCTGGCCCTGGCCGCTGTGTGCGCCTCAAGACGCCTTTGACAGGCAAGGTGGTTTTTGACGACATGGTCAAGGGCCGCATCGCCGTGGATGTTGCCGAATTGGACGACATGGTACTCCGCCGGGCCGACGGTATGCCCACCTACAACATGGCCGTTGTGGTGGACGACTACGAAATGGGCATTACCCATGTTATCCGTGGCGACGACCACGTTTCCAACACGCCGCGGCAAATCCTCATTTACGAGGCATTGGGACTGCCTGTGCCCCGCTTCGGCCATGTGCCCATGATCCTGGGACCGGACAAACAAAAACTGTCCAAGCGCCACGGGGCGCGGGCCGTCATCGAGTACCAGCAGGACGGACTCCTGCCGCAGGCCCTTGTGAACTACCTGGTACGCCTGGGCTGGTCCCACGGCAATCAGGAATTGTTCACCCAGGAAGAGCTTATCGAATATTTTGATGGCAACAATCTCAATCCGGCCTCGGCGGCCTTTGATCCGGCCAAGCTGGAATGGTGCAATGCACACTATATGCGCAACATGCCCGTGGAAGAACTAGCCAGGCTTGCGGCTCCCTTTGCCAAGGAGGCAGGCTTTGGTGATGTGCCCCAAGAGCGGCTAGAAGGATTGTGTCTCATGTTCCGTGAACGGGCCAACAACCTCAAGGCCCTGGCTCACGCCTTCCGCCCCCTGCTTCTGCCAGCCGCTGAACTGACCTATGTGGAAAAGGACGCCAACAAGCACTTCACCGACCAGGGCAAGGCACATTTGCGCAAACTGGCCGACATCTTCTCGGCCTGTGAACCCTTTACGGCAGAAGCCTTGGACGCCGCACTCAATGCCTATGTGGCCCAAAATGGCTTGAAGTTCAAGGAAGTCGCGCCCCCGCTGCGCACGGCGCTCATGGGCTTCATGGGCGGGTCGCACCTCAAAGATATTATGGCCTTTCTGGGGCGGGCAGAAACACTGGCGCGCCTGCGCCGTGTCACTGGAGAATGATAGCGCTGATTGCAAAGGAAATCCTGGTTGCTCTGGGCGACGTCACGAGGATTTCCTTTCTTTCTTCTTCTCCTTATCCGGATTCTTTTCCTTGCCCTTCCTCTCTCTATCTTTCTTTTCCTTTCGATCGCTTTTCTCTTTACGCTCGTTTTTCTCTTTGCGCTCGACCTTTTCCTTCTTTTGGCGTGAAGCTGCCGAAGGTCTTTGGGCATGACCGCGCATGGCCGCTCTGGCATCGGGATCGCCGTTCTTGGCCCCCAATTGGTACCAGCGCAGGGCTTCCGTCAGGTTGCGACCAACGCCCGTCCCCTGTTCATACATCAAGCCCAGGCTGTACTGCGCTGCGGGTTCGTTCTGTTCGGCTGCCTTGCGATACCATTCCACGGCGCGCACATAGTCCTGGGGCACGCCCAGGCCCTGCTCGTACATATAGCCCAGATTGTACTGGGCTTCTGCATAGCCTTGATCGGCAGCGCGCGTATACCAGGACACGGCCTTAGCAGGATCGTGGGCATAGCCCCGGCCCTCGGCATACATATAGGCCAAATTGTTCTGCGCCTTGGCATGATCCTGTTCCGCTGCCTTCTCAAACCAATGGGCAGCCTTGGTGTCGCTCTGATTTTCGGAACTGCCATTGAGATAGAGCCAGCCCAGGGAATACTGTGCCGAAGCCAAGCCCTGGTTGGCTGCACGGGTATACCAGTCAATAGCGGCGTTCTCGTCCTTGGGTACGCCCTTGCCATAGGCGTAGAGATAGCCAAGATTGTACTGCGCCATGGCCAGTCCCTGGTCGGCGGCCTTACGAAACCAGCGGGCTGCCTCGCGAAAGTTGCGCGGCACACCTGCCCCGGAGGCCAAGGTCGTGGCCCAAGAATTCATGGCGCTCACATCGCCCTTTTCGGCTGCCAGGCGGAAAAATTCCGCTGCGCGCACGGCGTTTTTTTTCACGCCCTTGCCCTCGAGGATCAAGCGTCCCATCACATACAGGGCTTCGCCATTGCGGGCGTCCACCAAGGGCTTGAGCAGGCGTACGGCCTGTTCATAGTCCTCCTTATCCAGGGCCTGCTGCACAGCGGTAAGCTCTGCGCCATCATCGCAGAGAGCCGATTTTGGCGCCAGGACAAGCGCGCAACACAGGGCCACAAACACAATGCGCATACGCATGATTTTCACAACCTTCGCAAAAGTTGCACCCAGTATGGATCCGGACTGCCGGGCACCAACATGGCCTGGGAGGCACAGTATGTCCTGCGGGCCTGCTGCACCTCGTCGCTGGCCCACCATTGCCAGGGATGCTCCCAGACTTCACTGGCCTTGGCTGCAGCCAAGCTTGGCTCCGGCAGCCAAATGCCCGCCCTGGCCAGGATGTCCAGCAACATTTCGCCTTCCTCCACAAGCGGCCAGTGTTCACGGCGCCAAAAGGCCAGCACGGGCCTGTTGGCCGCCATGGCCTCGAGCAGCGTCGTGCCATTGTGATCCAGGATCAGCAGGCGGCACTGTGCCAGATGCCTGTCCAATGGCCCGTCGGCTCTGCGTACTTGCGGAAAGCGCCGCAACAGCCACTCCGCATCCTGCAATGTTCCGGGCACGGGAAAATAGGGCCTGTACACTGACTTGTGCAGCAGCTCCGCAGGTAAGGCCGCCAGAAAGCGGGCCTTGTCACGGCGATAGTCCAGGTTCTGCAGGGGCGTTGGCAGGGATTCCAGGCGATAGCCAAAGGTTGGCATCTCGGCTCCCAGGAAAAGCAGGGCGTCAGCCGTACGCCTAGGACCCTGCTGGTCATGGGCCTTGGCAAGTTGTGGATAGGGCACGGGAAGGAAATTTCCCCGACACTGGCCGTGCCGCGTCCAGCCCCAGGTGCCAAAGGCATGTTGGCTGTACTCGACAAGGTCACTGTCGCAGACAATGCGCGCCTGTCCGTAGTTGCCGCCGTGCTGCACAAACATGAGACGGTTGCCCCGGCCCCGCCAGATGGCCAGTTCTTGCCGGTAGGCAGCATCCTCATAGGCACACACCGAGGCTACGCGCACACGCGGCCCCAGGGGATCACGACGCAGTTTCGCGGGATGGCGCAATGCCGCCACATCGTGCGGCAATGCCCAGAGGAATATGGGCAGCGTCTCCAAGGGCAGTCCGACATCAGCGGCATGTGCCTGGAGGGGCGTGGACATGTCCGCCCCACGACTGCGGTGCATGAGCGCCAGGGAATAGCGCAATGCCTGCGTGCAGCTCATGCCCTTGAGCGGCGGGAAGGGCAGGCGCAAAGTCATATTCCGCACCAGAGCGCGCACGCGACCCAGGGCCGAGACTGGCCTGGCGTATTCCCGCACGACGGGTGGCAGATATTCCTTGCTCCAGGCAGGGGGAAAGACGGTTTCTAGCAAGCGCGACAAGAGCCAGTGGTTCCAGTCGTGGCCCAGAGCGCCGTAGAGG
Source organism: Desulfovibrio sp. (assembly GCA_017454855.1). Taxonomy (GTDB): domain Bacteria; phylum Desulfobacterota; class Desulfovibrionia; order Desulfovibrionales; family Desulfovibrionaceae; genus Desulfovibrio. Next base: position 47,237 of record JAFTCE010000041.1, read on the forward strand.
ACAAAATCCTGTCCCGTGGCAAAACCCATGACGCAGTCTGTCGGCAGCAGGGCCACATGCAGGCGCTCCTTACCCCAGGCTTGCACCAGACTCCGAACGCGCCACCAGCGCTCCACGATTTGCCTGGCCACGGCAATGACCGGCGGCAGGAGCAGGGTCTCCCAGTAGGCCGACGGCAAATCCGACGCATGGTCACAGAGCCGTTGCGCCATGCGCGGCAATACATAGGCGGCCAGGCCCTTGGCCTCAGCACAGGCGCGGGCCTGCAGCATTCTGTCAGCCAGTGGTTCCGGAGCAAAAACAAAGGCCGTATCCCATTGGGGGAAAACGTCTTCCTGACCGGCAAAGCACCAGGGTCCTGCCGCCCAATGCGTGGCAGGAAGCGCGTTGCGCGGCATGCGGCCCAAAGCCAGCGTAACGCGACCGCTATCCATCAGGCGTGATCCAGATCCGCCCAGGTGAGAACATGGTCTTCGGCCAGATCGTGCCTGGCGCGCATGCCCAGAACCTCGTCATAATTGCGCGGAGAAATGCCGTGTGCAGGTCGTTTCCAGGTAAGATCCGCTGCGCACAGGCTTTGCCCGGCAGGGATGGCGCGGGCCGTCACCAGCGAACGCCGGGCATGACGGCGCGCAGGTTCTTCCTCGGGCAGGGCACGCACTTCTAGACTGCCCACACTGGCCAAGGTGGCCTTGAGACGTGTGCGGAAATGCTTGAGGTCTTCCTTGTCCATGGCGTGATAGTGGTCATTGCCTGGCAGGGTTTTGTCATGAGTGAAGTGCTTTTCCAGAATACGCGCGCCCAGCAATGTGGCCGTCTCGAGAATGTGCATGTCCCCTGGCAGAGTATGGTCGGAATAGCCAATGACATGCCCGGGGAAATGCCGTCGCAGGGCGGGAATCATGCCCAACGCCGCATTTTCATCCGCTGTGGGATAATTGAGGACGCAGTGCAGCAGGGCCAGCTTGTTGCCCTTGGCTTCAATCCATTCCACGGCCTCGGCAATTTCGTGCAAATGCGCCGCGCCCGTGGAAAGAAGAATGGGTTTGCCAAAATCACAGAGCAGGCCAATGAACGGCTTGTTGGTGATATCGGACGACGATATCTTGAACACATCCATAAGATCGTTCAAGAAGCGTGCGGATTCCACATCAAAGGGGGTGGACAGAAAGGCAATCCCGACGGCATCGCAATGCTTTTTGAGTGCCTCAAATTCATTTTTCCAAAAAGAATCGTGTTTCTTAAACAGCTCATACTGGCTTGGCGTCGGTTCCTTGGACGTATCCCAATAGGCCGGAGAATCCTTCGCTGCCAGGGTTTGGGCCTTGTACGTCTGAAACTTGATGGCATCGGCCCCGCCCTCCTTAGCCTCATCAATGAGACGGCGGGCAATGTCCATGCTGCCTTCGTGGTTCACCCCCGCCTCGGCAATGATATAGGGCGTGGGAATGTCCTTTTCCACAACCGGAAGCGCAAAGATATCCTTCAAAATCATGGCATCCACCTCAAAAAAACGCAGGCATAGGGCCTTTGGAACGCAGAGGAAAACAGCCTAGCTGGCCAAATAGGCCAACCCCAATTCGAGAGCCTTGAGGTTCACGGTCTGCAGCCTGGCTGGCAAATGCTTCTTGATGGCGGCCTCCAGGGCAGCCACCCCCAGGGGCAGCACACCGGAAGCACAGGCCGCGCCGAGCAGCACGGTATTGCCGCTCTGCACAGAACCGGCCTGCGCGCCCAGCTCGCGACAGGGGAGAAAACGGTACTGGCCAGCCACCTGCCGGGTTTTTTCCTCAATATGCGCCATGTCAGGATAGGCCGCCTTGCCCAAGGAAACGCTGAGTGGCGGCAGCACGTCGCTGCTGGAAAACACCGTTCCACCCTGGCGCAGATAGGGCAGGGCGCGCAGTGTTTCCAGAGGTTCAAAGCCCAGCAGCATGTCGGCCTCCCCCAGATCCAACTTGGGCGAGCGCCAGCCCCCCAGCAGGAGGACGGATTCCACAACGCCTCCGCGCTGGGCCATGCCATGCACCTCACCGGCCACCACGTCCAGTCCGGCATCCAGGGCCGCCCGTGCCAACAGGGTCGTGGCGGTCAATGTGCCCTGTCCGCCCACACCGGTGAAAAAAATACGCATCTTCTTGTCTTGCGGCTTTTCCATGCTCTTCTCTCCCTTGCCATTGCTGAAGGTGAACCTGCTCTGATGCACGTGCTTACCGCTTCCGCGCCGTGAATGCCTTGGGCGCAACCTGCAGGCAGACCATGCAGCCCGAACACAGGGAAGGATCCACTGCGAGATTGTCCCCTTCGCGATAAAACGCGGGACAGGCGAGCTGCTCCAGACAGCGCGTGGCCTCCGCACCCTGTTGGGCCACTTCTGCCACTTGCGGCGACGTCTTCTTGAGCTGTCGCCTGGCGTAGAGGACGCAAGGTTCCTGGGCGATGAGGACGCGCACCCCGGTCTTGTCCTTCATAGCCTCCAGGGCCTTGATCACGGCACGCACATTGTAGGCGCGCACCGTGACGCAGTCTTCCACGCCCAGGGCACGCACAATGGCTTCAATGTCCAAGTGGGCATTGTTCGGCCCCAGTTTCTCCTGCAACATGCCGGGATTGGGTTGATGGCCGGTCATGGCCGTTGTGCCATTGTCCAAAATGACAAGAATGATGTCATGCTTGTTGAAAACGGCATTGGCCAGGCCCGTCATGCCGGAATGGAAAAACGTGGAATCGCCGATAAAGGCCACGACCTGACCGCCACTGGCACGGGCAAAGCCACTGCCTGCGGAGACGGACGATCCCATGCAGACGAGGAAATCGGCCGTGCGTAGGGGGGGCAGCAGACCCAGCGTGTAGCAGCCAATGTCGCTGGAATAGACGGCATCGTCCCCAAAGACCTGTCGGGTCGCGTAATACACGGCGCGGTGGGAACAGCCTGGGCAGAGGTTGGGTGGACGTCCGGGCAGGTTTTTGTCCACGGCAGGCGCACTGCCCACAGGACAGGGCAGCTCCAGCCACTTGGCCAGACGCCGCAGAACCAAGGTCGTGGAATACTCCGCCAGCTCGGTCAGGATCTCGTCCTTGCCTTCCAGCTGGGTGGCAATGGCGCAACGCTGGGCCAGGGCGCGCACATCCTGTTCCAAGAGGGCGGCGCCTTCTTCCAGCACCAAAACGCGCTCACAGCTACGCAGAAATGCGGCCATGCGCTCCTCAGGCAGGGGCCAGGTCATGCCCAACTCCAGCACATGGACGCGATCTTCCCAGCCGCCCACGGCCAGGGCGTCGGCCAGATAGTCGCGCGCCACACCGGAAACAATGATGCCCAGGCGCGTAGGCGTCCGAGCCTCGCGCAGGGTATTGAAAGGACTGTCCTCGGCCTTGCGTCGAGCGTGTTCCAGCATATGACGCAAAGCCTCATGCCGCCGCAGAGCAACGGCCGGCACGGGCACGAAACGCCCGGGATCGCGCGTAAAGGGCACTTTCGGCTGGGATGTGGGCAGGTCGCCAAAGGCCACGGGGCCGCGCATATGGCTCACGCGCGTGGTTGTCCGCAGCATGACAGGCTGCTGAAGCTCGCGTGCCAGGCGTAATGCCTCGCGCGTCATATCCTTGGCCTCTTGCGCTGTGGCTGGCTCAAAACACGGCAGCATGGCGAAACGGGCATAGGCCCTATTGTCCTGCTCATTCTGACTGGAGTGACAGCCGGGATCGTCCGCAGTGAGGACGAGCATGCCGCCGGGCAAGCCCGTGTACACAGAGGTAAACAAGGGATCGGCAGCGACATTCAAGCCCACATGCTTCATGGTCACGAGGCTCATGGCACCGCCAAGCGCAGCCCCGGCCGCCACTTCCAGGGCGACCTTCTCGTTGACGGAATATTCCATGCGATAGCGGCCCTCGCCGCCGAGACGATGGAAGGTGTCCGGCACTTCCGACGAAGGCGTTCCCGGATAACAGCTGATCATGTGTACGCCAGCCTCCAGTGCGCCGCGCACAATGGCTTCATTGCCGAGCAGCAGATGACGCTCTCCGGCAACTCCGTGCAACAATGGATTGTCGCTCATGGTTCCCCCCTATCCCTGACCGGTGTGCCCCGGTCGTACGACCTGCGTCACACGCAGGTCGTGCGTTATTTGTTGCCGCCTGCCTGCCCTGTCCCGGCTTGCGGGACGGCCTGGGTTTCCGTTTTCACCACGTCCGGCGCAAGTTCCTTGGCCCGCGCACGAAAATACTCGCTGTCCAGCCCCTGGGTGTCCTCGGCAAGATGCCAGTAGAGGCGCGCGGCCTGTTCCGGCTTTTGGGCAAGACGTGCGGCCTCTGCGGCCATGAGGCGCAGCGGCTGCGTTTGCACCTGCGCGGGCAGGGTGGCCAGCAGCTTTTGCAGCAGAACCAGGGCTTCGTCGGCCTTGCCAGCCTTGAGCAGGGCAGCGGCTTCATTGACTTGGGCCACAAAGACAAATGCGCCCCCGCCTTCCCCAACCGCCTTGGAAAAAGCTGCTGAGGCATTTGCGCTCGCATCGCCGCGCAAGGCGCTCTGCCCCACTGCCAGCCAGGCGGCAAAGCGCACATCCTCAGGTGCCTTTTCGGCGAAGCTCGTCAATGCCTGAAGCTGATCCGCAGTTGCGGACTGCATGGCCAGACGCGCCAGCTCCTGTTGTGCCTCGTCATTGCGGTTGGCAGTGTACCAGCGCCAAAGGCCGGTAGCGGCCAGAACCAACACAAAGAGCGCAACAAAGCCGACAATGGCCCCGCCATGCCGCAGGATAAACTGCAGAAGCGGAGCGCTTTCCGTACTGACTTCGGCCTGAAGGTCACGCAGCAGCGTGGACTCTTCCGGGCCTTGAGCGCCACCTTGTGTGCCTTGATTCCTTTGCGCATTCATTACTTTTTTCCTTTGCAGTCTGAGACCTTCCCCCCTTGAGGGGAAGCAAAACTGGCCTGAAATTATCCCGAAAATATCATTGACGAAGGGCAAAGCCAATGGCATCTTTCTGCCTAACTGCCCATGAAGACGAGGACATCCGTCCCAAGCAGGCAAGCAGCGCGACGGAATGTTTCATGGGATTGTGCAAACGCCTTGCGGCCACGCCGGGCGTCCAGACCCCTGTCATGGCAAAGCCGAACGCAAATATTTAGCCGCAACCAGCATTTCTGTCAAAACAATTCCCGCTCTTCGCGGCGCGACGCGTCGGGATGCGGGTTCACAAGGAGCCGACATGACGCCTGCAGAAGCAATGTCCCATCTTGGCGCACAGGCCAAGGCAGCAGCAAGAGACATGTCACGAGCCAGTCCGCAGGCCAAATGCCGTGCCCTGCAGGAGCTGGCGCGCCTGCTTGAGTACCACGAAGAATCCATTCTTGCCGCCAATGCGCTCGACATGGCTGCGGCCCGCGCAGCGGGCATGGATGCCGCACGACTGGACAGGCTGCGCGTCACGCCGACCATCATGGCGGAGATGCGCGCTGCCTGCCTGCATGTGGCCGCCCTGCCAGACCCCGTGGGCGCCATGACACATCAGTGGCAGCGTCCCAACGGCCTTCTGGTGGGACGCATGCGTGTGCCGCTGGGGGTCATTGCCATGATCTACGAGGCCCGGCCCAATGTCACCATTGACGCGGCCATTTTGTGCATCAAGGCGGGAAATGCCGTCATTTTGCGCGGCGGCAGCGAAGCGTTGCAATCCAACAAGGCCCTGGCCCAGACACTGCGTGAAGCCCTTGCCCTGGCTGGCCTTCCGGAAAATGCGGCCCAACTGGTAGACATGCCCGGGCATGAAGCCGTTGCCGCCCTCTGCAAACTCGACAGCTTTATCGACGTTCTCATCCCGCGCGGTGGGGAAAATCTGGTACGCACGGTCACTGCGGCTGCCACCATGCCTGTACTCAAGCATTTCAAGGGCGTCTGCCACATTTTTGTGGATGCCGACGCAGACCTTGCGCAGGCAGTGGACATCGTGTTCAATGCCAAGGTGCAGCGGCCCGGCGTCTGTAATGCCCTGGAATGCCTGCTGGTTCACAATGACGTTGCCGAGCGCTTCCTCCCCCTGGTGGCTTCTAAGCTCGGATCAGTAGGTGTGACCTTCCGCGCCTGTTCGGCTTCCCTCCCCCTTCTGGGTTCTGCGGCCACGCCTGCGACGGCCCAGGACTGGGGCTGTGAATTTCACGCGCTTGTGCTGGCCGTGCGCGTGGTGGCGGACGTGGATGCGGCTCTAGATCACATAGCCCGCTACGGCTCCAACCATACCGAAGTCATTTGCACCAACAACCATGCCCATGCCCTGCGTTTTCTGCGCGAAGCCGATGCGTCCATGGTGGGCGTCAATGCCTCCACCCGCTTCAATGACGGCGGACAGTTGGGGCTGGGTGCGGAAATCGGCATTTCCACCTCCAAGCTGCACGCCTACGGACCCATGGGCGTGGAGGAACTTACGACCACCAAGTTTGTGGTTCTCGGGCAGGGACAGGTGCGACAATAGGATGTACGCAGCGCCAAGTCCAGGCCCGGGACGGGCCATATTGGGGGGAAGTTTCAATCCCCCGCACATCGGACATTTACGCCTGGCCATTGAAGCCAGGGAATGCCTCGGCGATCTTGTCAACGGTGTGGATCTCGTCCCCTGTGCCGTGCCGCCGCACAAGGATGCCAAGGGCCTCCTGCCTTTTGGCCTGCGTGCGGACATGGTGCAGGCATGTACGGACACATTGCCCTGGCTGGCCTGCAATCGCCTGGAAGAACAACGCCAGGGTCCTTCGTATACCTGGGACACCTTGGTAACATACAAGGCGCAGGCACCGCAAAGACCACTGTACTTTATTCTGGGCAATACGGATTTCGCCCAACTCCCCCTCTGGCATCGGGGCTTGGAATTGCCCACGCTCTGCCACTTCGTGGTCGTTGCCCGCGAGGAAGCACGTCCCTTTGCCGCTGTCGTGCGCGAGGCCTGGCCTGAGGCCCAGGAACGCGCCCCCCTGCTCCCCGGCTGCCCCTGCTTAGCCCTGCCCGGCGGCGGTCTGGCGCATTTCCTCCCGCTGCCGCGCCTGGACGTCAGCTCCTCCCAAATCCGCCGTCTTTGGCTTGCCGGTCGCTGCGTCGATTTCCTCCTGCCGGAACCGGTGCTGCAGATGCTGCACGCACATGCCAGCGAAATTCGGGAACACTGGGGGACGCCATGATGCTTCGCGCTCCCAAGGACATTCGAGAAAACATTGCCCGAGCCAAAGGGTATTTACAACGTCAAGAAGTTGAGAAGGCGCTGCTCGCCATGTGCGAAGCCCTGCGCGCCCTGGCCGACATTCGTCTGCCTGCGTCCGTGCGGGAGAACCTGCATGTGCGCATTGGCGAATTTCTGCGCGCTCTGGAAACACATCCGGCCCTGCGCCCTCTGCTCGACCCGGGGAACACTGGCCAACCCCGTGCATTCAAGCTGCATGTCGGCAAGGAAGCCACGCTGGCCACGGTACTCAACGGCATGGCCCGCATTCTCAAGCGTGAAAAAGAAGATGTTTTGCAACGCAAGAGCCAGGATCGCATTGCGCGCAAACGCCGACTTCTCGAAGAGGGATTGGCGGCATTACGCCACGGCCAGACGGCCAGAGCCTTGGCTTTTTTGCGGCGCATTGTCGAAGAATTCAGCGACGAGGAAGGCATACGTCTGCAGATAGCCAACATTCTGCAGGCTGCGGGCATGCCCGGCGAAGCTGCGGAACTCTATGAGGAAGACATGCGCCTGCATCCGCGCAATGCCGCTGCTTACACCGGGGCCGTGGATGCCTGGATGGAGCTGGGCGACTACGCCCGCGCCGAACGCATTTATAAAAGTGCCTTGCATGTGTTTGGCGGCCACCCTTCCACCTTCGGCAAGATGGCCGCCATGTACGTGGCCTGGGGGAAAATGCCTGAAGCTGCTGAAGCCGCGCAGCATGCCCTGCAAGAAGACCCGACGCAGGCCGATGCCCTGGAAGCGCTGGCCAAGCTGACAAGCCTGTAAGCAGGAGGTTATGCATGTCCATACCGTTCTTAGCCTGCCGCAGAAGGCGTTACGCGCTCGCCCTGTTCTGCCTGGCTTTCTGTCTTTGCCCCCTGACGGCGCCAGCGCAGGTGACCCTGCTGGTGCCCAGCCAACCGAGCATTGAGGCACCAGCGCCCAAAGCCGCTCCCCGCGAGGACAAACGCACTGAGGACAAGCGCACTGAGGACAAGCGTCCCGATGCCGCTGCCCCCAAGGCCGAACAGGCTGGCCCTGGCAAAGATGAGAATCCGCAGTCACCGGCGCACAAGGCCAGCAGTGAACCCTCCATTGATCGGGAAGTCGATGTCCTCATCACCATGATGCAGCCCTTCCGCTATGAGGGCCTGGACATGGACATGCCGCAGCTCTTCGCTGTCTTGCGCTATGACGCAGCAACGCCGCTCAAGGATGGCGTGGAACAACCGGAACGCCAGGACTTGCTGGGCGACGTGGAAGAAATACGCTACCTGAACCGCAAGGCCTGGGGCGCCAACGTGGCCCTGACCAAACCGGGACTGTATCAATTCGCCATAGAGGCGCGCCCGTGGTGGGACGCGCAGAACGAACGTTTTTTGCGCCATTTTGTCAAGGCCATCCTGCCCGTACATGGCGTGGAACACGGCTGGCGTCTGCCCGTGGGCCAGCGCTTTGAAATCGTGCCCCTGACGCGTCCCTTTGGGTTGACGCTGCCTGCCTTTTTTTCCGGCACGGCCTTGCTGGACGGCAAGCCCTTGGCCCAGGCCAGTGTGCGCATGATGCGTATCAATATGGAGAAACGCCCGGCACCCACGCCGTGGCACGAAGACCTAGCGGCCAGAACCAATGCCCAGGGCGAATTTGCCTTTGTCCTCAGCCAGCCAGGCTGGTGGTGCTGCGAGGCGCAGGCCCAGGACGCCCCGCTCAAGGGTTCCGACGGCCAGCCCAAACCCGTGCGGATGAGCGCCTTGCTCTGGCTGTATGTGGACAGCCCGGTAGAGCCGCCCAAGAAACGCTGATGCTCCTTGCCTTTTTGCGCACAGCACCCGCACGCTCGTGAACTGAGGTACTCCCCAAATGTTGGACATGTATGATAGCTTGAACATGTCGCAAGGAGGAGCGTACAATGCAGAAGCGTAGAACTCATGCACCGGCCTTTAAGGCCAAGGTCGCGTTGGCCGCCCTGAGCGGCAACAAGACGATTGCGGAACTCAGCAGTGAATACGGTATCCATCAGACTCTAATCAATAAATGAACCAGGCAGCTCAAAGATGGCGCTGCGGGTGTATTCTCTGGTGAGAATCTTAAACTCTACGCGTAGCAACGCCGGTTTGGCAAGGGGCGTGACGCAGCGTCGCTTTGTAGGCACTTGTGCGACTTGGCTTGCCTGGACTGGTTACTCCTGCGTTGAAACCTTGCTCTCCAAAAGGGCGTTGAAAGCCGCCATGTCCTGGACGCGATAGACGGCGCTGATAAGTTCTTTTAACGTGGAGCGTTGCTGCAGGCTGCGGATAGCCTTGGACGTGCTTCTGGAAACATGCGAAAAACGTTCGCGCAGCATGGAAAAGAGAAGATCCTTCATGTCAGCAAGAATACTGGCCTCGGCCTTTTTGAGGCCCTGTTCCAAACCTTCCTTCTTGCCCAGCTTCATGCCTTCCTTCTTGCCACGCTTTTCGCCGCGCTTTTCGCCGAGCTTTTTGCCCTTGAGGATCAAGTCATCTTCCCATTCCTTGAGCGCTTCGCCAAACATGGAACTGTCTCCTTTGATACGCTGGTAGTCGGCTTCGCTGGTGATGATCTTCCGTTCCTTGAGAAAAATGTAGATCCAGTCCTCGTATTTTTGCCGCAGGGATGCCGGATAGCGCTGTAAATCCGCATTGAGTCTCTGCAAGAGGCAGACAAAGGGATCGCCCATGCGCAGACGTTCCAGGCGAAAAAGATGCGCAGACACGCCCCTGGCGGCGTCCAGCATCTCTTGCGACAGAGCG
>JAFTCE010000042.1 GCA_017454855.1 Desulfovibrio sp.
AATAACCCTGAAACATCGACATCGAACACGCAAATATTTGCAAGCAAAATTACAGAACGGTTAATCCAATATTTTATTGAAAATCGATACAATATCGTTATTCAAGGCACTTTCAGAAACCCTGATGTTCCGATAAAAACGCTAAGACTCCTTTCTGCACATTCCTATAAGACTATCGCGTTAGTTTTGACATGTGATAAAAAATTGAGTTGGAATTCCTGCGAACATAGGTATTTTTCAGCTGTAGAGAACGACAGGATTCTTGATGTCCCGACAAGAGCTCGCAAGACTTCGAAGGAAAAACATGATTATGTCGCGGAACATCTCGCGGAAAATGTCGCTACGGTATACGAGGCTTGCGCAGCCGAAAGAATGATTGTTTTTTTGCCCGTTTTCCCGATGCGACCGGAGGATTTACGCGAGAAGCGATTTTCGATAGCGAGAAGCAAGGCCCTGTTATACCGTCGCGATTGAGGGAAGCTGTCCAATTCATTCTTGACGGCGATATCGAAGCTGCCAAGTCTGTCATTGCCAATGCAATAGTAAGCAAGTCTTCATAGAAAAAATCAAGCTCGAAGACCAAACCGAGGAAATTATTCGCGCAGCGCTTGATGGTTGCAGAAACAATCCTGGCGTAAATCCTTCGGATATGCGGCAATATGTCGGCGACAAATGCAAAAATATCGTAGACGGATTTCATGGATTTTGGGGATCTGTTCCTCCTGATGGTCACACAGAATGGCACGAATAGATGCAAGTTTTTTTCTGTAGAATGTTTTTACAGCAAAGATATGGCAGGTCGTGTTGATATCTCGGCGTAGCTTCGTGAGCATTTAGTGGTAAACGTGAAATCGAGCATCATTTCTTTCTTGTATCTGTCCGTTCCCTTACTAAAATTCACAAGGTTGTGCCAGACAAGGTAGTTATTCAGATACTTCGTGGATACACCGCAAAACAGTCTGTTGACCATGAATGTCTCATCGGCTTCCACAATGCCATCGAGTCGAACCCGCTCCATCATGTTCTGAAGCGCGTCCAGTATCTTGTGGTGCCATACCCTGAAAAACTCTCAATCATGTTTACCTCCTACACATTGTCGTCAAAGCCTTGTTGTGCTATGCACAGGGACGCACTGAAAAAACCATCTTGCAGCGCGCCCCGCGCAAAGGGTAACAGCCATGCTCCCCCTCATTCTGGCTGACCAGATCCGCAACGGCATCGAAGACTTTCTGCGTACCAGCTTTCCCATGCCCGCAGGTCGTTTTGCGACCCTGGTGGAAGACTTCATCAGCACACGGGCCGCCATCAAGGGTCCATATCTCTCCCTGAGCCTGCCCTTCCGCACTGTGGAACGCGACGACCAGGGAAAGCCCAGACATGCCTGGTTTCCCGAGATTCTGACCGAAGACAAGCACTTCCTCCCCTACATTCATCAGGAATTGTCCTTCCAGCGCCTGTCTCCAGCCGACGGCAGTCCCCCCCGCTCCACCATTGTCGCCACCGGCACGGGATCGGGGAAAACAGAATGCTTCCTCCTGCCCATCCTGGAACACTGCCGTCGGCAGCGCGCGCTGGGCAAGAAAGGCATCAAGGCCATCTTCATCTATCCCATGAATGCCCTGGCCACGGATCAAGCCGGACGCCTGGCCAAGATCGTGGCCCAGACACCGGCCCTGGCCGGACTACGCGCCGGTCTGTACATTGGCGGCCAAAAACCAGGCCAGGGCGCTGTGGACATGACGGATCGAGAGGTCATCACCAACAGAGAGTCCATGCGTGCTGCACCGCCGGACATGCTGCTCACCAACTACAAGATGCTGGACTTTCTGCTCATCCGACCGGACGACGCCACATTGTGGCGCTACAATGACCCGGAAACACTGGCCTATCTGGTCGTGGACGAGCTGCACACCTTTGACGGCGCCCAAGGGACGGACTTGGCCTGTCTCATCCGCCGACTGAAGGCCCGCCTGGGTACGCCGCCAGACGGTCTGTGCTGCGTGGGCACCTCGGCGACACTGGGCAATGACGCCCAAGGCACCGAGGCCCTGCTGCACTATGCCGGAGACATTTTTGGCACAGACATGCGCGCTGACGCCATCATTGGAGAATACCGCCTCAGCGCGGCGGAATTTCTGGGCGAGAACGAGACGCCCTGCCAGAATTTCCCTCCGGTCAAGGAAACCGATCAACTGCGACTAGAAGCCTTCGCCACTGTGCAAGATTGGCTTGCGGCCCAGTACCGCATCTGGCTGCAGGCAGAACCGCCTGCGGACATGCGTGACCTGGAAACGCGCAAGCAGCTCGGGTGTTTGCTCAAAGCCTGCCCCTGGTTCCAAAAGCTCATCCGCCTGCTCAACACAGAGACGGCACCCGCACAGGCGCTGGCGCAGCAGCTCTTTGCGCGCATTGATGACGAGGAAGAGCGCCAGCTCCTCCTCCACAGCCTCTGTTCCCTGGTCAGCATGGCCCTCGACGCAACGGGCAGCCCGCTGCTGCATCTCGTGCGCACGCAGCTCTGGGTACGCGAAATGGCCCGCATGGTGGCCTCTGTCCACCAGAAGCCGGAACTCACCTTTCATTCCGACATTACGGAACACAAGGACACTGCCTTTCTCCCCCTGGTGAGCTGCCGCGAATGCGGTGCCACGGGCTGGCTGAGCGTCACCGATGTCCAGGACAGCCAGTTTTTTGTCGACCTGGACGGCATTTACCGCGCCTTCTTTGCCACTTCTTCCACCACGGCACCGGCCTACAGCATCTTTTTCCCGGACAGGACGCGTGCGGACGCTCTGAACAACACAGGCAGTGAATGCGTCATTTGCGGCGCTTGCCATGCGCTGCGGCGGCGGGCCAGCGACACTGGCTGTTGCCCTGCCTGCCATGCGGAGCAATGCATTCCGGTCTTTCGCCACGTCTCGACGGATGGCCAGGACTGCCCTTTCTGCAAGGCCCACAAGCCTTGGCTTGTCCTGGGCAGCCGCGCCGCCAGCCTGACCAGCGCCGTCATTTCCATCCTCTTTGGCTCACGAGCCAATGACGACAAAAAGCTGATCACCTTTTCCGACAATGTCCAGGATGCCGCCCACAGGGCCGGCTTTTTTGGTGCGCGCACCTTTGCCCTGACCCTGCGCTCGGCCATGCAGCAATGCCTGGACGCCCTGGACGAAGAACCTCTTCTCGCGGACTTTTCCGTCATATTCGCGCAGTGGTGGCAGGAACGCTTGCGCGACAAGGCCCGAAAACTCTTTCCAGGAGATGAGGACGCGGTGCAACGCCGTGCCGATGCAGCCTATGCCGCCTGCTTCCTGCATCCCAGCATGGAGTGGTTTTCCCAATGGCAGCAATTGTGCAAGGACGGCGTCCTGGCCCCGGATTCCACATTGCTGGACAGCGTGAACAAACGCCTGCAATGGGAAATGGCGGCAAACCACACCTTCAATGCTGGCATTGGCCGTACGCCGGAAAAGGTCGGCGCGTCCATTGCCCATGTGCCCACGGCGCAGTTGCAAGCTGCGGCTAAAGATCTGCGCCTGACCCTGCAAAACCAGGTGGAGCGGCTGCGCCACTGCGGATTGCGACAGTGCTGCACCTTTGTGGCCGGCGTCGTCTGCCACATGCGCCGCAATGGTGCGGCCTTCGTCTATGGCGACGCTGTGGAACAGGTATTGTTGCGCCACGGCGGCAATGCCTTCGCCATTGGACAGCGCATCTTCCCGTATATGCCGGCCTTCGGTCCCAGGCACAAGACGCCTCTCTTTGTCAGCGAAAACCCCAAGGGGCATTTTGAATCCGTCGTCAAAAACGCGACCTGGTTCCTGCGCTGGGCACAGAAAAATTTCCCCGACCTCGTCGGCCTGGACATTCAGATATTGCAACAGGTCTACGCCCTCCTGTTCCAGACGCTGGAATCCAGCGGCCTGCTGGAAGCCCGCGATGTGAACGGCAAGCCCGTCCGAGGTCTAGCGCGCAAGGCCCTGCGCCTGACGAACGAGGTTTGCCTGCTGCAATGCTCCCAGTGCCGACACATTCTGCCCATCGCCCGCGAAGAACTGCCCTTGTGGCACGACGCGCCCTGCGTGCGCCTCTGCGGCGGCGTCTATGCCGCCCTGCCTGACCAACCGCATTTTTACGCCAACCTCTACCGCCACGGCGTCGTGGAACGACTCTTTACAGAGGAACACACGGGCCTTCGCCCGGAGAAGGATCGCGAAACTGTGGAACAGTCCTTCAAGCATACGGGGCAGGAGCGCCAGCCCTGGGATTGCAATCTGCTCTCCTGCACGCCCACACTGGAAATGGGCATTGACATCGGCGAACTTTCCGCCACCATCCAATGTTCCGTCCCGCCCACGCAGGCCAACTACCTGCAGCGCATAGGCCGGGCCGGTCGCAAAAATGGCAATGCCTGTACGATCACCATTGCCGGTACAAGTGCCCACGACCTGTACTTTTACACCAATCCCCTGCTCATGATGCAGGGCACGGTGGCCTCGCCTGGTGTCTTCCTCAATGCCTCAGCCGTCCTGGAACGGCAGTTGACCGCATTCTGCATGGATTGCTGGGTGGCCAATGGGGCGCGTCCGGGGGATATGCCCGACAAGCTCGGCAAGGCGCTCAGCGCCGTGGAACGTCGGCGGCATGCCCAGAACGATGCGCAATGCCGTGCGGCGGAATCGGGCTTTCCCTACAATTTCCTACGCTTCATTGATCTGCACGCCACTGCCCTGTTGGAACGCTTTGTGGCCATGTTCGGAACGAGCTTGCAGGAGGAAACCCGCAGCCATCTTCAAGACTTTCTCCTGGGCGTGCCAGACGACGGCGCAGAACGCTATCCCCTGCGCGCCAAGATTCTCCACAGGCTTGGCAGAACCCTGGACGAAAGGGAAAGCCTGCGCAAGCGCATTAAAAAGGCACGGGACAAGGCCAAGGCCCTGGCAGCCTCTCCCGTGCAGGACGAAAACACGCGCGAAACCGTGGAACATCTGCGCCGCGAAGCCGAGGGCCTGACAGCCCTGGTGGGCAATATCCAGGATCGGCAAACCTTGCAATTCTTCACGGACGAAGGGCTTATGCCCAATTACGCCTTCCCCGAACAGGGGGTGACGCTGCACTCCATCATTTACAACAAAAAAACTCCGTCAAAGGATATGCCTGGACTCGGCAACGACGAAGTCTCCGTCTACGAATATGTCCGCGCCGCTGCCAGCGCCCTCACAGATTTTGCCCCGGGCAATGCCTTCTATGCCGGGAAGAGAAAGGTTGTTATCAACCAAATAGACAAGGAGACCAGCACCATTGAGGACTGGCGTCTGTGCCCGTCCTGCTCCTTTGCCGAACCGCACAAGGCAGCCAGCCCGCGTACGTGCTGTCCCCGCTGCGGCAGCACGCTTTTCGCCGACAGCGGTCAGTTGCGTCAGATGCTGAAAATGTCCCAGGTCTTTGCCACGGCATCCGATCGCGATAGTCGCCTGAATGATGATTCGGATCAGCGCGAACCAGTCTTCTTCCTGCGTCAATATCTCGTGGACTATGCCCCGGAAGACGTGGAGCAAGCCTGGAAGCTGGACACCGAAGCCACGGTTTTCGGCTATGCCTATGTGCGCAAGGCCCATTTCCGCGAGATCAATTTTGGCGAGCCGGACACAACGCCAGGCATTCTTGTAGCGGGTGTGCAGCGCCACAGCCGGGGCTTTCGCATCTGCAAGCGCTGCGGTTCCGTGCTGGGGGCCAAGCCCGACATACAAAAACACGCCTGGGGCTGCCCCTGCCGCACCTCTGGCGCACGGGAACATGCCTGGGATTGCGTCTACCTGTACCGCAATTTTACGTCCGAGGCCGTCAAACTCCTGCTGCCCTTCACCGGCGACAGTTTTACGCAAGGCGTCGAATCCTTCACCGCAGCCTTCGCCCTGGGGATGAAACGCCAATTTGGCGGCGCGCTCGGGCATTTGCAGACGCTGCTGCATTCGGAACCAGATCCTGCTGACGCCAACGTCCGCAAGCAGTACCTCATCATCTACGATACCGTTCCCGGCGGCACTGGCTATCTCAAACAGCTGATGCGTGACGACGCTCTCTTCGCCATTTTCCGCAAGGCCCTGCGACATATGGAACGCTGCGCCTGCGCAGACACGCCGCGCCACGACGGCTGCTATCAATGCCTCCTGGCCTATGGCA
The DNA here is from genome assembly GCA_017454855.1 of Desulfovibrio sp. Classification (GTDB taxonomy): domain Bacteria; phylum Desulfobacterota; class Desulfovibrionia; order Desulfovibrionales; family Desulfovibrionaceae; genus Desulfovibrio. Next base: position 6,181 of record JAFTCE010000042.1, read on the forward strand.
ACAGCCGCTTTGCGGATCGCATTTCCAAAAAAGACGCCGTTGATGCCCTGCGTCTTCTGCTCCAGCATGCGCATACCTTGACCAAAACGACTTCGCTGCAGGAAGTCACGGCTGGATCCCTGTATGAGTCGGAACTGGAAAAGCGCTTCATAGAAGCCCTGCGCCGCTCAAGCTCGCCGCAACGCCCCATCCGCCTGCGCCGACAGATTGACAACAACGGTCGGGAAGGCTTCTTTCTGGAAATCGGAGAGGCGCGCTGGACTATTGAACAACAGGTGGAGTTGGATCAACGCCAAGGCATCCTTGTTCCCAGCAGGGCGGATTTCGTCTTCCGGCCTGCGCGCTCCTCCATGAACACCAAGCCTGTCGTTGTCTTTACGGACGGCTACAGCTATCACCGCGACCGCCTGGGCATGGACAGCGCGCAACGCAGCGCCCTGGTTCTTTCCGGCAAATACTGGGTCTGGTCCCTGTGCTGGGAAGATGTAAACGCCCTCTTTGGCGGCAAGAGTCAGGAGAATGCTCTGGATCTCGTGGAGCCAGCCTGGAAGGATGCCTATGACGACATCTTGCGGGGCAACCATCTCAGCGCAGCGGATCGCCTGCGCCAAAAGGACAGCTTCACCCTTCTCTTGGAGTACCTGTCCAGCCCCGATCAGGAAAAATTCCGCAATCTGGCAAGATCCTATGTGACAATGGCCGCCCTGGGAAAGATTGACGCAGCGCTGAAGGCGTCCGTGGCCCAGCTTAGCCCTGCGGCCCT
>JAFTCE010000043.1 GCA_017454855.1 Desulfovibrio sp.
ATTGGGTGAAAAATTGGACTACACGACTGATTAAAAAAAATTAATAATTAAGCATAGTTATAGAAACGTTTATATTTTTTACTTTGTATTTACAAATGTTTTTACTCACGGATTCAGGTCACAGAACACCGTTCAAAAAATCCGAGATGCGGTAGGCATTGACCTCGGTACAAAACACGCGAAACACAACCAAGCATTCTTGACCGCTTCAAGTAGTCATTACTGGCGAGCTGGGATGTGACCAAGACCAAGAGTTTAAGCGGCGTGGATACCCAAAAAACAGGGCTATGGATATTGGAAGATATAGGCAATTTCAAGAGGGGTATCAACTAATCAGCTAGAGCAGTTTTACTTTTATTGGACATAGAAATATTTTTGAATCCTGAGATGAAGTTCGCATCTTAATAATCCGTCCAAAAAAGTTAAAGTCGATCTACTCCGAGTCCTGCGCACTGACATAGCGGAGCAACACCCCCTGTGCTGGAAGATGCAGGCAAGCGAGAACATTCGTGTACCCTGCGGCGCGCAGGACGTTCAGATAGGCATGCATTTGCCCAGAATATTCCCGCATGGTTTCCTTGTACAGCTTGGCCGTCGCAGCGGCCAGTTCATGCTTGTGATCCACAAGGATGATTCCGCGCTCACATTCCACAAGCAAATCCATGCGTCCAGCCAGAATCTGCGTTCCACGTTGCTGGTAGACAGGCCATTCCACATGGTAGGCCCGTACAGCGCCGCAATGTGCCTTTTCTGCAAGGGCGGCGAGGGTCTGATGCAACCTGTCGCTCATGCCCACTAGCTGTCCACCATCTTCTGGACTCAGTTTCCATGTTTGCGCAAACCAGGCTTGGCGTTCTTCCCTCTTCCCTTGGCCTGGGATTGCCGAGAACATTGTCGGCATGTCCACGCACAGCCAGGCATGAACTGCATTCCCAATACGCAAGGGATCCTCCTTGCCATGCCACGTGAGTTTGCCATGCAGAGGTTCAAGAGCATAGGCTACGGCCAGGGACGGAACCTGGGGCAAGCCGTTGGGCGTGATGACGCGCTGGGCATACGTCGGCCTAGCCCCCTGTGGCGGCACAGGGAATACTGGTGCCACTTCGGGAACGTCATCTTCCGTCTCCAGAATTTCGGAACATGTTTCCCAGCGCACGGGAAATTTCTCACCCCCGATCCGAAATTCCCGCTTCTCAGCGCTCGGCAACTCCCAATCTCCGTTGATGGGCAGCACACTTTCAAGCCAGACTGCCCCCATCTTTTGCCCGACATGAAAAATCAGAATATCCCTTGCTCGCGTCATGCCCACATAGAGAAGGCGCAGTTCTTCCTGCAAACTCTGCTTGTCAAAGGCAGCCTTGTCTGGATGCGCATCCACCTTTGCCTTCACGGTCGCGCAAAGGGATTTCTTTCCACCGCAAGGCCAGGGCCAGTAATGCACCTTTCTCTCTGCCAGGGGATTGTCCAGATCCATTGACGCAGATGGGGGCATCATCTGCAAACCAAAACATGCATGTTCACGAGACTTGTTCCCCAGGCTGCATAGAATGACCACGGGCCACTCCAGCCCCTTGGCCTTGTGATAGGTGAGAACGCGAACGGCATTCCGCCCACTCGCGGGCGCCTCAGGTTGTTCGCCAGCATCCATCAGCCATGCGATGCAGCCAGCATGCGTGCAGCTTTCATGGTGAACGCAACAGGCTTCCTCATACTGCAAGGCCAAAGCATACAACATATCCAGATTGGCCAACCTTTGTTCATAATCTCCCCAGCGTGCCACGCAGCGGATGCTGTCCAGCAGTGAGGCCAGATATCGTACGGCTTCTGACGGCGACAAGGTCACCATTTGTGGTCGTAGCTGTTCAAGAACAGAACCAAGGGACGTCGCGTTGACCAGGTCTTCAATGCCCTTCATGCCGCCCTCAAGCGCCTTGTCAAGCCATTCTTCCATATCCGGTTGGAGCAAGCGCAGCAAGATCAACGAGGCCACAACATCGCGCTTGTCAACGCAACAGCGGTAGGCGGCAAGGCATAAGACAATTTCCGGTTCGCGCATTAATCCATACAGGGAAACATCGGCAGCAACGCCACATGCCTTCAAGGCGTCCGCAACGCGCGTGCATTCCGTGTTGCTTCTGCAGAGGATGGCCATATCCCTTGGCTCCAGAGGACGCAGAATTCCTGACTCCCTGTCCCATAGCTGATAGGACTGGTCTGTCCTGCCGAGCAGCACAGAGGCCACGCGCAAGGCCAAATTTTTGGCATCGGCTTTGCCCTCGTCCTGCCAGTAACGCAGCCCCGTGATGGTGCAAGGGTCATTTTTGCGTTTGTCTGGAATCAGCAGCCGCACGGAGTCTGCTGCAATACCTTGGACAGCAAAAGCCGCGCTGAAAAACGCATTGGTGAACTCCACAAGGCAGGGACGCGAACGCCAGGAATAGTGCAAATCATTGCCAGGATCATGCCCTATGCGCTGCACCACTGTCTGCATCAGAACGGGGTCTGTACCACGGAAGCCATAGATGGCTTGCTTGATATCGCCCACCCAGATAGACGCTTTGGCTATATCGGCAAGGCGGAGAAAAAGCGCGAGCTGTAAGGGGCTGGTATCCTGAAATTCGTCCACAAATACCTGCTGGATGTGCCCTTGCAGGGCGGCAGCAGCCTCTGGATCCTGCAGCAGTTCCAGAGCCAGGGCTTCCATATCGTTGTAGTCGAGCAGGCCATACGTTTTCTTCCAGGCGGCATAGGCATTCAGGCATTCCGCAGCGCAGGAAAAGATATTTTCAATGTAGGCCGTCATATCCTGCTGAAAGGTCGGCAAGCATGGATAGCAGGCGGCAAGTTCCTGCACAGGTTTGTACAGGCGATCACTTTTCTTTGCTGGTTCCGCATCCAGAAGCTCCTGCCAATCTTGCCAAATTCGTTCCTTGCCCTGCGTCCAGGCTGCCAGCAATTCCTTGACGGCAGCAGTTTTTTTGGTGCAATCCCCATTGCTTTCCATGCCGGAAAGGGCTTGACGCACGGCTTCGTCCAGCTTCTGGCAGACGACAGCAGCTTCGTTGTCAGAAAGCGCTTGGGGAAGGATTGCAAGATAGGCGCACGCATTCTCAGCGCCCTGCTCCAGGAGCTGTGGCGCACCAAGGCCATTGGCCCGCGCCATCTTACACAGATTGCGCACGGTTCTGTCCCAGTCTTCCAGCCCCCGTGGCCCGCCATAGGGAAGATAGGCGTCCATATGCAGGCGGTGCGCAAGGGCGTACAATTGACGACCGTACTTGTCCATGACCGTGGCCGTTGCTTGCGAAAAAATCCTTTCCTCATCTTCTTCCGGCAACGGCGCCATGTCCGGTGAGTATCCCCTCTCCAGGGCAAAATCCTTGAGCAGGGACAAACAGACACCATGCACCGTGCCTATATAGCCATCCTCCACGCACAATGCGGCCTGAGTCCTTCCCTTGGATAGGAGCCTGTTCCTCAGACGCTGCACAAGTTCTGCTGCGGCCTTTCTGGTAAACGTCGTTGCCAGCACCTGTCGTGGCAGTGCGTGCGTCACACCGACCTCGCTTTCCCCGTCATTGAGGCAGGCAAAGTATTTGTCGCACAGCCTGTAGGTTTTTCCGGAACCGGCGCTGGCACCGATAATGGTGATATTCCTAGGCATACCCCCTCCCGCATACAAAGGAAAACTCGCAGTAGCCGCAGCCCGAAGCCTTGCTTGCCTGACCTGTTTCGTCCCTTTCGGCAATACCAACTATGCCGTGTTCCCATTCTGCAAAGATGCTTTCCAACTTTTCCGCCATGAGCATCCACATCTCTGCCATGTCCACAGCGTGGATTTCGTTCCCGATAGCCCCGCTGCCTTCCGTGCCCAAAAAGGCATTACCAGGAAGAAGCCAGTAGGCCGCAGCCCGAACACTGGCCTGCATCCAAGCATAGGCGGCAAGCTGATAGGCCGTGCCCTCGTCCAGCATGCCCGCGTATTTCTTCCTGTTATACGACCACTTGAGATCCCAGATGACCGCACTTGTCCTGGATTGAAAACAAATGTCAGCGCGACCATGGAGAATGGTGTTCCGTAAATCCAGCTTTCTTTCAAGTTGAAGTTCAACTTGTGGAGAGGAAAGTTGAGCTTCCTTCATGCGCGCGACCAGCGCTTCAGCAACATTGCGCATGCTGCGGAGAAATCCCTGCCATGTCAGGGCATGACGCTGCTCCAGCAGTGGGGCCGCATGTGTGGGTAGATAGCGTTCGGCCAGGGCCTCCATGCGGTTTCCTGCTGCAGAACTGGTTGGCAAGGCTGTGTCCGTCAACATCTGCTGAAGGAGGTAATGAGAGAAATTACCGAACAGCCGTGACAGGATGGGCAGCCCTGCTGTCTGCGGCCCGCCCGAAGGCAGCCTGCAGGCCAAAAGGCCATGCAGTGGACACTGAAGAATTTTCTCCGCCGCACTGAAGGAAAGCCTTTGGGGGACTGGCTGTGGCGTGAGGCGCAGAGCCGTATTCAGTTCTTGCGGGACGAACTGGGATCCTACCTGGGCACAGGGCACCTCAGTTTCTTCCAGCAGGGTATGCGCGGAACAAGAGAACACCTGCCCTGCGCCGGAGGAATCATCAAAAGAGGCCAGCATATGATCCCAGAAGGGATGTGGGGCCATTTCCTGCCCTGCATCACGCGTGGGCAAAACAAGAAGGCACTGCTTACGCGTACAGCACAAGGCTCGAACCCATGCCATATATTGTCGACCATGCTCCTCCTCCGGAAGGGCTGGCACCCTGTTTTGCCCTGCCAGCCAACGCAGTTCGTCTTCCGTCCAGAAATGCCGACAGGCGGAACCAGGGTCGCGGAATAGCCACCAAACCAAGCTGTCCACTGGCCCATAGAGCTGTCCAGGATGGTCAAGCACTGTCCAAGGCGCTGCCTCTTCCTTCGAAAAAACATGCTCGGCCCCAAGGGCGCACTCATGATCAAGCATGGCTTCCAGCGTTGGTCTGGAAAAGCTGTCCTCCCCGGCTTCTCTGGCCATTTGTGCAAAGTCCGCAGCCTGTACAGCGAGGATTTTCAGCAGGCCATTGTCAGGATTCACCTTTGAACGCCGCAAAGCCCATGTGGAAATATCCGTACACACAGCTTCCAGGACAGTGAGCGGCATGCCAGTAGCTTCGTCAAAGACCTCCGGTTCTAACCACTGGAGAACTTCCTGCCATTTGGCATCCGCCTTATCTGCATATTTTTCTTTCAAAAAGGCGCGGGCGCGCTCCGCCCTGGCCAGCCATACCTCGTTGCCGATGCCGGGGAATTCTTGCAATGCCTCAGCCATGAGCCATCGCACCCGAGCGGGCACCGGCGCTTCCGGTAGCAGCAGGAAGTCGAGCAGGGCCTGCATGGATCTAGGCTTCCAGCGCATGCGTAGGCAGATGGGTAAGAGCTGTAATGTGCTGCGCCAGCGGGATGCAGGGCTTGCCCCGGTCGTCGGCTGATGGAAACGCGCCATGGCCGTTTCCAGGGGCAGGCTCGGATCCGTGCGCAACAAAACTGCAGTCCCCTTTGTTGCGAACGTCGGCAGTAAGAGTGCCACGGCCTCAGCTACCTCTTCCAGACTTCCGGCTCGAAGCAGGCGAAGGCTGCCATCGTCAACTGCGTAAGATTTGCCCCCACCATGCCGCAGATAGTTTTGAACCTTCGCCAGACTGGACATGCCCCCTGCCTCTTCAGCTATGGCGTTGGGGGAAAATATGACGCCGCGTTCCTCTAATACGCCAAACAAACGCCGCCAACATCGCGGCCACAAGTTGCGTGGTTCCAGACATGTCACGGCAATGGGCTGAGGCAAAGGCCAGCGTTGTACGGTTTCGATGGCCACGTTGATCTGCAAAGGCAGATCAGCCGCTGGCGGAAGCAGCCTATCAAGCTCTGCCAAATCGTGAAGTCGTCGGCTTCCCTGCGCAGGGATGTTCCCATGCCAGCCTGCCATGACCAGATCGTTGCGCATGGCAAGAAGCCGTTGGGCAGTAGCCCAGGGTGCCGTGGCCAAGGATGGCGCGTAAAAGGGCGTATGTTCCGCCCGGCAACAGGAGCGTGCTGCCCGCAAACACTGGGCTATACGCTGCCCTCCCGGAAAGGCTTCACCTGGCAGCCCCAGCCATGTTTGCAGCATGGACAAAAACCCCATGGGACCGAGAGCCATAGAGCCAAGGGTTGTTTGCTCCCCATGCAAAGGGCCAGGCCAGGCATGACCATCGAGGAAATATCCCAGGACGACGGATAGTTGTGAAAATACGCTCATGCTTGCTTCCCCTGGACTTGAAGGCGGTCTTCTACCGTACGCGGCAATCGGACAACGTGCGCATTTAGGGAGAGTGCGAATATTGTTGCCATTGCCTTCCCTAGCCGTCAATGAAAAATTCACCCAGAAAGGAAACGCCGCTGTCCGCAAGGTTACAATTCACAGCCGCTTTGGCCTGATTTTTGTGATAGACGCCCACTGAAGTGGATATAACCAATTCTTTGCGCGTCCATTCTCTTTTCTTTCTCTTTTTTCAACGACAATTCCGTCAATAGCTTCAGCACAGCCTCTGTAACCAGAACTGAATTATATACAGGATATATGTTAAATAAATTATACCCACTATATTTTTGCTTGATTTTTTTAATGGATATACTTAAATTTATCTATCCATTGCAGTCGGAGTTGGTTGATGAGCATTGTTAAGCACACTGATAAAAAATCTGGAAGAATCTATGTGTTCGAGTCTACGCCGCATTACGACCCGGTTTCCAAGCAACAGCGGCCCACTAAAAAGTATCTTGGGATGCTCGATCCTGAAACTGGTGAGCTAATCCGCAGCTCTGGCAAAAGAGGTCGTAAATCCGGCTCGAAAAATCGGCCTAAGCCGACTGTCAGCGATACCGTAAAGCTCAGGGAAGAAGAATTGAAATCGATCTCTGCCAGGTTACGGGAGGTCGAGTGGACACTAAGAACAAACCAGAAAGAGACTGAAAAACTTAGGAGAGACCTCGATGTTTGCAAAAAGGCTTTAAGTGCGATCTCTGAGATTGCTCAGCAGACCTGTCATGAGGTCAGTTACCTGTAAACAACAGAGGTGGCCCCCTTCAAGGCAGGTGTACAACGCCTACCTGGGTCTACTGCTGTACCCTGTACTCAGAGGGGCTGTGAACTGTAACATCTCTGTTGCTGCGAAGGAATTTTTTCCTTGACGGCAGGGGCAAAGCTCGGCAATCCTAAAGAGAAAATAAGCAGCTTCTCAACAGGACATATATGACACTTCGTACGAAACTCTCCCTGTCCGTCGGATGCGCCATCGCCCTTTCCATTGCGCTGACGCTGTTTTTAACATGGCAGCGCGTCAGCGACTATGTGCTTTTCATGGAAGAAAAGCACTTTGCCTCCCTGGCCGAGACAATGGAACACAACTTGCAGTCTTCCTACAGAGAGTACCTGTCCTCCAAGGTTCGCACCGTGCTTTCCACGAAACAGCAAATGCGCTCCATGACCTTGGATGCGCGCAACGATCTGCAGGTTCTGGAGCAGCATTTGCCCCCTTCTGAGCAGCGCAGGCAGCTAGGAATGGCTCTGATGAGCAACCATGACGGCGAACGTGCAAGCCAGACCACGGAGAATTTCTCCATCTTGCTGACAACTGTCGGCGATCTGCGGCTGCTGGGGATTCCGGCCATGGGGATAGATGCCCAAATGCGTAATGTCAAGCAGCAAACATGCGCGGACATCGTGCTGAATCTTCCCAAGGACGGCGAGTTTGCCCTTTGGTCGAACTCAAAACACAAGGACGAACCCATACTCCTGTTTTTTCTTCCCGTAGATGCGGATGCAACAGGCGTTTCACATGCCCCACTGGGTATGGATCGCGTGCTGGTGTCAGGCCTGCTTCTCACCTCACTGTTTCAAGAAGCCGACTCCCTGTTGCGCCACCGCATTGACACGGCAAAACAAAATTTTGAGCATATCCCCTTTTATGGTAAGGGATTGCTGATGATCCGCGATACCAAGGGGGAGGCGCTCGTCCAACGCGGTGACGCGCACTCCTTTGAAGAAAATCTTGGGCCGTTGTACGCAGTCGCTCGTTCACAAGATCACGCCAAAGGTCGGATTGAAACGGAACAAGGGGAATATCTGTGCCATATAGCCTGGATAGATGCTTATAACTGGTATCTTGTTATGGCCGCTCCGCTGAATGTGCTGCGTACGCCGTCTTCGCAATTGATATCCAGACTGCTCATGCTTGGTCTTGTCATTGTGCTGGCATCAACACTATTCACCATTTTCATGGTCATGCGGGCAATGCGCCCCTTGCACCAACTGCGGGACTGGACCAATGAACTGGCTGCTGTTGACCCATCCTCGACCTCCAGTCTGGATGCTTTGGAAAACATGCTTTCGCAAAGGTTGAACCTAAAACGCCGCGACGAGCTGGGGGATCTGGCACGATCATTCGCCAGTATGGGCCGGGAGCTGGTTTCGAACATACGTTCCTCCATGGCCGCCATGACCGTACAAAAACGCATAGAAGGCGAATTAAACGCCGCCAAGGACATCCAGATGGGCATTCTGCCAGACTTGAATGCCGCCCCTCCAGAACCCGGCTTTTCCGTAGCTGCTTTTCTTGAACCAGCGCGTGAAGTCGGCGGAGATCTCTACGACTGCTTCACCTTGGACGACGGTAGAAAAGCCATTGTCCTCGGTGACGTCTCCGGCAAAGGCGTTCCGGCAGCCCTGTTCATGACCATGTCGCTGACATTGACCCGCTACGCGTTACGCTCTGGCCTTGACCCGGCGCAGGCCATGACGCAGGTCAATACCCTGCTGGAAGAACACAACCCCGGCAACATGTTCGTCACCCTGTTTCTTGCCGTGTATGATCCGGCAACAAAAGAATTGCTCTACGCCAATGGCGGTCACTGCCTGCCCTTTATCGTGGATGCCCGGGGACATTTGCGTCAGCTAGAAAACTTGAGCGGTCCCCTGGTGGGCGCCATGCCATGTATTGACTATCTCTTGTTCAAAGACATACTTGCCGATGGTGAAAGTTGTTTTCTATACACGGACGGCCTGACAGAGGCCATGAATGCCGACAAGGAGCTGTACGGCGAAAAACGCCTTGCCGCCTGCCTTGCCGCCCATGCTGATGTCGACCCGCACTCCCTGCACAAGGCTGTTTTTGCCGACATTTGTGCCTTCAGGGGGCATGAACCGCCTTCGGACGACATCGCCATGCTCACGGCTTGCCGCCCAGGTACGCGAAATGGAGATGCTGCATGACCATGATTCTCGCCATATTCCACAAAATACGAGGCTGCTCCGCGCTCTCTTTCTTCCTGCTCTGCCTCCTGTGGGCAATTCCAAGCTTCGCAAATTCTCCGATGCGTATTATCTGCGTTTCCTCTGGTCCGCTTGAAGAATTCCGCTCGACCCTGTTTGGCTTTGCCCGTGAACTTATACACGCAGGTGTCATCTCCGCCGACACGCTGCCATCGGCATTGAACGAAGCGGACCAAAGTCGGCAACTTTGGCTCTGGCTAGCAGAACACACCAAGGGAAGCGTACTTTTTTTAGAGGACGGTTTTTATTCTGCCGATTGGGATGATGGCAAAAGGCCAGAGATACGCCAAACTGTCTTGCAACGGCTCACAACACGGCAAGATGTGGATGCCATTTTGGTTTTGGGCACGCGAGCCGGGCAGGATATTTCTACACTACCCACAGACGTTCCCGTGATCGTGGCCAGCTCGACAAATGCCGTGGAGGCGGGCATCACGAAATCCGTAGTTGATTCAGGGAAGAATAATCTTCTCGCCCTGGTTAATCCCTGGCGTTTTCTAGGACAGATTAAATTTTTTCATACACTCTTCCCTTTCCGCAAGCTGGGCGTGGTGTATGAGGACACGCCCACCGGAAGGAATGTCGTGGCACTCAAGGAAATTGAACAGGCCAGCGCCACACTCCATGTAGAACTTGTACGCTGTCATACCCCCCTGCACGGTGATGCGGAAGAAGTGACCAAGAGGGTGGTAGCCTGTCATTACAACCTTCTATCGCAAGGTGTGGATGCCGTCTACCTGACCTACAATGTGGCCATGACTCCGGAACAGACGCGTCGCACCTTGGCCCCGCTGCTTGCCAAGGGGATACCTACCTTTTCCCAATCCGGCGTGGACAACGTGAAGTGCGGTGCCTTGGCCAGCTTTGTGGACGATAGCTTTATAGAAGGCCGCTATGCAGCGCAGCGCTTGCTCAGCATTATGGACGGCATATTGCCGCGTGCGCTTTCCCAGAAATTCCAAAGCCCCATACTCATAGCCATCAATCTGGGCACTGCCGCGCTCATGGGTTGGAATCCTCCCCTGGAAATACTCTTGACTGTGGACGAATTCTATGACTGAGGCTTTTTCCCTTTTCTCCTTTTACCGCCCTGTGCCGTTTTTTCCCTGGACGCAGTTGGCGGACGCGCCTTGACGCGCTTCCTGCCTTCCGCAATTGGAGTCTGTGGCACTGTGCCCTGCCAGAAGGCCATGACCTTGCGCACATATGCCTGCGTCTCGGCATAGGGAGGTATGCCGCCGTATTTGTCCACAGCGCGGGGACCGGCATTGTAGGCTGCCAGCGCCAACTCGGCAGAACCGTACTTCACAAGCAGTTCGCGCATAAAGGCGCAGCCAGCATGGATATTAGCCCGAACATTAAAGGGATCATTGAGTCCAAGCCGAGCCTGCGTGCCAGGCATGATTTGCATGGCCCCCTGCGCGCCAGCCGGTGAGATTGCCAAGTGGTCAAAATTGGACTCTACCTTGATAATGGCGGCGATGAACTGTGGTTCCAAGCCAAAGAGATGGCCAGCCTCCCGAATCATTTCCTCCCATTGTCGGGCAGTGATGTCGCCTCTTCCTGCCGGAATATGACCATTCAGAGGAGCGCCACTTCCCAGCAAGGGCGAAAGCGCGGATTTCTGCCCGCGTGGCACGAAGAGACGGTGGGATCCAGGGGACAGCTCGTACACACTGCGGACGCCCAATGAGGCCAGATAGTTCCGCGTGTCAACTATGGCTGGAGCCAATGGGGAAGGCGTGCGTGCTTTCTGTGGTTCACGCACTTCCCATACGCGCACGGGCCGGGGATTCCGCGTTTCGGCTTTGTCCGTGCGGGAAATGGCCTTGTCTGCCTCCTGTGCAGACATGCCAGCATCCTTGGGCGCTGTGGCCTGTGCAGCACGCAGGTATACATCCATGCGCTGGGCCGGAACATCCACAACCTCGCTTGCATGAAAGAGAACACGGGGTCCAAGCACACCCGGGCCGTAGCTGTCATCGGCAAAATGGGGCATCACGGAAGGCGTGGACGTTTTGGCAAACGTCGCTGCTGTCTTTACTGCACCGTCGTCCAAGGGAGAGGACGGCTCCGATCCAGCATCAGTCTTGCCGGGAACATCAGTCTTGTCCGGTGCATCCGTCTTCACAGCGCAGCCAGCAAGACTCAATCCGAGCAGCAGGCATGGCAAAAGTCCATGCCACGCACGGCTTAGCTGCGAAAAAAAAGCAATCATGGCAGGCGCACAGCCTGACGCTTCGCCCTACTGCGGATCATCGGCTTTAAAATACAGTTCCACGGTATTGCTGCCATCCGCGCCACTGTATACATAGTGGTTGGAGACATATTTGATGAGATGTACGCCCAGCCCACCCAGGTTTCTATCCTCAACATTTAGGGTTGTGTCCGGTTTCCTGGCCTCCCGAAAGGGATCAAAGGGACGTCCCCAGTCGCGTAACCAGACGCAAAACTGATCATTTCCGTCCATATTCACCCAGCGGCAGCCCAGAATCAACTTGTCGCTGTTGGGGGCTTTGCTCGCGCTTTCCTCGGAGTACGCATAGCTCGCCACGTTAACCAGCAATTCTTCAACAGCCAGTTCCACATGCATGCGAAGATTTGCGAACTGATCTCCAATATGCCGCCGGATAAAACCCATGGCGTCTTGAATGCTGTCCACGGCTGCGTCAAGTATAATTTCAGGCATGGGGGGACACTCCTCAGGCGCTCAATGTGGCCAGGCCTGCTTCGCGATTGTCGCTGATGGAAAGCATGCGGTCAAAGCCGGAAATATGAAAAACCTCAGCTACCATGGGCTGTGGACTGCAAAAGCACAGCCGTCCCTGCGCCGCCTTGATTGTCTTGGCCAGGCCCAGCAAGCTGCGTAGTCCTGCGGAACTCATGTAGACAAGGTCTTTCAAATCCACCAGGATATGCGTTTGCCCTGCTTTCACGGCAGCTTGCGCAGCGCTGTCAAAATCTACTGTTGTCGTAGCGTCCATGCGACCGGAAAGTGCCAGAATAGTGCATTCCTTGTCCTGTATTGTTGTAATTTCCATATGGATCTCCGTTAATGATAGCTGAGCAAGAGCCCTTGGCTGATTTTGAGCCAACCGTCCAGAGTGACGAACAGCAAGAGCTTGAACGGCAGGGAGATGGTCATGGGCGAGACCATCATCATACCCAGAGCTAGCAAAATGTTGGAAATGATCAAATCAATGGCCACAAATGGCAAATAGAGCAAAAAACCCATCTGAAATGCATGCGTCAGTTCGGAAATGGTGAAGGCGGGAATCAGGATGATCAAGTTTTCCTTGGTGATGTCGTTCTTCATGCCTTCCGGCCAGACACGTCGGGCTGTGCCCATGAAAGCGTTGAGGATGACTGGCGAGGTGTTTTGCCCCAAAAATTTTCGCAAGGGCGGGGAACACTTTTGCAATGCCTGTATAATCTCTACAGGCGAAGAGTTGCCGCGAACGTGCTGCTGCTCTAACAAACGCACCGTGTCCGTGAAGGCCGGCGCCATGATGAACACGCTCAAAATGATGGCAAGGCCGTTCATGACCATTGTCGGCGGAATCTGCTGCACCCCCAGGGCATTGCGAATAAGGCTCATCACGACCACAATCTTGACGTAGGACGTGACCAGCATCAACATGAAGGGTGCCAGGCCAAGAACGACCAGCCCAACGATAAGATATACGGGGTTCAATCCCGCCAGATTCATTAGTCGCCTTCCTCAGTCATGCCTTGTCTGGCGCTGGCAGCGAGTTGCGTAATCTGCACTCCCGCAGCGCCGCCTACGTCCACAAGCCTTCCCAAGGCCACGGCGCGACCGCCGACACATACCGTCACGGGCATTTGCGCAACGTCTGCCGATAGCCTGAAGGTATATCCTGGCGTGAGGCGTGCCCATTCTGCCAGGGACAGTTGCACGCCGGGAAGTTCAAACGTAATGTCCAGCTCCAGCTTGTTCAAAGCGTCCTTATCCAGCAGTGCTTGCGACGACGATCCTTGCAACGAGGCGCCGTTGTCAGCAACATCATTTGACATAGGTTTTTCTCCATGAATAGCATGCGTGGAAGACGCCTCCATGCCACGCAACGTGAGCGTGTCTCCATCCAGGGCACAGGCAAGGCTGAGACCGGAGGCAAGCGATAATTGCGGTGTTGCAGATGTCAGACGTGTGGGCAGAAGCACATCTCCCGTATTCAAAGATGCCAGTTCCTGCGGCAAAAGGCGCATGAACCCAAGGATAATCCGTCCCGTGAGCATTGCCGCAGCAAGCTGTCTTTGCCATTGCGGCGTTGGTGCGGGCAGAGGCTGTGCTTCCAGCTTCTCCACAAAAGGTGTTAAGGTCGCCGTATCCTGCCAAGAAATACGCAGAGGAACGTTGACGGAATATTTCCCCTCAACGCACAGCAGCATGTCCAAATGCTCCGTAAATATGGGCCGTGCAAAGGCACGCGGAGCGCCCACAAAAACACCAGGAATGCCCGTGTGTCGCGATATGCCGTCCAGAACGGGCAGAAAAAGACGCTCCAGCACGGCGCGCACAAGACCCACCGGAAGGAGTGCGAAACGGTTACCCACATCAGCCTGAAGCCATGCTGCCAGTTCAGGGCGCAAGGCGAGGACATCCAGGTTGCCGAAGTCCACACGCCACAGGCCATTCATATTCGCATATAGCGTAAAGGCGGCTCCAGTTGCAAAGACATCCTCGCAGCCCGTCATAGGACAGGTGATGCTTGCCACTGGATAATCGGGCTGCCCATTGTCCAACGAGAGGCGCATTGACTGCAGCCGACAGACCAGCGCATTCCATAAGCGCACAGAACCTGGCGGCAATGGCAAGGCACGGAAAGGATCACTCATGCTTGTGAAGCCTCTTCAGACTCGAATTGCAATCCCCGCGACCGCTGACGAGTATCGCCTTCATTGCCGCCTCCGGCATCAGCCTTGCTCACGACGACCTGCACGCTTTCCCCATGCGCTTTCAATGCCTCAGTCAAGCCTTGGCGCGCACTCACCGCAGTCTGGAAGGAAGCATCATCCATGCAGCTCACCAGCACGGCCAGCTGCCCGTCCAAATGACGCTGTATGGTCAGCTCCGCACCATTGAGCAGACCGTCGGCGAGAGTGATGCGCACCTCCTGCGTTCCGCTGGATTTTTCTGCCACCAGAATGCGCTCCACGAGCTTGTCCATAGTATTTTCCTCGTGGAGCATGGGTGCGGCTTCTGTTGTCGGCACAGATGCACCTTCGGTCTTGTACTGTGGAAAGAGACTCTCTATCAACGATGCTGCCGAGGGCATGATTTGGTCTCTGTGCAATCCTTCTGCATGCAAGGTCGAATCTTGCCGTCCTTTATGCTGCTTTTCGTCCTTGTGGGGAGCAGATGCCTGCTGCCTTTCCGTTGCATAGATAGCCTTTTTTGCTACAGACTCCTCTCCATCAGGAGATACGGCGGATGGCTGCCCTGCTTCTGCTACCCTGTTTGCTACGCTTTCGGTCAGCCTTTGGCCACCGGCGGCCACAGTAGGCTGATGACTTTCAGCAATACGGGCATTCTCTTCTCCATGCCCAAATCTCCGGCTCTCTACGGGGGATTCTGCTGACTGCTGCCCTACTGCTGTCGCTTTGTTTACGACACTTTCGGTCAGCCTTTGGCCACCGTCGGCCACAGTGGGCTGATGATTTTCAGCAATACGAGCACTCTCTTCTCCATGCCCAAATCTCCGGTTCTCTACGGGGGATTCTACTGACTGCTGCCCTGCTTCTGCGGTCGTCGATTTGTTTTCTGTATCCCAGCCCTCAATACTTTGCTGGCCTTTTGTAAAATCAAATTGTCTTTCCTTGCTCGTACTTACAGGCTGGCTTCCTTCACTAGCGTCGATGTCATCCTTGGAAAGAGCTAGCTCAAACAAACGCTTGTCTTCAGCGGATGGCTGTCGATATTCACAATTGCTGCTCAAGCCATCCACATTTAGCAACAAACTTTCATTCCCAACTTTCATGCGTTCCTCTTGGCACGACGTTGCTCAACTCTCGTCGCTAGCCTTGGCCGGGCCGCGCGATTCTTCCATCTCCAAATCTGCCAGGCGTTCCTCTTCCTTGCGCTGGGCTATCATCCAGATATCGCGATGTTCCTCCAGCTTCATGCATGCCTTGCGGGCCAGTATGACCGCCTGCCTGGCTGCGTCCGTCTCCATCTCTCGCTCATGCACAACATGTTCAGCCTCGTCGAGTTGCTGCTGCCGTTCTGCCTCACCTTGCGCAAGGTGCGCGAGATCTTCTCGAAACTCGCCCAAGCTGGTCGCATTCATGGGTTTGCCGAAAATGGCCGCATAGCGGCGGTCTTCCTCCTGTGGACGCCAAGCCCTGTACCGATCAAGCTCCGTCGCCCGACTGTTCCGCAATTGCTGCGCTTCACGCAGGCGTTCCTCAGCAGCGTGAACATCACGCCTGGCCTGATCCTCATGCAGCCCCCGTACACGCAGCATGGCCGCCAAGGGATATTTTGCCCCTGGCACTATGCCACCGCCTGCTGCAGAGCGGTCACAGTGTTTTCAAAAGTGCTTTTCTCATCCTGTTTCTGGCGCAAAAACGCATTGACAGCGTTCATATGCGCCAAGGCCGAATCTGCTTCGGCGTCGGCGCCCTGCTTGTATTCGCCAATCTGCACCAGAAGCTCAATTTCCGCATATTTGGCCAAAATGGCGCGTAAGCGCTGCGCCGCTTTTTTGTGTTCGGGCGTAACAATGGCGTTCATAACGCGGCTGACACTGGCCTGGATGTCAATGGCCGGATAATGGTTGGCCGCTGCCAGTTTTCGTGAAAGCACGATATGGCCGTCCAAAATGGAACGCGTTTCATCGGCCACGGGTTCGGTCATGTCGTCGCCTTCCACCAGTACTGTGTACAGTGCTGTTATGGAACCTTTGCTGGAATTCCCCGCGCGTTCCAAGAGCTTGGGCAATTCCGAAAAAACCGAGGGCGGGAAACCACGACGCGTGGGAGGTTCGCCGGCAGCAAGGCCAATTTCGCGTTGGGCTCGGGCAAAACGGGTGACGGAATCCATCATGAGCAGCACGCTCTTGCCCTGATCACGAAAATATTCGGCAATGGCCGTAGCCGTATACGCCGCCTTGAGACGCTCCATAGACGATCTGTCAGACGTAGAAACCACCAAGACTGCTTTGGACAGTCCCCCGGGACCGATATCGTGTTCAATAAATTCGCGCACCTCGCGTCCGCGTTCGCCGATAAGGGCCAGGACGCAAACTTCTGCCGAACAGCCCTTGAGGATGCTGGACAGGAGCGTACTCTTGCCACCACCAGCAGCGGCGAACACGCCCATGCGCTGCCCTTCCCCACAGGTAAGAATGCCATCAATGGCCCGCAGGCCCAAGGTGATGGGATGATCGATAATCCTGCGCGTCATGGGGTTGGGCGCCTCGTTGAATATGGGGTAGCGGCTGCGCGTGTGCAGCTCCGGCCCGCCATCCATGGGCTGCCCCAAGCCGTCCACAACACGGCCCAAAAGTTCGTTACCCACCGGCACAGAGAGGATTTCCCCTGTGGGGATGACCTCCGTGGCTGGCGAAATGCCCTGCATATTGCCTAATGGCGATAACAGGGCGATATTTTTTACAAAACCCACTACCTCGGCCTTGAGCTGCCAGTTTTCCCAGGGATTGCGCAAAATGCAGAGTTCTCCCATGCGGACGCCGGGCACCACGGCACGAATAATGGTGCCCACGACCTGCTCCACTCGACCGCGTACTTCCACGGGCGTCACATTGCGGATGGTCTCTTCCAGTAAATTGCCGATGTATTCAAAGGCCACGTCAATTTCCTTCGCCGATCCTGGCCGCCAATGCTTTTTCAATGGCCTTGAGCTGCACCCCCAGGCCGGCCTCCACTACGCCCATTTCGCTCTCCAGCGTGCAGTCGCCAGGCTTCATGCGCTGGTCTGCCACTACTTCGAGGCTACTTGCGGCTGAGCTGGACAACATGGAGGCCAGAGCTTCGCGCACTTGCGGCTCTTCTTCGGGACAAACCCGAACCACCACATGCTGACGCCCGCGCACCTGATCCAGGGCAGTGCGCACCACACGCACAATGCGCTCTTTGTCGTCCAAATCGCCAATAATTTTGCGCACAGCCGTCGTTACAACTTCGACAATCTGCCGCTCCAGGCCCTCCAGATACTCTACGGCCTGCATGCCGGTTTCCAACATTTTTTCAGCCTGCTGCATCTGACCTTCCAGAACGCCGTCCTCATAGCCCTGTTTTTTGCGTTCCTCGTAGGCTGTTTCGGCGCGCTCTTTGATAGTCTCAACTTCAGCATGTACATCATCCAGAAGCGTTTGCGCATCTAGAAGGCGGGCATATTCCGCAGCGCGCAAAATGCGCACGCCGGGAGCCGGTTTGACAACGCTTCCTATGCGTTGAAATAGGACGCCCATGTCGGTGCTACCTCCCGCAAGAGACATTTTTTTAGCAAACGCCAAAGAATTTGCCAATCAGCTTCGCTCAAGGCGTCCCTCACGTTCACCTTGGACGCTTCAGGGCCAATCAAGGCCAGTCGACGTTGAAATACTCCTCGAAGCTCTGTGGGCCAACGCAGGGAACAAAAATACAGGGAAAGCCAACCATGCAGATGACAACGCTCGGGCAAAGGCAAGTCCGTGTCTCGTTTGGCCATGATGTCACCAGCAGCACCAGTCTGATACTGACCGCGTGTCTGCGCGTAGTCAAACAGGCTTTCGCCCAAAGCCTCACGGCATTGCAAACGCGCTTGACGCTCCACAATGCGGGCCAAAGCCGGGGCATGTATTGTGACGCCAACCACGGCGGCAAGACGGCAGAGCTGGGCGTCATCCAGTAAGGCCAGTTTGCGAGATTCCTCTTCAAAATTCCAGACGAAGGTCACGGATTTTTCCATATCCAGGGCATTGCGTCCACTGTCCGGAACCTGGGCCAGCCACTGCTCAAGAGACGATCGGGCGGATACTGGCAAAAGACTCCAATCTTCCGTCCTGGCGACTGGGTGCGCATTGCAACGCATGATTGCCGACCACAAGTCATTGCCTTCAGTCAGCAGGGCGTCAAAAAAGGGCTTATCCGGTGCTGTAGACGACATGATGCAACATTAGGATCCATCGCCAGAAGCGGATGTTTGTTCCTCAGTTTTTCCGGCCTTGCGTTTTTGCCACAACCATACTCCGCCAATGCCCACAACGGTAAACACAAGAGCCAGGGCCAATGTTTGCAGCAAAAGCGGCAGGGAAAAGGTATCCCCAAAAAGCGAAGGCGGCGGCGGCGGCGCTTGCGGCAGTGTGACGCTTTCACGCACGGGAACTAGCATGACGGTCACGTTGTCATAGGAAAGACCTGCCACAGCGCCCGATGTTGCCTTGCGGATGTCTGCCACAAGGGTTGTGACGATGGAATCCGGCGTATGACGAAGGAAGACCGTGGCTGAGGGGGGGGTTTTCACGTTGTTCAAAGTGTCGTTGATGCCCAAGACTACATGCACCCTGGCGGTAAGGACGCCATCAATGCGCGAAAAGGTATTGGCAAGTTCTTGCGACAATGCCCATGTCAAGCGCGCCTGCTCTTCAGAGGCAGAGCTGATCATGCCTCCGCCTGCAAACACGCTGCCCAGGCTGGCGAAGCTGTCCCTTGGCAGACTGTGTTCCTTAAGTATCTGCAGAGCATGCACTATCTGTTTGTCTTCCACGGAAATGGCGTAGCCTGTTTTGCCCATAGGAACCTTTTCTGCCGTTATGCCGCGCTTGAGAAGCACGATCAACATGGCATTGGCCTGTTCCTCGTCAAGGCCGGTGTAGATCTGCGTCTGGCAGGCAGCAAGCAAAAGCATCAATGGCAGAAGCACTGCAAGAAGCCAACGTGCAATCATCGCGAGTCCATGAAATTTGGCGAATTACAAAAGTCGGGCCAATTCCACCGACAGTTGTTTTTGAGGACAATTGTCGGGGATATGCGTAAAAGCCTCTTGCGCCTCTGTGCGTCGATCTGTCAACAGCAAGGCCAAGCCTTGCATGATGCGCGCATCAGCATCGTCAGGTTGCTGCTCAAGCACATGATCGAGCATTTCAAGCGCAGTGTCGAAATCGTCAACAACAAGGTACGAATATGCCTTGGTGATGATGGCGGGCACAAAACCGGGCCGCACGGCGAGAACCCCATCCGTAATAGTTCTGGTTTCGGCTGGCATACCCTTGTGGCAGGCCAGGTTGGCAATTTCCAGAAGGAGCGCGATAGCGTTATCATCTAAAAAAACAGGAGACATGCGCGTCATGAGAGCTACCCCAACATTTTTTCATGCAGTGTAGGAATAATTTCTTCGGCTGTTTCCACGGCCAGCAAGGATTTTTGCGCCAAAGAAAAATCCTCCGAGGACAATCCCGCGTCCATAGCCGTACGAATTGTCGATTTCATATTCAAGAGAAGGTCTTGCAATGTATGCAGGCCCGTCCCGCTATGGTCGCCTTCCAAGAGATCAAAGGCAGAATATCTTTCACTCATTTGACACCTCGCAAATTGTACATCAATACTTTGTCCCCACGTCGCAGTGTAAGGCGGTTTGTCGTGATACTTTCCAAGACGCTGCCATTGGGCAGCACAGAACCAGGGAAAAACCGTCTGCCGTCCTCGGTGATGATGAACTCCAGTGGAGCGACAAATACCCCTGTCAGCTTGAGACCGCCAAGAATATCGCCTGCATGTTCTCCTTCTCCATCCTTCTTGGTATCTGAACTCTGCACCACCCTCTCTGGCTGTGTCAAGGCCGTGCTACTCAGCCCGGACAAGGACGCATTTTCCTCCACTGCGCTCTCACCGAAGAGCGGTACGCCAAAATGCGCGCTCAATCCGGCTTTCAACTTGTTCAAAACCGGCAGCCTGTCCGCATCCACATTTCCTACCAGGCTGATGCGGCTAGGCAAATACACGGGCTGGATATTGGTAAACTGTGCGTTCTGTAAACTGGCCAGCACGGTGGACGCCACATCTTTCTCATGGACGATGTGGCGTTCCTTGAGGGGTGGCGAAGGCACGTCTTTCTCCAGCGTGGCAAAGGCGTCAGCCTCAACAAGGGCGTCGCGCATGAAGACCGCCACCACCACGCGGGGTTCATCATCGTCTCGATTCATGCGGACAACAGGAAAGAACCCATGCACACCCAGAGCATCGCGCACGGCCCGCAACATATCGTCATCCACAGCCACTTCCAGATAGACGGGAAAGGAAACCTGCTGCACGGCATCCTTCACGCGTTCCAGCTCTGCTGCAGATGTCACAGCGCCGCGCACTTCCACTCCGGGCCAACGCGTGGTGACTCCAAGGCCTGTCAAACCGGCCTTATCCAGTATGGATTTGACAAGGTCGGGATATTCCGCACGACTTGGGCCGTTGGTCAGTGAAAAAGACAGTACGCAGAGCAAGATCGCCAAGATCAGCAATGGCAGTGGACGGCGCAATCGCTGCTTCCAAGACGTTTTTGTCCGCTGCTCATCCGTATGCGCTGGCTGAAAAGCGGATTCCGGCAAGGGTTCTTCGTCTGCGCTCCCGCTCTGGTCTTGAGCATTGTCTGGCTGGCTGTCGGTTTGGGGCCGATCCACAGGTTCGGCCTCGGTTTCCTCCACAGCAGCGGTGGCATCCAAGTCCGTACTCCCGGCTTCGGAGGCTTCTTCTGTCTCACCTTGCCCATCAGTTGGGGTCAAAAAGGCGGTCTGGGGGATGATGGCTTCCTGCACGGCGTCAGGATAGTTCCAAGCGAAGCATGTCTCACCAAGATACCAAGCTCTGCCGCAGTCGAGAAAGGTCTCTTCGCTGACGTTCTTGCCATCCAGGAGAACGTGCCCTTGCTCAGGTCTGACACTGACACGAACATGGACATCATCACCTTGACTGACAGTCAGCAGGGCGTGCCGTGAAGCAAGTCCATGAAGAATAAGATCACAACTGTCGTCGCTGCCCAGAAGCCAGGAACCAGGTGTGAGCGTGATGCGCGCTCCCAAATGCACGCCAGAAAAGACATGCAGCGCCACAACAGGCGGCGATAGCTGTCCTTCTGTTTCTCCACTCATGGCCGAACCGCCGGGGCGTCTGGTTTCAGTGTTTGCGCTGGTTCACCCATATGCGGTTGTACCTTCGGCTGACCAGGTTGGGCGGGGAAATCCGGCGTTGATGCATAGTCTAGACGACGGCGTGTACATCCTCCTACCGAAGGTTTCGTCGGAATACGTTCTTCATAATTTGCTTCGGTCGCAGAGCGGCTGAAGCGCGGATCATCCACGCGTTTTGGTACGGGCGGCGCTTCGTCAATGTTCAAAATGCGTGGGGTAATCAGTACCAAGCGTTCCATGCGCGCATGTTCCTGGGTGTTCGAGCCGAACAACCTTCCCAGCAAAGGGATGTTTTTAAGACCAGGGACGCCGGATTCGCTATCGCTTTGCTTTTCATGGTAATACCCGGCGATAAGCAAACTTTGCCCTTCGCCCACAATGGCCTGGGTGCTGATCTTCGTTTGCTTGAGAGGTTTGGGCGTGCTATCGCTCACCGTGAAGTTGGAGGAGTTGCCGTCATCACGGTTGTCCTGTACGGTGACGATGAGCTTTATGGCATTGGGCAGCACGGTGCCGTCGGGCAGAACATGGCCGGGAATGATGTGCGGGGTCACCTTGAGTACTGTGCCTGTCTCTACCTTGAAGAGATCCGTAGCTTGATAGCCGGAGACAGGAATGTAGTATGTGCTGGTATTTTCCAATGTGGCCTGCATGTTGTCCGTAGTCAGCACCGACGGTTTACCCAACATGCGTGCGACACCGTCTTCTTCCAGCGCCTTGACACGGGTGAGAAAGAAATCCGTGCCACGCGTGTACAGCGTGGAAAAGGAAAGTCCGGCGTCCGATGCCGCGCCTGTCACTGGCATGGTGCCTTCGTCGACGGCTGCCCCGCCAGCTCCGCCGACGCGCCAGTTGCCGCTTAGTGCTGCGCCCATCTGATAGTTGATGCCCAGTTCGCGCTGATAATTACTGTCAATATCCACAATGGCAGCATGGATTTCCACAAGACGCACGGGCTTGTCCAAATCGGCAATGACGCGTTCATAGTATTCCATGCGGTAGGCGGCATCCGTGACCACGACGGCGTTGACGCGAGGATCGGCAATGATGTTCACCGCAGATTGCCCGCTCCCACTGCGATTGCCGCTCTGGGCAGTGCCTGACGAAGCCCCCTTGCCTGGCTTGCTGGCAGCGAGTCCGGAACCCAGGAGTCCCTGTTGCACAGAGGGCGTTTGGGTAACCGTGCTTTCCGTTTGCGCGTCACCCGTGACCATGGCCCGCAATATACTTGCCACGCCGGGCACAGTCACGAGTGTGTCGTTGCTGCCATTAACCTGTTTGTCCTCGGCCCAGGCGTGCTTGAGCGGAAAGACACGCATGGTTACGCGGTTGGTCTGCGCCTGCTCCATGCTGGACATGGCCTGTCGCAGTTGATCCACATAGAAGCCAGGCGCCTGCACAAAGAGGATATTTTTGTTTTTCAACAGTTTGTGGGTGAGTTGGGGCGACAGGATGCCGACATCCCTGAACATGGAAAGCAGACTGTCAGCCTTAATAATGGTCGGCACCAGGAAAGCCTGTTGCATCTCCGATTGGGCATAAAAATTGATGATACGCCCCTGCTTGAACCAACGCACTTGATAGGCTGCCCCCATGCTGGACAGAAAATCGTAGGGATTGGTCTGTTCGAAAGTACCGGTAACTTCTCCCTTGAGCGCCGGACTGACTACGGAATTGTAGCCCTGCACACGTGCGAATTCGGCCAAAAGCACAGGAAGCGCCTCATTCTGGGCCACATGGGTAAAAGGCACGAGAAAAAGAGGCTGCGGCTGGACAGGTTGCTTTGGGGGCCTGGCATCTGCCGACGCCGACAAAAGCACAAGCAGCAGCAGTATAGATCCCACATAGGCAAAGCGGCGTATTGTGGAGGCTACAGAAAAACATGTCGGCATGGTCAAACTAGCCCATTCCCCTAAATTATACCATCATATCACGGAAGGAAGCATGCTATCAGAAAGGCACACTGTCGTCCACAGAGGAAAATGCAGCGCAATGGCCGTTAGATCCTGAGACCTGGGAACATGCCTTCGCTAAACCCGGAACCCATCCCTTGGGCTTGCGTCTCACCCAGGACATTTTTCCACCAGGCGAAATCGTTCAGCCAAGCCTGCACTTCCGATACCAGTGTTGTCGTGTCTGTATTCATAGGTACAGAACGGAAGCAGACAAGACGCGCAGACGTCAAATCGATCTCCCCCGGCACAGGACTTGGCCCCGGTTCTTCCAAGGCAAGTATGGACGGTCGCTCCCTGATGGCAGCCACCACCTTGGCTGCGGCTGTTGCGCACAAGGCTTCGGACTCCGCAGCAGAAGCAGGCAGTTCGGTCACCACACCGTGCATGATGCACCACCTGTCCCCCAAAGCAAAAAAAGCCGCATCCAAATCGTCCTCAAGTGCGACACGCCGCACACCAGCGTTGTCCGGCGCACTCAAACCTGACCAGCCCGTACGTTCGGCTAGGGCCTTCATGTATTCTGCTATGTCGGCCATGACTAGCATCCCTTGTTCAGACCTGCGAGGAGTGTCGCAGCCTTGTCCATGACGACCTTGTGTTCACTCTTGCTCTTGTCGGCCAATGTCATGACGGCCTGCAATGAAATCTGGGCTTCCTCCTTCTTGCCTTGCCTGAGCAGACAAATGGCGCTGTAATAGAAAGGGGCGGGATCTTCAAGCGAACTGTACAACGCAGCCATTTGGTATGCCTCCAAAGCTCCGTTGTAGTTTTCTTGAGCTTGACGGCATGCCCCAAGTCCCAGCCAGTGGGCCTCATTGTCGTTGGCATAGGCGGTCAGCCAGCGAAAGAGTGCTTCTGCGTCCTTATACTTGCCCGCCGAGTAAAGCTGATGCGCCAAGGCATAGCGGGCCTCAATCATGGTCTCCTTCATCCCCAGAATGCGGTACAGGGGCTCGCCTCGCAATAAAGCATCGCGCACATCATCCAACTCCTGAGGCGAAAGGCCCAGGGTTTCCGTGCCGACCTGGAGTACCGATTTTTTCAGTGAGGTAAAGAGCTGCATGAGGGCCGCATCCTGTCCGTCAATCTTGTTTGCCATGCTTGTGTACCGCCTTTAAGTATCATGAATACCATGAGAATTTGACGCTTGGAAAAAGATACCTTGCGTGAAAGAGGAACTTTTTATCTATAGCGCTCAATTACGCTTCGGCTTGGTTTCTTGTCAAGATAAAAAAAAAATCATCATCAAAAAAGACGATATTGAGGCTTTTTTTACAATAATTGTATATTGTCATACTCCTGACACTACTCTATGGCACCAAACGCGCATAATATCCACGGCCATTGCGTACTATTTGCAAGACGATCTGACCGGACATGCGTTCCCGCCGGAATGCTTGAAGTAAATCTTCAATATTATTGATGACTGACACGCCTACGGCACTAATCATATCCCCTTTGTGTAAAAAAGAAGCAGGTCCGTCTGGACGAATCACGTTCACAAACGCCCCCTGCGGCTTGCGTACGGCGCTAAAGCCCCAACGTTGCAACATAATCCTGTGCGCATTGTTGTCATCAAAGGGTTCCGGGAACACATCTTTCTGCACAACGCGCCCTTCACGCAACACTTGCAAATGCAAGGCGTTCCCCTGCGTCTGATTACGCAAAATATCCAGATAATCTCGACGATCACGAAGAAGCGTGCCATTGATATTTTGGACAACATCTCCAACGCGCAAGCCTGCTTTTTCCCCTGGCGAACCAGGATACACATGGGACAGCAAGACGCCGTCGGCGCTGCGCAAGCCCAAGGCCATGGCGGTGCGGGCATCGACATCGAGCAAGTCCAAACCAAGCCAGAGAGGCGCAACACGCCCTTGCGTCATGATGTCTTCCATGACGCGACGAGCCTTGTTGATGGGTATTGCAAAACCAATTCCTTCCCCTCTGGAATCTACAACCGTATTGATGCCGATCAGGGTACCATCCAAATTCAACAATGGCCCACCGCTATTCCCGGGATTGATGGCTGCATCCGTTTGGATGAGATCGGTAAAGGCTCCATGTTTATTGCGGATTGTGCGTCCCAAGGCTGACACAACTCCGGTCGTGACGGTATGGTGAAAACCGAAAGGATTGCCAATGGCGATAACTGTTTCGCCGGGCAAGATATCTCTGGAATCACCCAATGTTACGGCTGGCAGGTTGTGCGCGCCATCAATGGCAAGCACGGCAATATCAAAATCTGGATCAGCGCCTCTGACGGAAGCGGGGAATTCACGACCGTCCAGCAAATGGATCATGATTTCGTCACCACCGGCAATAACATGCGCATTTGTCAAGATTAGACCGTGCGCTCCATCCACAATGACCCCCGAACCAAGGCTGATGCGTTTCTGCCGTAGTGGCCGATCTCTTGGGAAAAGAAAGGCGTCATTGCCAAAAAAATGTTCCAAGGGCGAAATGGTTTGCCTGTCAACGCGTTGTGTGCTTGTGATGTTCACCACAGCCGGTGCTGTTGCCTGAACAGCGCGCACCACGGGCGTCATTCTCGGGCTGCCTCCTTGCAAGGCATTGGCAGGCAGCGTGAACAGCAATAGCGTAAAAACGCAACACACCGCCACCAAAAGCTTGCAACCGTCGTGAAGGTGAAATTTCCCTGCCGAGGTCATGGAATGTTTTTTTTCGAGCGCAGCGGTCTTCATGGCTTCTCCTCACATACAAATTTTTTCCATAATACCCTCATTTGAGAAAATGGCAAAGCACACGCAAACCGACTTTTTCCACCATGCTCCCATGATGCATATGCTTGCAAGCATATGCTTGCACGTATATAATATCAGTATGCATACTAAACACATTTCTTTGTTGGAGTCCATTTCGCCCGGTCTGCATATCGACCCCCTTGACCAAGAACATATCCATGCAGCACAAAACCATTTGAATTCACTCACCAAGCCGCGTGGCAGCCTGGGCCGTCTTGAAACCTTGGCCTGCCGTCTTTTTGCCATATCAAGCGGCGCTCTGCCCCTGAGCGTAAGTCCGGCTCTCATGCTCACCGTAGCCGCTGACCACGGTATAGCAGCACAACATGTTTCTCCCTACCCGCAGGCTGTAACACGACAAATGGTACAAAATTTTCTGCATGGCGGAGCTGCCATCAACGTCCTCTGCAACATTTCTGGTCTGGATCTGCGCATTGTGGATGCTGGCTGCTGTGGAGGGGCGTTTCCACAGCATCCCATGTTGGTGGATCGTCGTCTGGGCGATGGAACGGCAGATTTCAGCCAGGGTTCGGCCATGCAGCGCATGACTTGCCTCAAGGGCTTGCGCATGGGCGTAGAACTGGCCCAAAAAACAATCCAATCCGGATATCGCTGCCTTGGCATAGGTGAAATGGGCATCGCAAACAGCACGGCTGCCACGGCTTTGTACTGTGCCTTTTTGCGACGAAATCCCGAAGATATGACCGGACCTGGCGCAGGGGCGGATAAGACAATGATTGGCCACAAGATTCATGTGGTGCGCAAGGCTTTGGAAGTGAACAAAAGAGCCTTGCTCGGCGATGCCATTGATATTTTGGCTGCCTTTGGCGGTTTTGAAATTGTGCTGATGACTGGCCTCCTCCTGGGGGCTGCCGCACAACGCGTACCTGTTCTTGTGGATGGCTTTATCAGCAGTGCGGCCTATGTTGCCGCGCTTGCCATTTGTCCAGCCGTGAGTGAATATGCTATATTGGCGCACTCTTCCGCCGAACCAGGACATCTTCTTGCCCTTCACCAATTGACAGGCGCTGTCGAACTGGACACACCATTACTGCATTTGGGCTTGCGTCTGGGCGAAGGCACCGGAGGCGCCATAGCGTACCATCTGCTGCGTTGCGCATCTGCCATCTTTAACGGTATGGCTACCTTCAATGCCGCAGGTGTGCTGGAAAAGCCATGTTGATTTTTCCTGAGTGTAATGTGGAGCAACGCAGCCAAAAGACAACACGGTTGTCACAAGCTGATGATTCTCCTCTGCTGTGCCTGGAACACATCACGCAACGATTTTCTGTTGGCGGAAGTCTCTGGAGTAGAAAAAAAACCTTGACCGCAGTTGATGATGTGAGTCTGACCCTTGCCAGAGGAGAAAGCGTCGGTCTTGTGGGCGAATCCGGTTGTGGAAAATCCACTGTTGGCCGCATAGCCTGTGGTTTGTTGTCACCATCACAGGGACGCGTCGTGTTTGACGGACGCGATCTGCCACCGGCTGGCGCAAAAAGCTGGGCTGTTGGGCGCATTCAGATGATTTTTCAAGACCCTGCCTCCTCTCTCAACCCAAGACTTTGCATCCGTTCTTCAGTAGCTGAGGCGCTGATCAGCAAGAATATGCAGTGTGAAAAACGTAAAGAATGTGCCGACGCTATTTTGGCTGATGTTGGTCTTGCTGGCGTAGGCGATCGCTATCCCCACGAATTTTCTGGCGGGCAAAGGCAACGCATTGCCATTGCTCGCGCACTTATCACACGACCTGACGTCATCATCTGCGACGAACCAGTTTCCGCTCTCGATGCTTCCGTGCAGGCGCAAACTCTGAACTTGCTACGCGATGCACAAACACGCCTTTATTTAGCATATCTTTTTATTTCACATAATCTAGCTGTAGTTGGATTTTTTTGCCGCCGCATACTTGTCATGTATCTTGGACAGATAGTGGAGGAAGCGCCCACAGAGGAAATTTTTACGGCTGCCGTGCATCCTTTTACTCAGGCGCTTTTGGCAGCCATGCCGAATTTTACAAGGAAAAACAAGGCGGACAACGTGTTAAGAGGCGAACTCCCCAGTCCTTTAGCGCTTCCCAATGCCTGCCATTTCCACCCTCGTTGTCCCAAAGTTAAAGAAATCTGCCGTAAAGAAGCCCCTCCATGGCGAGAAATTGGACAAAGACACTATGTCCGCTGTTGGCAATTGCTTTGATGCCGTAAACATTGCACTCATGCTAGGATTTTTTGGGGTCTACCCCGGTATCGCGTACATGGGCGATGCGTTGCCCCGACGCTCAGAGCACTTTGTGCCCCTGCCCAAAGAGCCGCCCCCTTCCCTTGATTACACGGAAGACACACTTTTTTGACGGGCATTCCTGCTACTAAGGAGAGTCCACCATCTGTAGAACCGTCGTCAACCACGATGACAATAGGACATTGACGAAGAGAACGTTCCACTATTGCTGGTAAATTCTTCTTGTGGTTGTAGACAGGAATGACTATCGCAGGCGTGAAGTTCATCCAAGCTGTCCTTTCCTCCAACATTCACAAAAACATTGGCACAACTTCGGTTGATCAAAAAAATTGGCCATTCGCTAAAGCGTGTGGGTCAAGGACACCTTGTGGGGGTTGGGGACGTGCAAGCACTGCCCAATAGAATCATTCTCCCGGAGCCGCTGTCGCCCTGCCAAATGAAGCGCGCAGGAGGACGCCGTCAAGGGCGCGA